>NZ_JBFBOC010000013.1:0-192473 GCF_040685975.1 Kitasatospora sp. NPDC086791 | reverse complement strand
CACCCGCCGACCCGTCTTCCCCGTACCACCCACCACCAGCACCACACCCGCGTCCACCGCGAGATCCACCACACCAGCCATCACGATCACCCTCACTCGGAGCAGGAACCAGTCGGAACGGTCGGACGCGGGCCGGATCCTGCGACCCTTCGTGTCCGTCCTCGTATCCACCAGTCAATGCCACTCCGGGCCGGCGAACCATAGCCTCCGCACTCAGCTCCATGTGCGAGCGTCTACACCCCCCGGGGGCCCCCGAGACGCCCTCGCGCTGCTCCGCGTTACCCCGGTCGCCCGGGTCCGCGTTTCCTCCGCCCACCACCAGAACACACCCAAGCCACCATGAACCACCCGTCTCGACCCGGGTTCCAGCGGATCTTGAGCGCCCGGCGGCGGTGGGCCGGGACGTGCGGGGGCCGTATTGGAGACCCGTCGAGGACGTACCGAAACGGTGTGGCGGCCGGCGGGTGCGAGCGCTATGCTCCCCGGCGATGACCACTCACGCAGTTCTCAGATTGGGGGTCCCGTCCGCGAAGAGTGAGCGCTGATGCGCACTTCCCCCGCGAACGGGAACGACTCCCGCCTCTTCCTCTGGCGGCGCGTGCGCGAGTACGCCGTGCCGCCCGCCATGATCGAAACCGCCACCGCCCGCCGCCTGGCCGGCGACTGGGCCGGGTCCTGCGCCGCCGCCAACGTCGAGGTGGACTTCCGCCTCGGGGACGTCGCACGCGCCCGCGGCCGGGAACTCGCGGACCGGCTGCGCACCGATCTCCGGCGCCTCGCACCGGACTTGCTGCGCTGGCACCTGCCGAGATCCGCACCCGACGGACTGCTCCGGCCCGGGCTCACCATGGCTCTGGCCCGGTACCCGGGCGAGCGGCCGGTGTCCCTGGTGGTCCGCACGCCGCCCGCCTGGGCGGAGTACGGCCAGCGGATCGCCCTGGCCCTCTGGGACGGCTCCGGCGGCGGCGACCGGCGGTCCCCGCACCCGCATCCGCGCCCCAGCCGCCGGTTCCGCTACGACCTGCACCGGCACCTCTGGGACGCCGGGCGCAGCGGGGAACTGGCCGAGCGGGCCGGGTCCGGCACGTCGACCGGCCCGCCGGAAAGCGGTGTCGGCGATCTCGCCCGGCGCCGCGCCGTCGACCGGTGGGCCGCCGAGGCCGCGCTGCTGCGGCGTGCCGACGGACGCCCCGACGGGCCCGTCGTGGTGCGGCTCGAACGTCGGCGACGGCTGCTCCTCGGGCCGGACGGGTGCACCACGGACGCCACCGGGGACACCTCGGCGCTACCCCTGCTGCCCGACGCCGCGACCTGGGTGCCGCCCGACCTCGATCTGCTCCGCCGTGGCGCGATCGCGCCGGACCGGCTGCACCCGCTGGTGGCCGCGGCGCTGGCGCCCGGGCACCCGCCCCGGACGGACCCGCGCGATCCGCCCGGGTCCGAGCGGCTGGTGGACTGCCGAGGGGCGCGGCACCGGATCGGCCTGGTCGAGGGGGTGCTCACCCCGCTCGACCACGATCCGGCCGAGCTGCGCCGCGAGGAGCTGCTCAGCTCGCTCTCGGGCACCCCGTTGCCCTGTCTGCGGGCGATCGACCTGGCGCACCTGCGTCCGAACGCGCTGGACGGTGTCCGCGAGCGCCTGGACCACGGGGACACCGCCGGGGCGCTGGCCGTGGTCGAGGAGCTGCTCGGCCCGAAGGCGGTGCTGCGCGACGGCCCGCTGCGGGACGAGCTGCGGGCGGCCGCGGAGCGGCGGATCGTGTACGGCCTCTACCGGGCCGGTCTGACCGCGCCCGGGCCCACCGCGTTCCCGTGCCGCCGCCCGCGCCCATCCCTCTCGCGCCCGGTCCGCTCCCCCCGCCGCTGATCCCACCGCCGGCCGTCGGACGCTGAACACCCCTCCTTACCAGACCACTTGAGGTGATGAACCATGTCCGTCTCCATGTCCGCTTCCTCCGCTTCCACGTCCGTTGCCGTGGCCGCGCCCGCACCCGCGCCCACACCCGGCAGCGAAGCCGCCCGGCTCGACGTCGCCCGCCGGCTGCTCGACCTCCTCGGCGACACCAGCACCGAACCCCGCGCCGACACCCAGCTGGAGGCCCTCACCCTGGCCGTCGCCGCCGACCTGCCCGTCCTGCTCTGGGGCGAGCCCGGCATCGGCAAGACCGCCGCGCTCAACCAGCTCGCCGAAGCACTGGACCTGCCGCTGACCACCGTGATCGCCAGCGTCCACGAGCCCTCCGACTTCTCCGGGCTACCCGTCGTCGGCGACGACCCGGCGCAGCAGGGCGTGCCGATGGCCCCGCCCGACTGGGCGGTCCGCCTGGTGCGGGCCGGGCGCGGGCTGCTGTTCCTGGACGAGCTGTCCACCGCGCCGCCCGCCGTCCAGGCCGCGCTGCTCCGGCTGGTCCTGGAGCGGCGCATCGGGACGCTGCAACTGCCGCCCGGCGTAGGGATCGTGGCCGCCGCCAACCCGCGCTCGTCGGCCGCCGACGGCTGGGAGCTGAGCCCGCCGCTGGCCAACCGCTTCGTCCACCTGCAGTGGGTGCACGACCACGAGGTGGTGGTGCGCGGCCTGGGCGGGGTCTGGCCCGTGGCCACCCTGCCGCGGCTCGACCCGCAGGCGCTGCCGGAGGCCGTCGCGCTCGCCCGGCGCGCGGTGTGCGGGCTGCTGACCGCCCGCCCGGAGCTGGTGCACCGGCTGCCCACCACCGAGACCCGGCGCGGCGGGGCCTGGCCGTCGCCGCGCAGCTGGGACATGACGCTGCGGCTGGTCGCCTTCGCGACCGCCGCCGCTTCCTCCCGCGAGGTGCTGTCGCTGCTGGTCCGCGGGACCGTCGGGGACGGCCCGGGGCTGGAGCTGATGGCGAGCATGGACCGGATGGACCTGCCCGACCCGGAGGACCTGCTCGCCGACCCGGCGGGCGCGGTGCTGCCCGAGCGCGGGGACCTGCGCCAGGCCGTGCTGGACGGGGTGGTCGCGGCGGTGCGCAAGCGGCCGGACCGGCAGCGCTGGGACTCGGCCTGGGCACTGCTGGCCCGGGCGATGGCGACCGGCGCCCCGGACCTGCTGGTCGTCCCGGCCACCACGCTGGCCTCGCTGCGCCGGGAGGACTGGGACGTGCCGGAGTCGATCGAGCGGCTCGCCCCGGCGCTGGCGCTCTCCCGCCGGGCCGACCTCGCCGCCGGCCGGGTGGCGGCGAAGGCGGGCCGATGACCACGGCGCCCGCGCCGAACGCCCCGGAGGGGCCGAACGTCCCGGACGCGCTGGACGTCGAGAAGCTGTACGCCGCGCGGCTGCAGGCCGTCCGGGCCCGGCCGTACCTGGCGACCGCCCTGTTCGCGCTCCACCTGGTGGAGTCGCGGGAGGTGCCGACCATGGCGGTGGACCGGTACTGGCGCTGCTACGCCTCGCCGGTCTTCGTCGACCGCACGCCCGTGGAGGAGCTCGCCGGCGTCTGGGTCCACGAGGTGTCCCACCTGCTGCGCGACCACCACGGACGCGGCAACCGGATCGCCCGCGAACTCGGCCTGGAGGGCCCGGCCGGGCAGCTGCGGACGAACATCGCCGCCGACTGCGAGATCAACGACGACGTGTACGGGGACGGGCTGGAGCGGCCGTCCGGGGCCCTGCGGCCCGAGAGCCTGCAACTGCCGGACGGGCTGCTGATGGAGGAGTACCTGCGGCGGTACCGGTTCCACCCGCGCACCCTGGACGCGGCCTGGCTGGACTGCGGCAGCGGCGCCGACGGCACGGACCGGCCGTGGGAGCCGGGCCCCGACGGCGCCCACGGGCTGAGCGCGCAGGAGCGCGACGCCGTCCGCTTCCGGGTCGCCGAGGGGATCCGGGGCCGGCCCGGCAGCGCCCCGGCGGGCTGGCGGCGCTGGGCCGAGGAGGCCTTCCACCCGCCGCAGCCCTGGCGGCGGTTGCTGGGCTCGGCGGTGCGCTCGGCGGTCTCCGGGCCCGGCGCGGGCGAGGACTACGGCTACGGCCGGCCGGCCCGCCGCTCGGCCGGGGTGCCGGGCGTCGTGCTGCCGAGCCTGCGGCGGCGGCCGCCCCGGGTCGCGGTGGTCATCGACACCTCCGGGTCGGTCTCGGACGACGAGCTGGGCAGCGCGCTGCTGGAGGTCGCGGCGATCGGCCGGGCGGTCGGCGGCCGCCGGGACCAGGTCCGGGTGGTCCCCTGCGACGCGGTCGCGCAGGGCGTTCACCAGCTCTGCAGGACGGAGGGCATTCCGCTGCTCGGCGGGGGCGGCACGGACCTGCGCACCGGCTTCCGCGCCGCCCTGCGGTCGGCTCCCCGCCCGGACGTCGTGGTGGTCCTGACCGACGGCCAGACCCGGTGGCCGTCGGCCCCACCACCCTGCCGTACGGTCGTCGGTCTCTTCCCCCGGCCGAGCAGTTACGACGAGAACGACCCGGACTACCGCCCGGAAGCCCCGCCGGAGTGGGCCCGGGTGGTCACCATCGGGTGAGCGGAACCGGCGAGGCCCACCCGAGCCACGGGTGTGGGTGCCGGGTGTGCGGATGCGCGGGTGCCGGGTGCGCGGCCGACGGATCGGCGACCTCACCGCGGGCCGGCTGCGCAACGCGCGCGGCGGCCCCGGCAGCCGTCGCGGCCGTCGCGGCCGTCCGCGGCCGGGCGGAGGGGTCCGCTGCCCGGGGCCCCCTCCGCCCGGGGCCGGCTCAGCCGACCATCGCGGCGAGCACGCTGCGCCAGTCCTCGCCCGGTTCCGGCGTGAGCGGGCCGGCCAGGGTTTCGGCCCGGTAGCGCCAGGGGCGGCGCAGTTCCTCGTCGGCGTCGGGGCCTTCGGTGAGCGGGCTCTCGGAGCCGAGCAGCCGGACCAGTTCGGCGGTGAACTCCGCCCAGGAGACGTGCCCGCTCACCGCGTTGACGACCCGCCCGGCCGCCGGGTGGTCCGGCGTGGCACAGGCGGCGAGCGCGCGGGCCAGCGCGGCGGCGTGCACCCAGGAGGCTCCGTACCGGTCGTCGGCGTCCGGCAGGGTGATCGGCCGACCGGCCAGGGCGGCCTGGTAGAGGGCGCCGGTGGAGCCCCAGCGGAGCTGGTCGCGGAGCCGGTGGTGCGGGCCCCAGACGATCGGGGCCCGCACGGCGGTGGCCGGGCCGCGGCCGGTGGCGGCGGCCTCGAACAGGATCCGCTCGCAGTCCAGCTTGGCCTGCCCGTACGGGGTGACCGCCGCGCCGCTCGGGCTGCCCTCGGGGACCTCGGTGCCCACCGGGCGGCCGTACGCGTCGATGCTGCTCACGAAGACGAACGGGCCGCCGCGCCAACCGTCCACCAGGGCGCGCATCGCGGCGAGGTCGGTGGCGTGGTCGGTGAAGGTGCAGGCGGAGTGGATCACGGCGTCCACGCCCTCGACCGCGCGCCGCAGGCTGTCGACGTCGGCGAGGTCGCCCTCCGCGACCTCCGCGCCGTTCAGGGCCGGCAGGTGCGCCGACTCGGGCCGGACCAGCGCGCGGACCGGCCGGCCCTGCGCCATCAGCTCCTGCAGGACCGCCGCGCCGACCCCGCCGGTGGCACCGGTGAGCAGGACGGTGCCGGTGCGGGTCAGGGTGCGCGGGCGGGCGCCGGTGCGGGCGAGGGCGGCACGGCGCTCGTCCTCGCGGGTGGCGAGCACGGCGGCGAGGGCGCGCGGGGTGCGCTGTTCCAGGATGTCCAGGCCGGTCAGCGGCAGTCCGGTGCGGGTGCGCAGGCGCTCGGCGAGCTGGACGGCGACCAGGGAGTGACCGCCGAGGGCGAAGAAGTCGCCGTCGGCGGGCGGGGTGGTGCCGAGCAGTTCGCCGAAGGCCTCGCGGACGACGTCCACCGGGCCGTCTCCGTGCGGCGCGCACAGGACCGGCGCGCCCGGGACCGGCGCGGGCGGCGGGGCCCCGGGCAGCCGGCCGCGGTCGACGGTGCCGTCCGGCAGCCGGGGGATCCGGTCCAGCAGCGTCACCGCGCGCGGGAGTTCGGCGGCCGGGACGCGTCCGCGCAGGACGGCCCGCAGCTGGGAGCCGGTCGGGGCGACCGGTCCGCGGACCACCGCGTAGGCGAGCGGCGGGTCGTCCGGGAGCTCGACGACGACCGCCTCGACCACGGCCGGATCGGCCGACAGGCCTGCCACCGCCGGGTGTTCGGCGGCGACCAGCAGACGGCCGGGCAGCTCGGACAGGCGCCGGTCCGCCTCCCCCGCGACGGCCGTGAGCACGGCGGCGAAGGCATCGAGCAGTTGCCCGGCGGTGGACTCGTCCAGCACGTCCCGGTCGTGCTGCACCAGGCAGCGCGGCGCCGGGCCGTCCTCCAGGAGCAGCGCCAGGCCGAACTTGGCCAGCCCCAGGTCCAGTTCGACGTTCGCGGAGTCGAGGCCCGGCAGCGACAGCGGCGCGACGGGCCGGACCAGGTCACAGGTGACCGAGAGCAGCGGGGTGCCGTCGGCACCGCGGGCGGCCGCGCCGAGCCGCTCGACCACGAGGTCGAACGGCACGTCGTGGTGCTGCTGGGCGTCGAGCAGCTCGCCGCGGACCGCCGTCAGCAGTTCCGCGAACGACGGGTCCCCGGCCGGATGGGCCCGTACGGCGAGGGTGTTGACCGCGAGGCCGACGGTGTGCCGCAGCTCGGGCCCGGCCCGGTGGCCGCTGGCGCAGCCGAGGACGAGGTCGTCCTGCCCGCAGGCCGTCCGCAGGGTGGCGAACGCGGCGGCCAGGACGACGGTGAACAGCGTGGCGCCGTGCCGGGCGCCGAGTCCGCGCAGGGCGTCCACCACGGCGGGGTCCAGCGGAGCCGCGTGCAGTACGGCCCGGCGCTCGCGGGCTCCGGGCGGGGCGGGCCGCAGCAGCGCCGGCGGGCGGGCACCGGCCAGCCGGACGGCGAGGGCGTCGGCGGCGGCAGTCAACTCGGCGTCCCGGGCGCGCTCCTGGCGGGCGTACTCGGCGTAGGACGGTCCGGGCGGCGGGAGTTGCGGCGCCACGCCGTCCCGGGCCGCGGCGTAGAGCGCGGCCAGGTCCGCCGCGAGAACGGGCAGCGATCCTCCGTCCACGGCGATGTGATGGATCGTCAGAACCAGTGTGTGGTCCTCCGGCCCCTGCCGCAGCAGCAGGGCGCGCAGCACCGGGCCGGTGGCGAGGTCGAACGGGCGGGTGGCCTCGGCGGCGAGCTGCTCCCTGGCGGCCGCGTCCGTCTTCGTGTCCACGACCGGCAGCGGCACCGGGACGACCGGGTCGATCTGCTGGTACGGCTGTCCGCCCCGGCGCGGGTAGCGGGTCCGCAGGACGGCGTGCCGCTCGGTGAGCCCGGTGACCGCGGCGGCGAGGGCGACCCGGTCGAGCCGGCCGCTCAGCCGGGCGGCGATCGGGACGTTGTAGAGGGCGCCGCCCTGGCCGAGGTGGTCCATCAGCCACATCCGCTGCTGCGCGTGCGAGAGCGGGGCCGGGCCGTCGGCGGCGGCGTCGGCGGCCGGGCGCTGCGGCGGGGCGGTGGCTGCGCTGCGCCGACTGCGGGCGCGGCGCAGCAGGTCGGCCTGGTCGACGGCGGTCATCGGCCGCCTCCCGAGCGTGCGAGGCCGGTCGTGTCGGTCGAGGCGGTCACACCAGTCGAGTCCGCCGGGTCCGCCGGGTCGGCCGAGCCCTCCGGTCCATCGGCGGCCCGCAGCGCCCGTTCCAGCAGCTCCGCCTGCCCCGCGACGGTCGGGTGGTCGAGGAAGTCGGCGAGCGACAGCTCGACCCCGAGGTCCTCGCGCAGGTCGTCGACGACCCACATGGCGAGCAGCGAGTGCCCGCCCTCGGCGAGGAAGTCGGCGGCCGGGTCGGTGATCGGGCGCTCCAGGGCCCGGCTCCAGGCCTCGGCGACGACCTGCTCGATCGGGCCGAGCGCACCGCCGCCGGAGGGGCGCCACCCGACCGGGTCGTCGTCGGCCAGTGCACGGCGGTCCACCTTCCCGGAGCCGGTCAGCGGCAGCGCGTCGAGCACGGTCCAGGCGGTGGGCACCAGGTGGGCGGGCAGCCGTTCGGCGAGCCGGGCGCGCAGCGTCTCGGCGGCCTGGCCCGCGCCCTCGGCGAGGACCAGGCAGGCGGTGAGGGCGGCGTCGGCCTGTCCGGCCCGGCGGACCACGACCACCGCCTCCGCGACCTCCGGAAGCTGGAGCAGGGCGTGCTCGACCTCGCCCGGTTCGATCCGGAAACCGCGCAGCTTGACCTGCTCGTCCGTCCGACCGTGGAACTCCAAGGTGCCGTCGTGGAGTTGGCGGACCAGGTCGCCACTGCGATAGGCACGGCCGACGTCCGGCAGCTCGCGGAAGCGCTCGGCGGTCAGCTCGGGCCGGTTGAGGTAGCCCAGGGCCAGGCGGTCACCGGCGATCCACAGCTCGCCGACCGTGCCCGGCGGCACCGGCGCGAGCCGCTCGTCCAGGACGAGGACGCGGGCTCCCCCGAAGGGCCGACCGATCGGGACGGGGCCGGCGCAGTCGGCCTGGGTGACCCGGTGCAGGGTGGTGAAGGTGGTGGCCTCGGTCGGTCCGTAGACGTTGATCAGTTCGAGCCACGGGAAGGCGCGCAGCACCGCTCCGGCGTGCTCGGGCGAGAGCGCCTCGCCACCGACCGCCAGGGTGCGCAGCACCCCGAAGATCCGGGACTGCCGGGCGGCCAGGTGGTGGAAGAGCGCGCTGGTGAGCAGCAGGGTGGTGACGCCGAACCGCTCGACGTCGCGGCCGAGTTCCTCGGCGGTGGGCCGGTCGGCCGGGGAGACGGCGACGGCGGCGCCGTGGGCCAGCGGGGCCCACAGCTCGAAGGTGGAGGCGTCGAAGGTGACGGCGGAGTGGAACAGCACCCGGTCGCGGGGGCCGACCGCGATGGCGTCCGGGGCGGTGACCAGGTCGGTGACGGCGCGGTGCGGGACGAGCACGCCCTTGGCCCGGCCGGTGGAGCCGGAGGTGTAGAAGACCAGCGCGGGCGCGGCCGGATCGGCGGCGTCGGGCGCCACCGGCCCGGTCGCATCGGTACCGTGTTCGGTGATGTCGGTACCGTGCTCGGTCAGGACGAGGATCTGTTCGTCACCGAGCCCGGCCTCGGCGAGCAGCGCCTTGTCGCCGAGGACGAGTCGGACCCCGGCGTCGGAGGTCATCTCGGCGATGCGCGGGCGGGGGTAGGCCGGGTCGAGCGGGAGGACGTGCCCGCCGGTTCGCCAGATCGCGAGCTGGGCGACGACCAGACGGGTGGAGCGGGCGCAGAGCAGGCCGACGGCGCTGCCGGGCCCGATCCCCCGGGCGGCCAGTACGGCAGCCAACCGGCCCGCGGTGTCGACGAGTTCGCGGTAGGTGAGAATGGTCGAGCCGTCGGTCACGGCGAGCGCGTCGGGCTGCCGTTCGGCCTGCCGGGCGATCAGCGCGGGCAGGGTCGCAGTGGTCATGGTGGTTCCCTTCCGGGCGCCCCGGCGATTCGGGCCGGGGCGCCCCAGTGCGGAGGTGCGGGAGAGTCGGGCGGCCGTCGTCAGGCGGTCGCGGTCAGGCGGTCGCGGTGAGGACGGCGACCCGCTCCTCGACCAGTCGGGCGACGGCCCGCAGGTCCGGCTGGCGCAGCACCAGGGGCGCCCGCAGGCGGATCCCGTACTCGCTCTCCAGCGCCTCCAGCAGTCGGGCGGCGGCCAGCGAATTCCCGCCGGACGCCAGGAAGTTGTCGGCGGGACCGAGGTCGGCCCGGCCGATCAGCTCGCGGCAGAGCTTCAGCACGGTGCGCTCGACGGGGGTGTCGCCCTCCTCACCGGTGGGTGCGGACGGCTCGGCGGCCAGCAGCGCGTGCCGGTCCACCTTGCCGTTGGCGTCCAGCGGGTAGTGGTCCACCAGCCGGACGGCGGAGGGCACCGCCTGCTCGGGCAGCCAGGACCGGACGGCGTCGAGCAGCCCGGCCGGATCGGCACCCATCCCGACAGCGGTTTCGGCACCCGGCTCGGCGCCCGCCCCGACAGCGGTTTCGGCACCGGGCTCGGAGCCTTCCGCGAGCTGCACGAAGGCGAGCAGCCGGACGCCGCCGGTCGGCGCCTGTTCGGCGGCGACCACCGCCCGGCGCACCCGCGGGTCGCGCTCGAACGCGGCCTCGACCTCGGCCGGTTCGATCCGCACGCCGCTGACCTTGACCTGGTCGTCCAGTCGGCCGTGGAACTCCAGCACCCCGTCGGGGCGCATGACGACCCGGTCGCCGGTGCGGTAGACCCGGTCCGTGCCGTCCACCCCCGCGGGCGCGCCGACGAAGCGGCGGGCGGTCAGCTCGGGGTCCAGGTACCCGGCGGCCAGGCCGCGGCCGCCGATCCGCAGCTCGCCGGGGACTCCGCGCGGCACCGGCCGGCCGTCCTCGTCGGTGACCAGCACGACCGCGCCCGCGATCGGCAGTCCGATCGGCGGGGCGCCGGCGCCGTGGTCGCCGCCGGGGGCCATGGTGTGCACGGTGGTGGTGACGGTGGCCTCGGCGGGCCCGTAGGCGTTGTGGACGGTCGCGGTGACCTCCGGCCCGGGGGCGCGGCGCAGCCGGTCGCCGCCGATGATGAGGTGGCGCAGCGCCAGCCCGGTGGGCCAGGGGCGGCCGAGCACGGGCTCGGCCAGCGGGGTGGGCAGCACGGAGACGGTGACGCCGGCCTCGCGCCACCAGTCGGTGAGCGCGCCGGAGTCCCAGCGGACCGTCTCGGGGGCGACGACCAGGGCCGCGCCGGAGGTGAGGCCGGCCCACAGCTCCATCAGGTGCGGATCGAAGGCGACGCCGATCAGCAGGCTGTGCCGCTCGCCGGGACCGAGGCCGGTCAGCCCGCGGTACCAGTGCAGCAGCGCGCCGAGCGCGGGCTCGGTGACGGCGACGGCCTTGGGCGTGCCGGTGGAGCCGGAGGTGAGCACCGCGTAGTGGGTGCCGGCCGGGACGCTCACCTGCTCGCCGACCGTCAGGGCGGCCACCACGCCCTCGGCGGGCAGGTCCAGTGCCAGCCGCTCGCCGCCGGGCGGCAGCAGGTCCGGCTCGCCGACCAGGCAGGCCGGGCGCAGCTGCTCGGCGACGGCCCGCAGCCGGCGCTCGCCGGGGCGCGGGCCGAGCGGCAGGTGGACGGCACCGAGCTTGGCGGCGGCCAGGGCGACGGCCACCAGCGACACCGAGTGGCCTAGGCAGACGCCGAGCAGGTCACCCGGGCCGACCTTGCCGCGCAGGGCCTCGGCCGTTCTGTCGGCGAGCCGGTCGAGCTCGGCGTAGCTGTAGCTGTGCGCGCCGTCGATCAGGGCGGGGGCGTCCGGGGTGCGGTGCGCCCAGCTGGTGAACAGGTCGAGGACCGCGCCGTCCTGGTGCGGACGGCCGTACCCGACGCTCCGGGCCTCCGGGTTCCGGACCTCCGTGCTCCGGACATCCGCGCTCGGGGATTCCGCGCTCTGGGTTTCCATCGTCGTTCCCATCGTCGTTCCCATCGTCGTCTCCGAATTCATGACGGGCCGTCAGTTCAGCCCCATGGAGCGGGCGATGATCACCTTCTGGACCTCGGAGGTCCCCTCGATGATCGTGGTCATCCGCACGTAGCGGTACAGGAACTCCAGCGGGTGGCCGCGCACCCAGCCGGTGGCACCGTGCACCTGGAGCGAGCGGTCCACCGCGCGCACGGCGGTCTCGGAGGCGGTGAGCTTGGCGAGCGCGGCGTTCTCGGGCGCCTCGGTGCCCTCGTCGACCAGCCGGGCGCAGGCGAGGGTGAGCAGCTTGGAGGCCTCGACCTCGGCCCGGGTGGACACCAGGTGCTCCTGGACGTGCTGGTACTCGCCGATCACCCGCCCGAAGGCGCGCCGGTCCTTGGCGTACTCGACGCCGACCCGCAGCGCGTACTCGGCGATGCCGTTGCACATCGCGGCGACCACCAGGCGGCCGCGGGAGAGGCTGTCCATGGCGAGGGCGGTGGCCGCGCCGACGCCCTCCTCGCCGCCGATCACGGCCTCCGGACCGACGGTGACCCCGTCGAGCAGCAGCTCGAACAGCGGCTCGCCGGACATGCCCTCGTAGCGCTGGCCGATCCGCAGCCCGGGCTGGTCCATCGGCAGCACGAAGGCGGTGGACCCGGTCGTCGGGCCGGCACCGTCGCCGAGGTCGGTGGCGGCGACGACCAGCGCGATCCCGGCGTGCTCGGCGTTGCTGACGAAGGTCTTGCGCCCGTTCAGCACCCACCGGTCGCCCTCGCGCGCGGCGGTGGTGGTGAGGCGGAAGGCGTCGGAGCCGGCGTGCGGCTCGGTGAGGGCGAGGCAGCGGGTCTGCTCGCCGCGCACCAGCGGGATCAGGTGGCGCTCGACCTGCTCCGGGGTGCCGTGGCGCAGCAGCGGGCTGGGGCCGTCGGAGCCGGCCAGCGCGTACGGCGCGAGGACGCAGCCGCTGCGCCCGGCGGCGTGGTGCAGCAGGACGACGGCGGTGAAGGGCATGCCGGCGCCGCCGAGCTCCTCGGGGTAGTCGCCCGCGTAGAAGCCGAGCGCGGCGGAGCGCTTGCGGACGTAGCTGCGCAGGTCGCCCGGCACCTGGTCGGCGGTCTCGGGCAACTCGGCGGCCAGCGGGACGAGTTCACGACGGACGAAGCTCTCGAAGGCCTCCACGAGTTCGCGGTGGCCGGCTTCCAGGACGGCGGAGGGGGCGGTCACGTCGATACTGCCTTTCACTTCTGGCCGGTCAGGGCGCGGGCCTGGTCGGCCAGCACGGCGTGGCGGAACAGGGTGCGCAGCGGGGGGCGGCTGCCGAGGTGCGGTTCCAGGTGGGCGGCGAGCTGGGCGGCGAGCAGCGAGTGGCCGCCGACCTCGAAGAAGTGCGAGTCCGCGGTGAAGCGGTCGTGGCCGAGCACCTCCCGCCAGGCGGCGGCGATCAGCTCCTGGCCGGGGTCGGCGAAGGCGCTCGGCGCGGTCCGCTCCCCGGCGCCTTCCCCGCCGGTCGCGGCAGCCTCCGCCGCCTCGTCCGCCAGCCGGGCGAGGGCGGCGCGGTCGGGCTTGCCGCCGGGCAGGGTCGGCATCGCCGCGACGGCGGTCCAGCTCGCCGGGACGAGTCCGCCGGGCAGTCGGCGGGCGAGCGCCGTGTGCAGGGCGGCCTGGTCGGGGCGGTCGGCGCCCTCCAGGAAGCCGACCAGGCGGGGGCCGGTCCGCGGGTCGGTGTGCAGCACCACCGCGCAGGAGCGGCCGCCGAGTTCGGCCGAGGCCGCGGCCTCGATCTCCTCCAGCTCGATCCGGTGGCCGCGCAGCTTGACCTGGTTGTCGGCGCGGCCGAGGAAGCACAGCCGGCCGTCGAGGTCGCGGTAGCCGCGGTCGCCGGTGCGGTAGACGCGGGCGCCGTCGAGCGCGGGGACGGTGACGAAGCGGGCGGCGGTCGGCTCCGGCAGGCCGGGGTAGCCGTCGGCCAGCATCGTTCCGCCGATCACGAGTTCGCCGACGCAGCCGGCCGGGAGCGGGCGCAGTGTGTCGTCGAGGACGTGCATCCGCACGCCGTCCAGCTCGGTGCCGAGCGGGATCTCGGCGTCGCCGGCGACGTCGGCGGCGGTCACCCGGTGGACGGTGGAGGTGACGGTGGCCTCGGTGACTCCGTAGGCGTTCAGCACGGTGGTGGCCCCGGCCAGGTCGGCGAGCGCCCGGGCGGGCAGCCGTTCGCCGCCGAGGACGAGCAGCCGGGGCGTCCACCGGCCGTCGCGCAGTGCCTCGCGAAGGTCCTCGCGGACGGCGAGCAGGTAGCTGGTCGGCAGGTTGGCGACGGTGACGCCGCGGGCGGCGAGGACGGCCACCAGCTCGGGCCCGGTGGGCACCTCGCGCTGCGGCACGACCAGGGCGGCGCCGACGGCGAGGGCGGGCAGCACCTCCTCCAGCGCCACGTCGAAGGACGGCCGGGCGAACAGCAGCACCCGGTCGGCGGAGGTGAGTTCGTAGCGGGCCGCGATCGCGGCGACGTACCCGGCGAGTGCCTCGCGGCCGACCCGGACGGGCTTGGGCACGCCGGTGGAGCCGGAGGTGTGGATGAGGTAGGCGGCGCCGTCCAGGACGGCGGCGGGCTCGGCCTTCGGGAACGCCGGGCCGTCCAGCAGCGCCGGGGTGACGCCCTCGGCGGGCAGCGCGAGGGCGCTCTGCCGGGTCGCCAGGACGAGCGCCGGGCGCAGCCGTTCCAGCAGCAGGCCGAGCCGGGCGGCCGGGTCCTCGGTGGACAGCGGCGCGTAGACGGCGCCGTGGCGCAGGCAGGCGAGCAGGGCGACCACGCTGTCCGCGCCGCGCGGCAGGACGGTGGCCACCGGCTGGCCGGGCGCGACGCCGGCGGCGCGCAGGCGCTCGGCCAACTCGGTGACTCGGCGGTCGAGTTCGCCGTAGCTGATCCGCTCGGTGCCGGCCAGCAGGGCGAGCGCGGTCGGGTCGTGGGCGGCGGCCGGGTCGAGCAGGGCCGGGGCGGCGTCGGCGGGCTCGGCAGGCGCTGTGGCCTCGGGCGCGGTGTCGGAGACGGGCTCGGGCGCGGGGGCCGCCAGCTCGGCGATCGGCGCCTGCGGGTGGTCGAGGTAGCCGCGCAGCAGCTCCAGCAGCCGCTCGGACAGCAGCACGGCCTCGGACTCCCGGAACAGGTCCGCGTCGTAGTCCCAGACCAGGGTCATCCCGGCGGCGCCGTGCTTCTCGCCGACCACCCGGCGGTCGTCCGGCAGCAGTACCAGGTCGAGGTCGAAGCGGGTGGTGCCGGTGTTGAAGCCCTCGTACAGCGAGACCTCCAGCCCGGGCGCCTGGACGTCCGGCAGGGCCGCGTCGTGCGCGCTGAACATCACGTTGAACAGCGGATTGTCGGCCCCGCCGGTGTGCAGGCCGAGGCGGCGGGTCAGTTCCTGCACCGGCAGGTCCTGGTACGGCAGCGCGCGCATCAGGACGTCGGTCACCTCGTCCACGGCCTCGGTGCCGGGCGCCGTCGGGTCGAGCCGCAGGCGCAGCGGGACGGTGTTGACGAACATGCCGACGGTGCCCTCGAAGCCCTCCGGGCGGTTGCCGACGGCGGTGCCGACCACGATCTCGCGGTGCCCGCTGTGCCGGCGCAGCAGCTCGGCGAGCAGCGCCAGCAGGGTGCTGAACGGGGTGTGGCCGTCGGTCTTGCTGCGCTCGCGCAGCCGCTCGGCGAGGTCGGCGCCGATCGCCTGGCGCAACTGGCCGCCCCGGTGGCGGCGCTCGGCGCCCGGCCGGGCCAGCCCGGGCAGCGTGACCTCGCGCGGCGCGTCGGCCAGTTCCCTGGTCCAGAAGTCCAGCGCGCGGTCGCGGGGGACGTCGGCGGCGGCCCGCGCGTGCTCCTCGTACGAGGGGGCGGTGGGCAGTTCGTACGACTCGCCGAGGACCCGGGCGCGGTAGACGGTGAACAGGTCGCGCAGCAGGATCGCGAAGGAGTGGCCGTCGTGGACGAGGTGGTGCTCGACGTGGATCAGCCGGTGGTGGCCCTCGGCGATCCTGACCAGGTGCCAGCGCAGCACCGGCGCCCGCTCGGTGTTCACCGGCTCCTCGGCCTCGGCGGCCAGCAGACGCCGGAAGGCGGCCTCCGGGTCGTCCTCGGCGCTGAAGTCGCTGTGGCGCAGCTCCGGTCGGCAGCCCTCGGCGACCCGCTGGCCGGGCAGGCCCTCCGCCCGGGGCACCAACTCCAGCCGCAGGCCCGGGTGGTGGTCCAGGACGGCGGCGAGACCGGCCTGCAGCGCGTCCCGGTCGAGGGTGCCCCACAGGTCGAGGACGGCGGTGAAGTTGTAGGCGCGGCTGCCCGGCAGCATCTGTTCGTGCAGCCAGACGATCTCCTGCGAAGGAGAGAGTGCGAACATGGTCGGTTCCCTTGTGTGGTGGGCTTCTCGGCACTGCGGTGGCCGGCGGCGGGCGTGGGGTGGTCCCGCTCCGGCCGGTGGACCGGGGCGCACCGAGGTGACGGTGCGGCCCGGGGACCGGGCGTCCGTGCGAGCGGGCCCGTTCGGGCACGCGCGTGCGGGCGCGGCGGATCCGGCGAGGCGGATCCGGTGGGGAGTTCAGGCGTGGGGCTCAGGTGGGCGGGCTCAGGTGGGCGGGCTCAGGCCCGTTGGGGGCGGACGCGTTCCGGGCGGGGCCCGTTCGGCCGCGGCGGGTCAGCCGTGGGAGTCCGGGCACGGCCGGGCGTGCAGGTGGTGCCGCAGCACGGCGAGCAGGTCGTCGAAGGCGGCGTGGGCGTCGGCCGCGGGGAAGCGGTCGCTGTCCCAGGCCAGCCGGACCAGCAGGTCGTCGCCGTGCGAGGCGGAGACGGCGAGCGGGGCGGCGAGCGGGCGTCCGGCCAGGTGGGTCTCCCGGCCGGGCGTGCCGCCGAGCACCAGCGGCGGACGGCGGTGCAGGTCCTCCATGGTGAGCATGGCGTCCAGGGCACCCGTCCACGGCGCCCCGGCGGTGCGGGCGGCGCGGACCACCTCGTCGAACGGGGTGCCGGCGTGGTCGAGGTCGTCCCACCACGCGTCGGCGAGGGCGTCCAGATCGTCCGTGGCGGTCGAACCGGCCGGGTGTACGAGGGTGTTGAGGAAACAGCCGAGCGCGGCGGGCGCGCCGACCGGCCGGCCGCCCCACGGGTAGCCGAGCGCGAGCGCCCCGGCCCCGGCCCGCGGGGACCCCGGTGCGCGGTGCAGGCGGTGCGCGGCGACCCCGGCGGCGTCCAGCAGGGCCGGGAAGACGGCGCCGCGGGCGGCGCCGTCGGCGGCGGGCAGCCGCTCGGTGAGCATCCCGGTGGACGTGGCCGCCCCGCCGCCCGCCCCGGTCAGGCCGCCGAGCCGACGGCCCCAGTGGGCCTGCGCGGCGGGCCCGCCGGCGGCGTCCTCCGCGGCCAGCTGGAGTTCGACGGCCTGCCGGTAGTCGGCGAGCGCCTGCGGAACCGGGCCGTCCCCGTAGTCCTCCTTCTCGGGCCTGCCGCCCTTCTCGTACCCGTCGTCCTTCTCGTACGCCTCGCTCAGCTCGGCGGTGAGCACCCCGAGGGACTGCTCGTCGCAGGCGGCGTGGTCCAGAGCGAGGGCGAGCAGGTCCTCGTCACCGTCCGGCTCCCGGGCGACCAGCAGGCGCAGCGCGGGCCCGTCGGCGGGCCAGTCCAGCAGGGCCTCGCGCAGCGCCTCGCGGGCCGTGCCGCCGGGGGCGACGGGGATCCGGGCGGCCTCGGCGGAGGGACCGCCGACCCGCAGCACGGGTGTGCCGCGCACGGTCGCGAAGCCGCCGCACAGGGCCGGGTGCCGGGCGGCGACGGCGGCCGCGGCCCGGGCCAGCCGGTCCTGGTCGAGGGTGCCGCGCGGGTAGGCGAAGAACAGCGGGACGACGTCGGAGCGGCCGTGCGGAGCGAGTCGGCGGGTGATCAGGAACCGCCGTTGGGCGCCGGTCAGCGGGAGCAGTTCCACCGGCGAGTCGGCGGCGGCGGAACGGTACCGGGCGAGGTAGGCGGAGGTGATGCTGGCGTGCACGGGAACGGTCTCCGGTTTCCGGTCGCGGCTCGGCGGGTCTGGGGTCGGTCAGGTGGTGCTGGGACTCGCGGCGGGCTCCTGGGTGGCGGCCTTCCCGTCGGTGTCCTCGGCGGCGGCCCCACGATCGGTGTCCTCGGCGGCGGCGGGTCCCCCGGGCCCTGGTGCACCGCCGCCACCGCCACCCGGCAGGTCACGCATCCGTCGCAGCGGCGACAGCAGCAGCGGCACCGGCACGAGCAGGAACCCGATCGCGCACAGCCAGAGCGCGGCGCGCGGCCCGGCGGCGTCGGCGACGATCCCGCCGCCCAGCGCGCCGATCGGCAGCGTGCCCCACACCAGGAAGCGCATGGTGGCGTTCATCCGGCCGAGCAGCTCGGGCGGGCAGACGCTCTGCCGGAAGCTGACCTGGGCGACGTTGTAGGCGACCGCGCCGAACAGCACCACCCCGGAGGCGAGGCCGAACAGCACCACGCCCGCGCCGCCGCCGGACAGCGGCCACAGCACCGCGAACGGTGCCGTCACGACGGTGGACAGCCAGATCAGCCGGGCCTGCCCGACCCACCGCGCCAGGCGGCCGGCGCACAGCGCGCCCGCCAGCCCGCCGACGGCGGAGGTCGACAGCAGCACGCCGATGGCTCCCGGCGCCAGGGCGAGCACCCGCACCCAGAAGACGGTCTGCACGGCCATCAGCACGGCCGCGAACAGGTTGGACACGGCGGTGGCGGTCGCGATCGCCCGCAGCAGCGGGTGTCCGAGCACGAACCGGACGCCCTCCCCCACCTCGGCGCGCAGCGAGCGCCCGGGCGCCGGCTCCGGCAGCGGCTCCTCGACCCGGATCCGGGCGAGCAGCAGCGCGGAGGCCAGGTAGCCGCAGGCGTCGGCGACGATGGCGAGCGGCGCGCCGAGCAGCTGCACCAGCCCGCCGCCGAAGCCGGGGCCGGCGATCTGCGCCGAGGAGCGGACCGTCTCCAACGCGCCGTTCCCACCGACCAGTTGCTCGCGCGGCAGGACGGCGGGCAGGAAGGACTGGTGGGCGACGTCGAAGAACACCGTCGCCACCCCTGTGACCAGTGCCACCAGGTAGAGCTGAGGCATCGTCAGCACCCCGAGCGCCGCCGCCGGCGGGATCGACCCGACCGCCAGGCAGCGCACCACGTCGGCGCGGATCAGCACCGGCAGCTTGCGCATCCGGTCCAGCCAGGCGCCGGCCGGCAGGCCGACCAGCAGGAAGGCGGCGGTCTCGGCGGCGGTCAGCAGACCGACCTCGAACGGGGTGGCGTCCAGTACCAGAACCGCCACCAAGGGCAGTGCCACCAGGGTGACTTGACTGCCCGTCTGGGCCGCGGCGGCTCCGGTCAACAGGAGCCGGAAATCGCGGTGGCCGAGCAGACGGGCCTGACGGGGGCGAGGCATCTCGTTCATCAGTGCGACTCTCGGTCACTGCTTCGACACAGGCAAGCACCGGGTCCGTTTCCGGACGAACCGCCGGTCGGCCGGATCCCGCCACTCCCCCCGATCACGTCTTGCCCGTCTCTTACGACCCCTTATGGACCGGCCGCGACGAGCGCACCGCCCGTGCCCAGGGGGCACGGGCCGAGTGACACCCGCGCCCCCGCCGGCGCCACCCGTCCATTTCGACGTCCGATATTCGGACCCTGTCTTTCCGGCCACCGGACGACGCCGGTCAACTTGGCCGGATCCCGTGGAGTGCGGTACGACCTTCACCTCATCGTGATATCAGCGTGACCGTCCGTGGCCGTCGAACCGACTCCGGGGAGACGTCCGGACCGCCCCCTCACCCGCCCGCACGATGGGTGATCGCCAGCACCGCCATGTCGTCGTCCCGCGGCCCGCCGGTCCACCGCGCGACGTCCTCGACCAGCGCGTCCAGCACCTCGCCCGGCCCGGCGAACGGACCCAGCGGCGCCAGCCCGAGCACCGGGTCGTAGAACTCCCCCGCCGCGTCCCGGGCCTCGGTCACGCCGTCGGTCACCAGCAGCAGCGTGCACCCGGGTGGGAACGGCCAGGTCTCCGGCGCGGGCCGCGCGACGCCGAGGCCGCCCATCCCCAGCGGCAGCCCCGGATCGGCGGCGTCCAACCGCCGCACGGCCGCCGGTCCGGCGGTCCGCGGAGGTGGTCCGGCGGTCCGAGGGTCCGGGCCGGGGCCCAGCAGGTACGGCCCGGGGTGCCCGCAGTCGAGCGTGCGCACCGTCCCCTTCCCCGGCGGGAACTCGACCAGCAGCGCCGTGATGAACCCCTCCATCCGCAGCTCCTCGCTCAGCCGGTCGACCTCCCGGAGCAGCGAGTCCTCCAGCGCGTCGGCGAGCGCCGCCAGGTCCGGCACCCGGTGCGAGTCCTCCCGGAAGGCCCCCAGGAGCACCGAGACCGCCCCCACCGCGTGCAGCCCCTTGCCCCGCACGTCCGCGATCAGGGCGCGCACGCCGTACGGGGTGACCTGCAGCGCGTAGGCGTCCCCGCCGATCAGCGCCTCGTCCTGGGCGGCCCGGTAACAGGCCGCGACCGACAACGCGCCCACCCGCTCCGGCGGCTCCGGCAGCACCGCCCGCTGCGCCGCCTCCGCCACCGAGCGCACCCGCTCCAGTCGCCGCCCGTGCCGGGCCACCACGCGGTTCACCCCGACGCCGAGCAGGGCGGCGAAGGTCGTGTTCACCAGCTCCAGGTACCCGTCGCCCGTCCCGAGCGACCCGTCCCGGGCGGACAGCACCAGGACCCCGGTCACGTTGGCCACCGCGACCGCGACGGTGTCCCGCAGGGTCAGCAGCGCCCCGGACAGCACGGCGGCCGCCGCCAGCAACGGATCGCCCCAGTAGTCGGCCGGGTCCAGCGAGTTCCACACCAGCCCGCCGACGATCAGCAACCACGGCGCGACCCGCACGTACGACGGCCACTGCGCGGACCTCGACACGGACCTCGGGGGCATCGGCGACCTGGCTTCCGTCTCACCACCGTCCGGAAGGACTTCCTCCGATCGTAGCCACGGGCCCCCGAAACTCGCATGACGACCGCCGGGGCCGCTTCCCAGGCTTGGACGGCCGCTGTCCCCGCCGTCTCCGCCGCCCCAGGAGGACCCGATGTCCATATTCGCCACCTGGCTGCTGTTCGCCGACGACGACGGCGCCGAAACCGCGCCCGCACCGACCGCACCCAGGTCGAGCTGCTGCACGCCATCCTCACCCGCTGGCTGCACACCGACCGCCGGTAGCGATCCCGCCTCACCCGTGCCGCTCGAACCGATCCGCGCCCGGCCCCGTGAGCAGGCCCGCCGGCAGTCGGCGTCCGTAGGCGACCAGCAACAGGTGCTCGGCCCGCCCCTCGACGGTGCGCGGGCCCCGGCCGTACGACCAATCGGTGTCCGTCGCGCGCAGGCGGACGCCGTCCACCCGCGCGCCGAAGAACCGCAGGGTGCGGGGCGAGACCACGGCCAGCAGGGCCGACGTGCGCGCCACCGGCAGCCGTCCCGGCAGGCCGAGCGCGACCGTGATGTCGAGACCGTGGACGGCGTCGTGCGCGAGCGCCGCGATCCGGCCACCGACCGGCGGGCGCCACGGGTGGTCGGCGTGGTCGGAGAGGGCGTCCGCGAGTTCGCGGTCGGTCATGACGGCGGCGTCGCGGCGGGCGATCCGGTCGGCCATCCGGTGGATGCGGCCGCCGGAGCGCGCGAGTTCGAGGACCGTGCGCGGCGTCGAGTACCGGAAGCCGGAGCTCAGGTGCGCGGCGACCTCCCGGACCCGCCAACCACCGCACAGCGACGGCGAGTTCCACTGCTCCGGGGTGAAGGCGGCGAACACCGCGGCGAGTTCGCGGCGCTCGGCCGCGACCTGCGCACGGATCCAGTGGGTCCCGTGAATCCTGTCGGTCCCGTCGATCCCGTCGGTCCCGTCGGCCCTGTGGTTCTGCCCGGTGTCCCGGTCCTGCGGCGTGGTTCCCATGCGCCCAGCCTGCGGCCGGAACCGTACGTTCGTCCAAGACCGGCTGGTTCTGCCACCTATGATCAGGAGTCATGGAACTGCGGCAGCTCCAGTACTTCGTCACCGTCGCCCAGCACGGCAGCTTCACCCGGGCGGCGCAGCTGCTGCACCTGACCCAGCCCGGGGTCAGTTCCCAGATCCGGCGGCTGGAGCGCGAGCTGGGGCACCGGCTGCTCGACCGCTCGGGCCGTGCCGTTCGGCTCACCCGGGTCGGCGAGGCCGTGCTGCCGCACGCCCGGGCGGCGCTCGCCTCCGCCTCGGCGGCCCGGCGGACGGCCGAGGAGTTCGACGGACTGCGGCGCGGACACGTGCGGCTGGGCATGGTCGCCGGGGCGGCCTTCACCCCGCCGTCCGGGCTGGGCACCTTCCCCGGGCTCGCCACCACGCTCGCCGCGTTCCGCCAGGAGCACCCCGGCATCGACTTCTCACTGGCCGAGGACACCACCGCGGGGATGCTCGCCGCCCTGCGCGACGGACGGCTGGACCTCGCCGTGATCGGCCTGCCCGCCGCCGCGAGCGGCTGCGAGGGCGACGACGGCTGGACGGCGCTGGCCGGAATCGGCCTGCACACCGTGCTGGAGGTGCCGCTGGTCGCGGCCTGCGCCGAGCAGCACCCGCTCGCGGCCGCCCCGGCCGGAGCCGCCACCGCTGCCGCCACCGCCACCGGGGGCGACCCGCTCCCGGTCGCCGCGCTGGCCGGACACTCCCTGGTGAGCACCCCGCGCGGCACCGGGATGCGCACCGCACTGGAGCGCGCCCTGGCCGAGGCCGGGGCGAGCCCGGCCATCGGCGTCGAGGCGGCCGCACCACCGCAGTTGGCCGAACTCGCCGCGCACGGACTGGGCGTGGCCGTCCTGCCGGACCCGGGCGCCGTTCCCGGGCTGCGGGTCCGCCCGCTGGCCGACCCCGTCCCGCTGGTGCGGATCGCCCTGGCCTGGCCGAGCGGACGACCCGCCGAGCCACCGACCGCCGCCCTGGTGTCCCACCTGCGGACGGCCTACCCGGGGCCGGCAGCCCCCGGCTCCGACGCAACGGGTGCGGCTTCGGTCGTGGCTGTGGCTGACGCCGCCGTTGCCGTTGCCGCCGCCCCGTCGGGGATGTGCAGGAGTGCGGCCGCGCCGACGAGAACCTCCCGGTCGAGCGGGAAGTAGCCTTGCGACGGCGTGGTGTCGGTGCGGATCCGGCCTCCGTCAGGCAGTACCGGCTCGGTCAACTCCCAGAATTCACCGCGCCGTTGCAGGAACGCCTCGTAGGTGTCCGACGCCGGCTCGTCCAGCCCGATCGCCGCGCTGCGCCCCAGGCTCCCGGCGACGAAGGCGTACCGCTCGCCGAGCAGCGCACCGACGATCCGCCCCGCACCGTTCCACCCGCAGTCCAGCTCCCCCAGCGCCCAGGCGCTCGGGTTCCGCTGCAGGTGCCGGTTGTGCGAGAAGACCAGGGTCGGCCCGCGCCGGGCTTCGAGGTCGCGGATGTCGAGGAGGTTCTGCGCCATGAGGGCGTCCCGGAGTCCGAGCAGACCGCTCAGACGGTCGCTCGGACTGAGGCCCCGGACCGCCGACTGCGCGTGGTAGCGCAGCAGGCCGATACCGGCGGTCAGCCGCGCCCTGGCCCCGGACCATTCGGCCCGGGACGTGGCCCCGATCAACTCCGGTGCCCGCGCGTGGAGTCGGAGGAGCAGATCGTCGGCGACGCAGCGCAACCGGGCGGCCTCGACGGTGGCTCCGGGCGACTGCGCCGGGTCCAGCACCGCCTCGGCCCGGCTCCAGCGCTCGTCCTCGCCGGCCAGTCCGGCGATGTCGGGGGCCAGGTCGGGGTCGCGGTCGCGGTCGAGGCCGAGCCGCAGGTAGTCGCGGGCCTCCTCAAGGTAGCGGCGCGGGCTGGGGGCGCTGTAGTTCTCGGTCGGGGCGTCGAAGCCGTGAAAGGAGAGCCGCTCGCCGGGAGGTCGGCTCCGGTTGGACTCGCGCATCCAGGCGACGAGTTCACGGTTGGCGTTGTGCTCCCCGAAGCCGTGCGAGAAGCCTTCCGCCATCGCCGCGTCCAGGGTGCCCACCCCCTCCCGGACGTAGTCGTCCACCGCGAGCGCGGCCACGCGGTCGGTTTCCAGGGCGATCGACCGGAAACCCCGGTCGACCAGCCCGGCGAACAGTTCGTTGCGGACCCACCCGAAGGCCGGCTCCTGGTGCGTCGGCTCACCGAGGCCCAGCAGCTCGCACGACGGGGTGACGAAGTCGTGCATGTCCTGACTCATGAACCTCAAGCGTATCGTTGAAAGAACGGTTGAGACTCTTGCCCACGCCAGCCCGCCGATCTCCGGCAGTACGAGCACGGAGGTCTCAAACGGGCCCGAACGGAAGACGAGCATGCGCCCCTCCGACCTCGCACGTGAGCACGGCATCTCGACCCAGGCGGTCCGCAACTACGAACGCGACGGCTGCCTCCCGCCCGCCACCCGCACCCCCACCGGCTACCGGATCTACACCGAGCGGCACGCGGCCGCCCTGCGCACCTTCCTGGCCCTGGTCGCGGCCTACGGGCACGCGACCGCCGGCCCGGTGATGGTCGGCATCCACGCCGACCGCCTCGACGAGGCCCTGACCGCCCTCGACCGCGGGCACGCCCAACTGCTGCGCGACCGGGAAACCCTCGCCGCCGTCCGGGAGGCCGTCGACCACCTCACCCCCGACCCCGCCGTCACGTCCTCCGCCCCGTCGACCGCCCCGGACCGTCCGACGCCGACCGGCCTCCTCGCGATCGGCGACGTCGCACACCGGCTCGGCGTCACCCCCGCGACCGTGCGCGCCTGGGAGGCCGCCGGCATCCTCACCCCGGCCCGCGACCGCGGCACCGGCCACCGAGGGTACGGCCCGGCCGACGTCCGCGACGCCGAACTCGCCCATCTGCTACGGCGGGGCGGCTACCGGCTGGACCACATCGCCGCTGTCGTCAAGCAGATCCGCACGGCGGGCGGCACCGAGGAACTGGCTGTCGCCCTCGCCGGCTGGCAACAGCGCCTCACCTCCCGGGGCCTGGCCATGCTCACCGCCGCCGCCCGCCTCGACGACTACCTGACCCTGCACTCCACGCCCCGACCCGCTTGACCTCACCCGGACGTGAGGAACCGACCGGGAGCTTGCCGACGCGCCCACCCCGCCGTGGGCCTGCGGGTCAGCCGACCCTGGTGAGACGGGCGGAGCGGGGCGCCGGTCCGTCGCCCGGGGCGACCGGCACGGCCGGTCCGACCGGCTGGTCCTGGTCGGGACGTTCGGGGTTGGCGAGCAGGATGGAGCGCTGCAGACGGCGCAGTGCGGCGGACGGCTCCATGCCCAACTCCCGTACCAGGGTGTTGCGCAGGCGCTGGTAGGCCTCCAGGGCCTCACCGCGTCGCCCGGAGCGGTGCAGGGCGATCATGTACTGGCCGTGCAGGCTCTCGTGGGTGCGGTAGCGGTCGACCAGGACGGTCAGTTCGGCGAGCAGGACGCGGTGCCGGCCCAGGCGCAGGTCGGCCTCGATCCGCTGGTCCAGCGCGCACAGTCTGGTCTCCTCCAACCGCTTCGCCTCGACGGCGAGTTGGCCGCCGACCGGGACGTCCGCGAAGGCCGGACCGCGCCACAGCGCGAGCGCCTCGCCCAACTGGCGGGCGGCGAGCGGGAAGTCACCGGCGTCCATGGCGCGGTAGCCGTGTCCGGCGAGGCGGTCGAACTCCTGGAGGTCGACCAGGCCACCCCCGCTGTTCAGCATGTAGCCACCGGCCGAGGTGACCAGGACGTCCTTGGCGCAGGACGCCCCCGGACCGCCCTCGCCCTGGGCGAGCGCGCGGTCGATGAGGTCGCGCAGTTGCAGGACGTAGGTCTGCACCGTGGTGCGCGCGCTGCGCGGCGGACGGCCGCACCACAGTTCCTCGGCGAGGACGCCGGCCGGAACGACCTGGTCGGCCCGTAACGCCAGCAGGGCGAGCACCTGTCGCGGTTTGGGGGCGGTCGGCACCACCGACGCCCCGCACAGTCGGACCCCCAAGGCCCCCAGCACCCGGATTTCCATGACGACCACCCCAAATCCAGACGGATCGGCGACCCCGACGGCCACCGACCGGGCGGGTGCTCCGCTACTCGACACCCCCGCGAGACGGCGCGGGCGGAGAGATCGGATGAGCACCCGACGCCTATCCAAAAACAGGACGGACGGTTTGTCAATACAAAACCGAACGCGCTGTTTGTTTTTGGGCAAAGGAATCGCCTGGGGACTGGGGTCGCGGCCCCCACCGGCGCCATTCCGGGCCGTCAGGGGCGAGGCGAATCCGGCCGACCGACGGCGGAGCCCCGGCGTCAGGCGGAGCCGGCCCCGCCCACACCGGCCGCGGCGCCGGCCCCACCCTCGCCCTCGCCCTCACCATCGCCCGCCGCCTCGGCCCGGGCCGCCGCCAGCTCGGCCACCACCCGACTCCCCCGGTCCGTCCCGAGGTCCAGCGTGGCGAGCACCCCGGGCACCGCGATGCTCGGCATCAGGTGCTGGTACAGCACCGCGATCCGGCGCTCCAGGTCGGCCCGGCCGGACATCTTCTGGGACTGGATCTGCACCCCGGTCCAGGCCCCGGTCACCAGCCACGCCGTTTCGGCGGGCACCACCTGCGGCAGCAGTTCGCCACGCTCGGCGGCCGACAGCAGCACGGCCTCGGCCCGCTGGATCCACCCCGGCGCGGCGCCGCCGCCGAAGTCGCCGAACACGTCCTGGCCGAGGGAGAGCCGCGCGCCCGCGCTCAACAGCGGATCCCGCGGCATGAGGTGGGCGACCACCATCCCGAGGTCGACGAACTCCTGGAGCTTGCAGTGCCGTGCGGGGAGCTCGTCGCGGCCGAACTGTTCCTCCACGACCCCCTGGGCGAGCTCCCGCTTCGACGCGAAGTGGAAGTACACCGCGCCACGGGTCACTCCCGCGCGGGCGACGACCTCGCCGATCGTCGCGCCCTCGTACCCGTACTCGTCGAAGACCGACGCCGCCGCCTCGAGGATCAGTCGACGCGTCCGGACTGCCCGCTCCTGTCGCACCACCGCAACCACTCCGCCCGAAACGCTCGGCAAACAAAACCAAACACCCTGTATCTTACCCGCCGAGCCCGAAGCCGCCCCGTGCGCACCAGGTCAGGTAGGGCGGTCTTTGAGCGATGGAAAACCGCGTGCACGGTACGGGTCGTCCAGGTGACCGAGAGCTCCACAAGAGGTCTCCGAACCGGAACAGCCACTGCTACTTACTGTGGCCGCTCGCACCCGAAACCCCCTCGTGATAATGAACTCGTCAAGTCCGAGTCATGAAATCACCGCAGGTCAACGGGGCTTCACCAATCCACCACAGCCTGCGGAACGGATCGGACCCCGCTCCGGAAGGGTCGAACGTCCTTGCTCGACCGCCGACGAACCTTCGTCCCGGCTCCTTGAAAAGCAAACCGGTAGGTACGTATCTTACGAGCCCTGAGCAGCCCACCCCGCCCATCACGGCCCTTCGGAGCGCTCCCCATGACCCTGCTTGCCTTCCGTACGCCTGCCGCCCTCACCACGGCCGAAGCCCCCGGGATGATCCCCGGTCCGGGCCGGGCAGCGGGCCCGGCACCTCGTCTGACCAGCACCGTCGCCAAGGAGTACGTCCACCGGGCCTGCCACGCCGAGGTCTTCCTGACCGGCAGCGAGCAGCTGAACGAGACCACCTTCGTGGTCTCCGCGCAATGGCCCCGCGCGCACACCTTCTTCAGCACTCCGGACGGTACCCGGCACGACCCGATCCAGGCCGCTGAGACGATCCGTCAAGCCGGGCTCTACCTCGCCCACACCCGGTTCGGCGTCCCGCTCGACCACAAGTTCATGATGTGGAACCTCGACTACACCACCCGCCCGCGCCAGCTGCTGATCGGCGCGAAGCCCACCGACCTCACCATCGAGGCGAGACTCGTCGCCCAGCCGCGTCGCAACCGCGCCTCGGTCGACTTCACCCTGAGCACCGTCGTCCGGCGCGGTCCGCACCTGGCCGCCACCGGTTACGCCCGCTTCACCACCGTGCCGGACTCGACCTACCGGCGGCTCCGCCGGGGACGCCACGACGTCGACGCACTGCCCGTGCCCGGCACGACCGCCGAGCCGCTGCCGCCGGCCCGGGTCGGCCGGCTCCGCCCGTGCGACGTCGTCCTCGCCCCGGCCGGGGCACCGGGCACCTGGTACCTCACCCCCGACTTCTGGCACCCGATCCTCTTCGACCACGCCAACGACCACATCCCCGGCATGGTCCTGCTGGAGGCGGCCCGCCAGGCCG
The DNA here is from genome assembly GCF_040685975.1 of Kitasatospora sp. NPDC086791. NCBI lineage: Bacteria > Bacillati > Actinomycetota > Actinomycetes > Kitasatosporales > Streptomycetaceae > Kitasatospora > Kitasatospora sp. NPDC086791. The sequence goes on along the minus strand of NZ_JBFBOC010000013.1, from coordinate 164,766 downwards.
GCAACGCGCTCGCCAGCCCGGTCACCGTCACGCCGACCGCCGCGGCCACCACCTTCCACCGCTACGCCGAGCACGACGCACCCACCGTCATCACCGCCCGGCACACCCCCGGCGACGACCCGGAGGCCCTCACCACCACGGTGACCGGCCACCAGCACGGCGAGCCGATCTTCACCACCGTCCTCAGCGGGCAGCCGGACCATCGCTGACCCGACGCCCGCCGTCGCCGCACCGAGCGGGCAGCCGGTACCGGTACGGCCGGGGCCACCGAGAGCGATCAGCACACCGCCCGAACGACCCTCACCCCCGAACGGCCCGCCCGACCTCCCCGGTCCGGCGGGCCGTCGGGCGTCCGGGCCACGAAGGCGGGACGTCCAAGCACGGGGGGCTCGCCAGGCCGAACGCCGCCGGGTCGAACCCTGACGGGAACCCACCGCCCCCGGTCTGGCACCGGCGCGAACACTTGCGCGAGGATGTCAGCCTTTGAGACCGCTGAATCCGCTGCCACCGGGAGCACGCTGTGAGTGAAATGGCTTCGCACCGACACGAGTTGATCAGACTGACGGACCGTCCCGGCACCGACGACGCCACCGGCCGGGACGGGCGGACCGGTCGGACCGGTCGGACCGGCGACCGGAACGTCCGGGTGCGGGTGCTCGGCCGCCACGCGCCGGGCTCACCGCTCGGGCACGACTGGCTGGACTGCGAGATCACCGTCACCGCCGACTCGGTGCGCGGGCGGTTCGTCGCCCTGGTGACCGATCGCCATCTGCAGCAATGGGCAACGGCGTTGGAACGCCTACGCGAAGGCTTCGCGGTCCGCTGGCTGGACGAGGAGCACGGTCCGGAGCTGCGGATCGAGCCCCGACGACCGGGCGGGCTCTGGGTGACCGTCTCGGACACGGAGGACTCGGGCGTCTCCCTCCGGGTCGTCCTCTCCCCCGCCGCAGGGTGGCTGGACGAGCAGCTCGCGCTGCTCGAACGCGTCCGGGACGCCTACCCGCCCGGGGAACTCGCCTCCGGGGAGCTCACCTCCGGGGAGCCTGCCTCCGGGGAGCCTGCCTCCGGCGTCCACGTCCGGCGCGGAACGCCGGCGGACGAAGGCTGACCGATCGTCAACGGCCGCTGCCACTGCGGCCGGGCGTCCGGCCGGGCATCCGGCTCAGCGAGCGGTCGGGCAGGGTGAGGAGGAGCAACAGGGCCGCACCGCCGAGCATGAACAGTGCGAGGTGGTGCAGCCCGTCCGTGGTGGCTCCCTGGGGGAAGGAGGCGGCGTCCGCGGCCGAGGCGGCCATCGCGCCGAGGTAGGTGAAGGTGCGCAGCAGCCCGGCCGCGGCGGCGATGGCGGCCGGGTCGGCCTGGTGGTAGAGGGCGGTCTGGGTGCCGAGGCCGATCATCCCCTGCGGGATGCCAGCCACCACGCCGACCGCGATCAGCAGCACCGCCGGACTGTCCGCGCGCACCGGCACCAGGGCGGCGCAGGCGGCGATATGGCACCCGGCACCGATCAGGAGCTTGCCGCGGACGGCCGAACTGCGGCCGGTGAGTCCGGACACCGCGAGCGCGGTGAGCGAGAGCGGTAACAGAACCAGCCCGGCGTCGGCGGCGGACAGGCCGCGCCCTTGCTCCAGCCACTGGGTGTAGCCGTAGAGGAAGGCGTAGATGGTGGTGTAGCCGAGGAGTTGGCGCAGGTAGGTGGCGACCAGCGGCCGGTTGCGGGCGAGCGCCCGCAGGTCGATGAAGGGGGCGCGGGCCCGCGCCTCACGGACGGCGAAGCCGACGGCGGCCAGCAGCGCGGACAGCGGCAGGTACCAGCGCGCCGGGCTCGGCTCCATCAGGAACAGCATCAGCGAGATCAGCAGGACGGCGAACAGCGCGATCCCGGCGTGGTCCAGGCGGTCGGGCCGGTCCAGCGGGCCGCGACTGCCGGGCCGGTCCAGCGGATCGCGACTGCCGGGCCGGTCCAGCGGGCCGCGGCGCGCGGCGGCGACGGGCAGGCGGGCCGCCCCGAGCACCAGGCAGGCCAGCGAGAGCGGGAGGTTGACGGCGAAGACCGTCCGCCAGCCGCCCGCGCCGATCAGCAGGCCGCCGAGGGTCGGGCCGACCACCGCGACGGTCTGGTTGGCGACGGCGAGCACGGTCAGCACCCCGGTGGGGCTGGACCGTCCGGTGCGTTCGGCCTCGCCGCGGGTGAGGTGCATCGCGGCGGGGTAGGCCGCCGAGGTGCCCAGCCCGAGCAGCACCCGGGCGACGACCAGCAGCCCGAGCGACGGGGCGAGCGCACCGAGCAGTCCGGCCGCGCCGACCAGGGCCGTCCCGCCGAGGTAGAGGCGGCGCGGCCCGTAGGTGTCCACCAGCCGTCCGATCACCGGCTGGCCGACGGCGGTGGCGAGGTAGAGCCCGGTGACCAGCCAGGCGGTCTCGGCAGGCGGTGCGCCGAAGGCGGCACCCACCGGCACCAGGGCCACCGCGATCATCGAGGAGTTGATCGGGTTGAGCACCGAGCCGAGCACCATCGGCGCGAGCAGCCGCCGGTCGAACCCGCCGTCCGGAGCGGGCTGTCGGCGGCCGGCCCGGAAGCGTGCGAGTAGGGCGACCGGGCCGGTCATCGCCGGTTCAGCCGGTCGAGCAGGGCCAGCGCGGCCAGTACGGTGGCGCGTTCGGCCTCGGTGTACTGCGTCTCCATCGCCCGGGCCAGCCACTCCTCGCGCGCCTGGCGGCTGTCCGCGATCCGGGCCAGGCCGGCCTCGGTGAGGCTGACCAACTGGCGGCGCCCGTCCTCGGGGTCGGGCCGACGCCCGATCAGGCCGTGCTGTTCGAGCGCCGCGAGGGTGGCAGCCATGGACTGCGGGCGGACCCGCTCGGCGGCGGCGAGCGCGCTGGCGGAGGCCGGGCCGTCGTTGACCAGTCGGCTGAGCACGGCGGTCTGGGAGGGCGTGAGGTCGCCGGTGTCGTCGGCCTCCCGCAGGGTGCGGCGCAGCCGGCTGAAGACGGCGCGCAGCTCACGGGCGGCCAGGGGCGCGGAGGCGAGGGCGGCAGTCGCGGGGGCGGGGGCAGCGCGGGTGGTTCGTTTCTCGGTCACGGTTCCACGGTAATTTCATCAGTCTGGACTGTCCAGTCTGGACTGAAGACTTTCGAAGTGCGGGCGGGAACGGTCGGCTCAGGCGCCCGGAATAATGACGGCATGACCGACAAGCAGCTCCGTGTCGTCCTCGCCGAGGACTCGGTGATCCTCCGGGACGGGATGGTCGAACTCCTCACCGCACGCGGCTGCGTGGTGGTCGCCACCGCCGGGACGGCGCCCGAGCTGGTCGCCGCCGTCACCGAGCACCGGCCCGACGTGGCCGTGGTGGACATCCGGATGCCGCCGACCCACACCGACGAGGGGATCCGGGCGGCCGTCGAGCTCCGCGCCACGATGCCCGGGGTGGGGATCCTGGTCTTCTCCCAGCACGTCGAGACCGCCTGGGCCGCCCGACTGCTGGCCGACGGCGCCGCCGGTGTCGGCTACCTGCTCAAGGAGCGGGTGGCCCGCACCTCCCAGTTCGTGGACGCCCTGCACCGGGTCGCCGCGGGCGGCACGGCGCTCGACCCGGAGATCGTCAACGGACTGATCCGCGGACGGCGGCGCAGCCGGGTGGACACGCTCACCCCGCGCGAGCGGGAGGTGCTGGAGCTGATGGCGCAGGGCCGTTCCAACCGCTCGATCGCCGCGCAGCTCGTGGTGTCGGAGCGGGCGGTGGAGAAGCACGTGGCCGCCGTGTTCACCAAGTTCGAGCTGCCCGCGACCGACGCCGACAACCGCCGGGTCAAGGCCGTGCTCGCCTACCTCGCGGAGCACGGCACGTCCTGAGCCGGAACCGGACCCCTCGGGCTGCTCATGAGTAACCCTCATGGGTTGGCCCATGAGGGTTACTCATGGACTCACTCATGAGCGTTGCTCATGGGTCCGCTCATGGGTCCACTCATGAGCGGTGCTCATGGGCCAACCCATGAAGCCTGTTCATGACGACCAGCCCATGAGCGTTACTCATGGGCGGGCCATGAGCCTCTCTCATGCCCCGCCCGGCCCTGAGCGCCCCTGGCCGTCCGTCACAGCCTGCCGGGGAGCTCGGCGCTGACCACCGTCGGTCCGCCCGGTGGGCTGTCCACCCGGAGCACCCCGTCGACCGCCGCGAGCCGGTCGGCAAGGCCCGCCAGGCCGGTGCCCGGGCCGATCGCGGCGCCGCCGCGCCCGTCGTCGCGGACGGTCAGCCGGACCCTCCCGTCGGCCGCGCTCGCGGTCAGCTCCGCCGACCGGGCGCCGCTGTGCTTGGCCACGTTGGTCAGCAGTTCGGCCGCGCAGAAGTAGACGGCCCGCTCGATCACCTCGTCCGGCCGCTCCCGCAGGTCCAGCCGGACCGTGACCGGCACCGGCGCGGTGGCGGTGAGCCCGGGCAGCGCCTCGGCCAGTCCGCCGTCCAGTGCCACCGGGTGGATCCCGTGGGTCAGCCGGCGCAGGGCCGTGATGGTGTCGTCGGTCTGCCCCCGGGCGCGGTCCACCAGGGTGCGCAGCCGCCCGAGGTCGGGCGCGGCCGGGTCGGCGAGGGCGTCGTCGGCCAGCGAAAGGGTGATGGCGAGGGCGACCAGCTGCGCCTGGGTACCGTCGTGCAGGTCGCGTTCCAGACGTCGCAGCCGGTCGCTGTTCTCCGCCAGCAGGGTGGCCCGGGCGCTCTCCAGTTCGCGCACCCGCTGCTGCGAGCGCACCGGCCCGAGCAGCGCGCGGGCGAGCGCCCGGTTGGCTCGGCTCAGTGCCCGCAGCACGGCGGGTACGGCGGCCAGCAGCGCGAGGCCGACCGGGATCGCGAGCAGGTCCGACCAGCCGACCGGTCGCGGGCCGGGCTCCAGCAGCCGCACCCAGACCGGGAAGCCCACCAGCCAGAGGCACCCGAGCGGCAGCCCGATCGCGGCCAGGAAGCCGAGCACACCGAGCGGCAGCCGCAGGAAGAGGTAGAGCAGCACCCGCCAGGCCACCGGATCGGTCAGCACCACCCGGCCCCGGGCGATCAACCCGGGCGGGCGCGGCAGCGGCGGCGGCTCGGGCACCGTCTCGTCGAGCAGCCACGCGACCAGCCACCGGTGCAGCCGGCCGATCCGCCGTGCCCCGAGCAGCGCGGCCCCGACGAACGGCAGACCCAGCACGGTGAGCGAGAGCAGCACCCCCGCATAGAGGACGGCGACCGCGTAGGCGCCGCCGAGCACCCCGACCGGCAGCCCGAGGACGGCGAACGCCACCTCGTCACCCCGCACCGCCAGGAACCGCCGCCGCTCAGCCGCCGTCCACGGCACGGCTGCCCGCCGCACGGCCGTCCACCGCGCTCCGCTCCGTCGCACCGCCGTCCACCTCACCGCTCATCCGTCGACCGGCCCAGCATCCACCAGGCGCGACCGGAACCACCACCTCCGTCGCCCCCCCACGACCACCCGGGACGGCCGGCGGCGGCCGCCTCACCTCCGCGCCCCGCCCACCGACTCCACCGCCGATCCGCCGCTCGCCCACAGCCCCGTGCCCACGATCCCCGGCACCGTCAGGGCCGCCGCCCCCAGCACCACCCACGCGCACCCCGCGCCCGGCACCACCGGCACCACCGACCCGCGCACCGCCCAGCTGAACGCCCCCGAGGCCGCGGCCGCCACCGCCGCCCCCAACAGCACGCCGACCGCCGTGGTCAGCAGCGCCTCCACGGAGAGCATCCGCAGCAGGTGCCGCCGGGTGGCCCCGACCAGGCGCAGCAGCGCGAACTCGCGGCGCCGGTCGGCGGTCAGCGCGACCAGGGTGTTGACCGTGGAGACCGCCGCGAAGCAGACCAGCAGGCCGAGCTCGGCCTGGCGCAGCCAGATGTCGCTCGCCTTGGTGACGCTGGTCGCGGCGCCGGTCGCCCGGGCCACCCGCTCGGCGGTGCTGGTCATGATCAACATCGTGCCGGAGAGTCCGACCAACAGCGCCACCGGGACGACCGCCGAGGAGAGCCGGGCCGCGTGGCCGCGCAGGTTGGCGTCGGCCAGCCAGCCCGTCCGAGGGAACAGTGCCCGGAGCGGGAGGCCGAGCACGGCGGCCGGCGCCCGTGCCGCCAACGGCCCGAGCAGGGCGACCGCGACCGACAGCACCAGCGAACCGAGCAGGGAGGCCTGGCCCGCCTTGTCCAGCTCCCCGGCCGGCCTGGTCGCGGCCAGCCGCAGCAGCAGCGCACCGCCGGTCAGCACCGCCACCCCGGCCGACAGCCGCAGCACGCCGATGCGCCGGGGCCCGTCCGTCCCCTCGGTCAGGGCGACGGCCGGCGCGGGCCGGGTGATCCGCCGGACCGCCACGGCGGTGGCCGCCAGGCCGACCAGCAGCGCCACCCCGAGCGCGATCAGCATCGGCACCGGCGTCCCGGGTACGTGCAGACCGGGCGCGGCCATCCCGCGCCGCTGCAGGGCGGCGAGGAAGGCACGGGCGGCGAGGGCGCCCGCCGCGCAGCCGGGGACGGCCGTCAGCAGGACGGTCCCCAGGACCTGGGCGCGGACCACCCGGCGCACCTGCCGGGGCGTCGCCGCGACGGTGCGCAGCAGGGCCAGGTCGCGGTGCTGCTGACGGAGGGTGAAGCCGAGCGCGTTGACGACCACGAACAGCGCCACCAGCACCGCGATCTCACCGAACGCCGCGGCGATCACCAGCACGCCCGGCCCGGCCACCGGTGCCCGTGCCACCCCCTCGGGGGCCGTCAGCTGCGCGGCGACCAGCGAGCCGAACAGCGTCACCGCCGCCATCGCCAGGAACAGTGCCGTCGCCAGCCCGGCGAAGGCTGCGGGCCGCCGCCGGATCTGCCCGAGGGACAGGGCCGGAACGGGACCGTTCATCGCGTTCATCGCATTCATGGCGTTCACCACGCTCCCCACGCCCACCACGCCCACCGCGCTCACCCGCCCAACCGGCTCAGCCGCTCGCCGACCTGCGCGGCGGTCGGCCCGACCAGCTCGTCCACCAGCAGGCCGTCCGCGAGCAGCAGGACCCGGTCCGCGTACCCGGCGGCCACCGGGTCGTGGGTGACCATGACACACGTCCGCCCGTCGACGTCGACGCCCTCGCGCAGCAGGTCGAGGATGTCGTGCCCGGTCGCCCGGTCGAGCGCGCCCGTCGGCTCGTCGGCGAACAACACCTCCGGTCGGGCGACCAGCGCCCGGGCGATCGCCACCCGCTGCTGCTGGCCACCCGACAGCTGCCCGGGCCGGTCCCGCTCGCGCCCGGCCAGCCCGACCCGGGCCAGCGCCTCCCGCACCCGGCCCCGCTCCGGCGGCCGACCGGCCAGCCGCCCGGGCAGCTCGACGTTCTGGGCCACGGTCATCGCCGGCATCAGGTTGAAGGCCTGGAACACGAAGCCCATCCGGGTGCGGCGCAGCTCCGCCAGCCGCCGCTCGGGCAACCCGGACACCTCCGTCCCGCCCCACCGGACGGTGCCACGGGTCGGCCGGTCCATCCCGGCCAGGCAGTGCAGCAGAGTGGTCTTGCCCGAGCCCGAGGGCCCCATCACCGCCGTGAACGTCCCCGGCGCGAAGGCCACGGACACCCCGCGCAGCGCCCGGACACCCGCCGGGCCGCGCCCGTACTCACGGTGCAGTCCCTCCCCGCTCAGGGCCGGTCCCCTCGCCCCGTCATGCGCCGCCGGGGCTGCGGCTGTCGTCATCCCGTTCATGCCCTCCATCGTGGGCGTCGGGGGCCGGGAGATCGATCGTGCCGGCCCCCGGATCCGGGGTTCGGAAAACCGAACCCCACAGGTGGTGCGACCTCCCTCGGGCCGGCTCCGTGGCGCCGAAGCCGGTGCCGAACCCGAACCCGAACCCAGAGCCAGAACCAGAACCAGGGGCCTCGGCGTTTGAGGAATCATGACCGGGTGACCCTCGACCCGCCGCCCGACCACGTGGGCGGTCTCCCGTCCTTCCCGAGCGGCCGGGCCGAGGTCCCCGCGCCGTGGCGGTACTTCTTCCCCCTCGGCCTCGCCAGCGCCTCGGACGAGGACGAGGACGAGGACGAGGACGATCCGTACGTCCTCGACCTCGATGACGGCGACGGCTTCGGTTTCCTCAGCCCGGACGGTTCGGAAGGCCGCGTCTTCTGCGAGATTCCGTGACCGCCCGTCCGATCCCCTTCTCACCCACGGGAGTCAGCATGACCACCACCCCCCTGACCGTCGCGATCCTCGGACCGGGCGGCGTCGGAGGACTGATCGGCGGACTGCTCGCCCGCGACGGGCACCCCGTCGTCTGCCTGGCGGGCGAGGCGACCGCCGCCGTCCTCGGCCGCGACGGACTGCACGTCCGCAGCGGGCAGTTCGGCGAGTTCACCGCCCGGGTCGAGGCCGCCACCGAGCTGCGCGAGCCCGTCGACGCCGTCTTCGTGACCGTCAAGCAGACCGCTCTGACGGCCGCGCTCGACCGGCTGGCGCCACAGATGCTCGGCGCCGGGATCGTGGTACCGCTGCTCAACGGGCTGGACCACATGGCGGTGCTGCGCGAGCGCTACCCGGCCGCACGGGTCGTGGCCGGCACGATCCGGGTCGAGGCCACCCGCACGGCGCCCGGGCGGATCGAGCACACCAGCCCGTTCGCCGCCGTCGAACTCGCAGCGACCGGAGAACTCACCGACCCTGTCCTGGAGTTCGCCGAACAGCTGCGGCACACCGGCCTGTCCGTGACCCTGTGCGCGGACGAGACGGCGATGCTGTGGAGCAAGCTGTCCTTCCTCGCCCCGTTCGCCCTGCTCACCACCCGCCACGCGGGCGGGATCGGCACCGTACGCACCGAGTACCGGCCCGAACTCCTCACCGTACTGGACGAGATCGCCGCCGTCACCCGGGCGGTCGGCGCGCCGGCCGACGCGCAGGCGCTGCTCACGGCGTTCGACCGCATCCCCGCGACGATGAAGTCCTCGATGCAGCGCGACGTGGAGGCCGGCCGTCCGACCGAGCTCGACGCCATCGGCGGCGCCGTCCTGCGTGCCGCCGAGACGCACGGGGTGGCCGTCCCGGCCCTCGCCCGGCTGGTGGACGAACTGTCGGAGTCCGCGAAGGGGAACGGGTAGGACCGGCGGGCTCACCTCGGCCGCGCCCTCCATGCTGACGGAACATCACATTCCGTCATGAGCACAGACTTTGCCAGACGTTCATCCGAACCACCGGAACCACCGTACGGCAAAACGACGTTGTCCACGGCGGGAGGGATACCGACATGACAAGGAAGCCGTACCGCCTGGCCGCCACCGCACTCGCGGTGCTCATCGCGGCCCCGTTGTTCACCGCGTGCAAGAGCGCCGACCAGGCCGTCGACTGCGGAAAACGCGCGATCAGCATCACCGGCGATGTCCAGGACCTCGCGGACTCGGTGGTCAACGTCGGCCAGATCACCGACGAGGAGCGCCGCAAGCACACCGTCAGCGCCTTGAAGAAGATCGTCGACGACGCGAAGAAGGTCGGTCAGGACGGTGGGGGCAAGCTCGACGCCGCCACGAACAGGCTCTCCAAGGCCGTCGACAACGCCATCGACAAGGTCTCCGACAACAAGCAGCCCGACGTCGACGCGATCACCAGCGCCGCCGGCGACGTGACCAAGGCCTGCGCCGGATCCTGACCAGGGCGCGCCGCGACGCAACGCGAGACAACACGGCGCAACGCGACGCGATCAGGGTCCACCGCTCCCGGCCCGGCCGGGCCGGGAGCGGTCGCCGCAGCCCCGGCCTGTCGCCGCCGTCCGGACGCCGCCAGGCGGTAGGAATGGGCACCGGACCGAACCGCACCCCGGAGGCACCGGTGAACCACCCGATCCTCGACCAGATCCAGGAACTGCGCGCCGAGTTGGCGCCCGGCGATGCCGCCCCCGCGCTGGTCGCGGCGCTCGCCGACGGCACCGCCCCGCGCCGGGTCCTGGGCGAACTCGCCGCCCAGCAGCACCGGATCATCCGCTCCGACCGGCGCAGCCTGCTCGCGCTCGCCACCCGCCGCGCGGACCACCCGGTCGGTGCCTGGTTCGCCACCCTGGCCGAGGGCGAGAGCGCCGCGCTGCGCACCCTGCCCGCGCTCGCCACCGCCTGCGGCCTGGACAGCACCGCGGTGGCGGCCCGACCGCCGCTGCCCGGCTGCCAGGCCTACCCCGCCTACCTGGCCTGGCTCGCCCTGAACGGCCGGCCCGACGCCGCGGCCGCCGCCCTGGTCGCCAACTTCACGGCCTGGGGCGACTACTGCGCTGCCGTCGGGCAGGCGCTGCGCCGCCACTACGGCTTCGCCGACGAGGCCTGCGCCTTCTTCGACCACTTCGCCCGACCCGCGACGGAACTGGAGCAGCAGGCCGCCGTCGCGCTCGGACCGGACCGGCTCGACCGGCCGACCCTGGCCGCCGCGCGTGAGTACGGGCTGCTGCTCCAGTCCTACGAGCACCTGTTCTGGGACACCCTGGGCGTGCTCGACCTCTGAACGGAGAACGCGGCGGCACATCACACGCCGCGCACCGCGCGCCGCCCGGCCGTCCGTCCGTGCGTCGGCGTCAGGCCTGCCAGTGCGGCTTTCCGCTGACCATCCGGCAGGTGATCACCCGGCCGGCCGCGTCGTGCGTGCTCTTCCCCAGGTCACCGTTGCGGCAGAACTGCCCGGCCTCGTAGCAGTTGCCCGCGTTCGAGCGGATGTCGCACCCGGCGCCGCCGGCGGCCGCGGTGTGTTCCGGCTCCGGGTCGGCCGGCGGCTTCGCGGTGGTCACCTTGGGTTGCGGGGCCGTGGACGTCGTCGGCTGGGACTGGGCGGCGGCCGGCGCCGCGGAGGACGCCTGCGGCGTGACCGGCGTGACCGGTGCGAGCGGCGCGAGCGGCGCCGACGAGGCGGACGAGGTCGGACCGGCGGCGACGGTCGCCGTGGCCGACGCCCTGGCCGACGCCGTGGCCCCGCCGCCGGCGGCGGACGGGTCGCAACCGGTCAACGCCAGACCGACGGTGAGGACGAGTCCGGCGAATCCGGCGAGCCCGGTGAATCCGGCCCGACCGGTCCGGCGGTGCCCGGATATCCGTGAAGGCATGAGAGGAGAACGCTCCGTTCCGTGTGGGTGGGTCGTGCGATTCAAGCAGTCGCCGCACACGCCGCGAGCACCGTTTCCCCACCCGTTGGCAGATCGAGACCTGTCGGCTACCGAGCGTCGCTGTTCTCCCGGCCGCGCAATCGTCAGCGCGGCCCCACCGTCAGCGCGGCCCCGCCATCAGACCCGCCCCACCGTCAGCGCAGCCCAGCCATCAGACCCGCCCCACCGTCAGCGCAGCCCAGCCGTCCGGCGTTCGAACACCGCGGGACGGGCGGTCTCCAGCGCCGTCGAGACCGCGCCGAGGAGCACCGCCTCCTCCCCCAGGAGGCTCGGTGCGAGCGTCGGACGCATCGGGGCGAGCCGGTGCAGGGCCCGTTCCAGCGGCTCCAGGAGCAGGTCCGCGCTGCTGCCGATCCCACCGCCGAGCACCACCAGGTCCGGATCCAGCACCGCGGACAACACGGCGACGGCGTAGGCGAGTTGCTCGGCCTCCCGCTCCACCGCCCGGACCGCCGCGGCCTCCCCGGCCCGGGCCCGCTCGAAGACCTGCTTCGCCGTCATCTGCCGTCCGGCGCCGTCCCCGTCGAGCCCGAGGTCCCGGGCGGTGCGCACCACGGCGTCCGCGGCGGCTTCCTGCTCGATGGTCACCGCCGGCTCGTCGGCGCGGGCCGGCAGCGGGACCAGGCCGATCTCGCCCAGCGCGCCGTGCGCGCCGAGCAGCAACTCGCCGTCCTTCACCACGCCCAGCCCGAGGCCGGTGCCGACCAGCAGGTAGGCGAACATCCGGCTGCCCCGCCCGGCGCCCAGGGTGTACTCCCCGAGCGCGGCCAGGTTCGCGTCATTGGCCACCGACACGGCCGTGCCCAGCCCCTCCCCGATCCGGTCGAACAGCCCCGGCCGGCCCCAGCCGGGCAGGCTGGAGGCGTAGCGCACCCCGCGCCGCTCCTCGTCCCACACGCCCGGGGTGCCGATCACCGCGTGCACGATGTCGTCGGCGGCCAGGCCCGCCTCGGCGGTCGCCTCGTGCGCGGCGGCGACCACGGCGTCCGCGACGGCGTTCGCCGAACGGCCCCGGTTGGCCACGTCCCGGCGGGCGACGACCGTCCCGGCGAGGTCCGCGACGGCCACCCGCAACCGGGCCCGGCCGATGTCCACGCCGAGTACGTACCCGGCCGTGGGGTCGACCTCGTACAGCACGGCGGTGCGGCCGCGCTCGGGGGCCAGCCGCCCGGCCTCGCGGACCAGCCCGGCCTGCTCCAGGGCGGCCAGCGCGGCCGAGACGGTCGGCTTGGACAGGCCGGTGTCCCGGGCCAGCTGGGCGCGCGAGGACCCACCGCCGGTGCGCAGCAGCTCCAGCAGCAGCCACTCGTTGTTGCTGCGCAGCCGCTGCCGGTTCCAGGGCACCCCGGGGGCCCCGGCCGCCGGGCGACTGGTCGGCTGGTGGGGGCTCATCGGTTCCTCCGGTCTGGTGCTCACGGACGTCTCCGGCACGGGTCTCGCGCCGGTCCGACGCTTCTCTGAGGCTGGTACGGCGCTGGTCCGGCGCCGGTCCAGCGCCGAGCCGACACCGGTCCAACGCCGCTCCGACACCGGTCCCACGCCGCTCCGGCGCCGGTCCGACGCCGTCCGACACCGGTCCCACGCCGCTCCGGCGCCGGTCCGACGCCGTCCGACGCCGGTTCGCGGATGCTCCGGCACGGCCTGCGGCGTCCGGTGCCGGACGTCGCCGCCCAAGTATGACCGGTGATCTTCCGGCCTTCGCCCGCCGGTGCCGCCCGCGCTACAACACCGTCCCCGGCCGGTCAAGGTTTGGTCCGGTTGTGGGCGTGGCGCGCCCCGACGCGTGATCATGGGCGTATGCACTTCCGGCACGGCGACCGAGCAGAGGGCTCCCCGCCCGCGACCCCGGACACCCGGTCGCCGGCGGCGACGGCGGCCTCGCTCGCTGCCAGGATCGACGCGATCACCGGCAGTCACCACAGCGGCGAGGACCCTCACCCCGGCGGCGACGACCCCGACCTGCTCCGCTCGGTGCTCGCCGCCGCCCCCGTCGGCATCGCCGTGCTCGACGAGCAGCTGCGCTGGCAGTACCTCAACGCCGCCTTCGCCACCGCCACCGGCCTGCGCCGCGCCGACCTGCTCGGCCGCCCCGCCGAGGCCACCGCCTTCGCCGGCGCCGCCGCCACCCTGCACCGCGTGGTCGCCGACGGCCACGACCGCGAACACGCGACCGGCGGCCCCGACGGCCCGGGCCACCCCGTCCCGCCCGGCCTCCGGGTGCGCTACCGGCCGCTGCGGCACACCGGACGGATCACCGGTGTGATCGTCACCGTCCTGGACGACCCCGACCCGGCCCGCGAACGGCTCCGCGAACTCGAACAGGCCCGCGCCCGCCTCGCGCTGCTCGACGCGGCCGCCGAGCGGATCGGTACCACCCTCGACATCGCGACGACCTGCGCCGAACTCGCCGCGTTCGCCGTCCCCGGCCTCGCCGACCTGGCCGTGGTCGACGTCCTGCCGCCCGAGGCCGAGCCCGCCCGGGCCGGCCAGGGCACGCCCCGGCGGCTGCACCGCGCCGCCGTCCGGGCCGTCCCGTCCCTGACCGCCGCGCTCGCCGACCTGCCCCGCCCAGGAGAATCGATCCGCCACGACAGGGACTCGGCCGCCGCCCGCAGCCTCGCCGGCGGCATCGCCGTGCTCACCGAGCCCGGCCCCGAGGACGCCTGCCCCGCCGGGACCGCCTCACTGCTCGTCCTGCCGCTCGCCACCCGGGGCCACCTGGTCGGGCTGCTCACCCTCGGCCGGACCGCCACCACCCCGCCCTTCACCCCCGACGAGGCCGCCCTGCTCGGCGACCTCGCCGCCCGGGCCGCCGCCGGCATCGACAACGCCCGCCGCTACACCCGATCCCAGGGCATCGCCCTCGAACTCCAGCGGGCCCTGCTCAGCGAACCCGGCAACCCGCACCAGAACCTCACCCTCGCCTCCCGCTACCTGCCCTCCGGCACCAGCTCGGTGGTCGGCGGCGACTGGTACGAGACGGTCCGGCTGCCGTTCGGCCGCACCCTGCTCGCCATGGGCGACGTCATGGGGCACGGCGTCGAGGCCGCCGTCGACATGAGCCACTACCGCTCGGCGCTGCGGGACATCGCGGGCATGGACCTGCCCCCGCACCGGATCCTGCGCCAGCTCGACACCGTCATCTCCGCCGACGACTCCGCCCGCCCCGCGACCTGCCTGCTCGCCCTCGCCGACCCGGGGCGCGGCCGCTGGACCCTCTCCAGCGCGGGCCACCTGCCGCCCGCCCTGATCACCCCCGACCGGCCCACCGAGCTGCTGCGCCTCCCCACCGGCCCACCGCTCGGCACCGGCCTCGGCGGGTACGAGCAGGTCAGCCACCCGCTCGTCCCCGGCCAGACCCTGCTGCTCTACACGGACGGCCTGGTCGAACGCCGCGGCGAGGACATCGACGCCTCGCTGGAACGCCTCGCCGCGCTGTGCCTGCCCGCCACCGGCGACCTCGACGACCTCCTCGACGCCGTCCTGCACGCCCTCGTCCCGCCCCCGGCCCCGGCCGCCGAGGACGACATCGCGCTGCTCGCCGCCCGGGCCACGCCGCGCTGACGGACTCCCCGGCGCGCGGGGACCCGGGCGGCCGCCCCGCCCGACACCGCCAACCCCAGCCGACGCCCGCGTCAGCCGTGCTCGCGGACGGTCTCCCGGAGGCCGTCCGCGAGCGAGCGCACGATCGGGTAGCGCAGGAACGAGTAGTGGTCGCCCGGCGTCCCGAGCACCTCCAGGTCCGGCACGTACGGCTGCCAGGTCTCCCGGATCGTGCTCCGGATCCAGTCCGGCAGTCGGCGGTGCCGCGCCTCGTACAGGGTGACGGGGAACTCCACCGGTGCGGGCTCGTACTCCAGGACGGCGGTGCCGATGCCCCGCATCACGGTCAGGTGCCGCACCAGGTCGTCACCGGCGATCTCGTGCAGCTCCGGCGGGATGTTCAGCTGCGTCAGCCCCGCCGTCACGTCCTCCGGCAGCGCGGCCGGGGCGTGCCCCTCCGCGAGCCGGGCGAGCAGCCCGTCGATCGTCGCGATGTTCCCGCGCACGCCCTCCCGGTACTGCGCCGTGGGCAGGATGCCGTCCAGGGCGACGACCCGCACCGCGTGCCCGGCCGCGTGGAGCAGCCGGGCCGTCTCCAGTGCCAGGACTCCGCCGAAGGACCAGCCGATCAGCAGGTGGGGCCCCTCGGGGCGACTGTCGAGGATCGCCTCGCAGCAACTGCGGGCCATGGTCGGGATCCTCCATTCCGCCGCGTCCGGCCGGTCCCACCAGGACAGCTCGACGCCGAGCAGCCGGGCGTCGGCGCTCAGTGCGCGGGCCAGCGGGACGTAGCCGGTGACGTTGCCCGCGATCACCGGGAAGCAGAAGGCGGTGTGCGCGGAGGTGCTCTCGTTCAACGGGGTGACGGTGCCGCGCCCGGCCGTCCCGACGGCACCGTCGAGGCCGTCCCGCCCGAGGTGCTCGGTGATCCGGGCGATGCTCTGGTGCCGGACCATCATCCGGGGCGTGAGGTGGATGCCCAGTCGGCCCGCCCGGTGCACGACCCGGATGCTGAGGACGGAGTCGCCGCCGAGTTCGTAGAAGTTGTCCTCGGCGCCGACCCGCGCCACCCCCAGGACCTGCTCCCAGACCCGGGCCAGGGTCCGCTGCACCGGCCCGGCCGGCGCCACGTACGCCCGGCCGGTGTCCGGCCGCGACCCGCCCGGGGCCGGCAGCGCGCGCCGGTCCACCTTCCCGTTCACCGTCAGCGGCAGCGCGTCGATCACCACCACGGCGGGCAGCAGGTGGTCCGGCAGCCGCTGCCCGGCCCGTCGGCGCAGCGCGGCCGGGTCGACCGGGCCGCCGGGTTCGGCGGGCGTCACGTAGGCCACCAGCCGCCGCTCCCCCGGCTCGTCCTCGCGGGCCAGCACCACCACGTCGCCGACCGGCCCGGCGGCGCGCAGCACGGCCTCCACCTCGCCCGGTTCGACCCGGACGCCGCGGATCTTCACCTGGTCGTCGGAGCGGCCGAGGAACTCCAGGTCCCCGTCGGTCCGCCACCGGGCGAGGTCGCCGGTGCGGTACATCCGCTCGCCCGGGGCGCCGTACGGGCAGGCCACGAACCGCTCCGCGGTCAGGGCGGCGCGCTTCCAGTAGCCGCGGGCCAGGCCGACGCCCGCGATGTACACCTCGCCGGGGATCCCGACCGGCACCGGGTTCAGGTGCCGGTCCAGCAGGTGGACCCGCTTGTTGGCGATCGGCCGGCCGATGACGTCCTCGGCGCGCTCCGCCCAGTCCTCGGCGGCGGGCCAGTAGGTGCTGGTCATGGTGCACTCGGTGGGGCCGTACTGGTTCACCAGGGCGCCGGGCAGCACGCGGCGCCCGTGCCGCCCGATGAGCCGCAGGCTCTCGCCGCTCGCCACCGTCAGCCGCACCCGGGCCAGGGCGTGTTCCGCCCCGGGCACCGCGAGGAGCGCCCGGAGCTGGGACGGGACGGCGCTGAGCAGCACCTCCACCCGGTGGCGCTCGACGCACTCGGCGATCGCGGCCGGGTCGAACGGGCCGTCGTGCGGGGCGAGGACGGCCGTGGCGCCGCAGCTGAGCGGACCGAGCAGGTCCCGCACCGAGGCGTCGAAGCCGATGGACGCCAGTTGCAGGACCCGGGTGCCGGGGGTGATGCCGTAGCGGGAGGTCACGAAGGACAGGTAGGCGGTCACGCCCCGGTGCTCGACGGCGACGCCCTTGGGGGTGCCGGTGGAGCCCGAGGTGTGGACCACGTACGCGAGGTCGCCGGGCCCGGCCGACGGTTCCGGGTTCCGGTCCGGGCGGGCGGCGAGGACGGAGGCGTCCCGGTCCAGGCAGACCGCCGGGGTGTCGAGGCCGAGCCGGTCGCGGAGTTCCGTGCGGGTGACGAGCAGCGCCGCCCCGCTGTCGGCCACCAGCGCGGCCAGCCGCTCGCGGGGGTGCACCGGGTCCAGGGGCACGTAGGCGGCACCGGACTTGAGGATTCCGAGCAGGGCGACGGCCAGCGCGGGACCGCGCTCCAGGCAGACGCCGACCAGGGTGTCCGGGCCGGCCCCGAGCCCCTTGAGGTGGTGCGCGAGCCGGTTGGCGCGCCGGTTGAGCCCGTCGTACGTCAGCTCCTGGTGGGTCGACTGCTCGGACGGCGGCTCGGCGCCGCCCGCGACCAGTGCGACGGCGTCGGGCGTGCGGGCGGCCTGGTCCTCGAACAGCTGGTGCACGCACCGGTCGTCCGGGTAGGGCGCGGCGGTGTCGGTCCACTCCTCCAGCAGTTGCCGCCGCTCGGGCCCGGTGAGGACGGACAGGTCGGCGAGCGGGCGGTCCGGATCGGCCGCGACCCGGGCCAGCAGGGTGCCGAAGTGGCCGGCCATCCGTGCCACGGTGCCGGGTTCGAAGAGGTCGGTGCTGTACTCGATCGCGCAGTCCAGCCGGCCGTCGCTCTCGTGCACCGAGAGCGTCAGGTCGAACTTCGCGACCTGCTGCTCCCACTCCTCCGGCGCCACCGTGACCCCGTCGAGCGTGAACGGCGTCCGCGGGGTGTTCTGGAAGGTGAACAGCACCTGGAACAGCGGGTTTCGGCCCGGGTCGCGCTCCGGACGCAGCTCCTCCACCAGGCGTTCGAAGGGCAGGTCCTGGTGCGCGTAGGCGCCGAGCGCGGTGTCCCGGACCTGGGCGAGCAGTCCGGTGAAGGAGGGGTTCCCCGCGAGGTCGGCGCGGAGCACCAGGGTGTTGACGAAGAACCCGACGAGCCCTTCGGTGTCGGCCCGGTTGCGGTTGGCGATCGGGGTGCCCACGGCGATGTCGTCCTGGCCGCTGTAAGCGGAGAGCAGCGCCTGGAAGGCGGCGAGCAGGGTCATGAACAGGGTGGCGCCCGCACGGCGCGAGAGTCCGTGCAGCGCGGCGGTCAACTCCGCTTCCAGCGTGAACCCGTGGCTCGCGCCGGAGCCGGAGCGCACCGCCGGGCGCGGCCGGTCGGTGGGCAGCTCCAGCGCCGCGAGACCGCTCAACCGCCTCCGCCAGTAGTCCAGTTGGCCTTCGAGGACCGCACCGCGCAGCCAGTCCCGCTGGCACACCGCGAAGTCGGCGTACTGGATCGTCGGCGTCGCCAGGGGGGACGGCAGGCCCCGGCGGAACGCCGCGTAGAGGGCGGCGAGTTCCCGGTTGAGCAGGCCCATCGCCCAGGCGTCGACGGCGATGTGGTGCACCGCGAGCACCAGGACGTGCTCGTCGGCTCGTACCCGCAGCAGCCGCGCGCGCAGCAGCGGGGCGGTGCCCAGGTCGAACGGCCTGGCGCTCTCGGCGGCCACGAGGGCCGACACCTCGGCCTCGGCCCGTTCGGCGGGCAGCCCGCTCAGGTCGGTCAACGGCAGTGCGGGGGCGGCGGACCGCTCGATCACCTGGACGGGGACGCCGTCCTCGGCCTCGAAGCGGGTGCGCAGCACCTCGTGCCGGGCGACGAGTTCGGCGAGCGCCCGCTCCAGCGCGTCCGGGTCCAGTTCGCCGGTGAGCCGCAGCATCCGCAGGACGACGTACTCGGCGCTGTCCGGGGCGAGTTGGTCCAGCAGCCAGAGCCGCTCCTGCGCGAAGGAGGCGCGCAGCGGTCCGTTCCGCGGCACCGGGCGGATCGGCGGCAGGCCCGGCGCCGGGTCCGTGTCCGGGCCCGACGCGCCCGACGTACCCGCGGCGCCGGCCGCGGTCACCAGCTCCGCCAGTCCGGCCACCGTCGGCGCGGCGAAGACGCTCTGCACGCCGAGGGCGTCGCCGAACTCCCGGCGCAGCTGGGAGATCACCCGGGTGGCCAGCAGGGAGTGGCCGCCGAGCTCGAAGAAGTTGTCCTCGGCGCCGACCCGCTCGACGCCCAGGACCTGCTCCCAGACCCGGGCGATCGAGTGCTGGACCGGTCCGGCCGGGGTCACGTACCTCCGGCCGGTCTCCGGCCGCGATCCGTCCGGGGCGGGCAGCGCCCGGCGGTCCACCTTCCCGTTCACCGTCAGCGGTACGGCGTCGATCACCACCGTGTACGCCGGGAGCAGGTGGTCCGGCAGCTGCCGGCCCGCCCGTCGCCGCAGCGCGGGCAGGTCGACCCCGGCGCCGGGTTCGGCGGGCGTCACGTACGCCACCAGCCGCCGGTCCCCCGGTGCGTCCTCGCGCGCGATCACGACCGCGTCGCCGACCAGCCCGCTGGCGCGCAGGACCGCCTCGACCTCGGCGGGCTCGATCCGGAAGCCGCGGATCTTGACCTGGTTGTCGGAGCGGCCGAGGAACTCCAGGTCCCCGTCCGCCCGGCGGCGGGCCAGGTCGCCGGTGCGGTACATCCGCTCGCCCGGGGCGCCGTACGGGCAGGCCACGAACCGCTCCGCCGTCGTCCCCGGGCGGTTGAGGAAGCCGCGGGCCAGCCCGGCCCCGGCGATGTACAGCTCGCCGGGCACCCCGACCGGTACCGGGTTCAGGTGCCGGTCCAGCACGTACGCGCGGGTGTTGGCGAGCGGGGTGCCGATCGGGATCACCGGGTCCGACGCGCGGTCGGGGGCGACGTCGGCGGCCAGCGCCCAGATGGTCGTCTCGGTCGGCCCGTACAGCTGGGTGAGCCGGCGGACCTTGGGGCGGGTGACGGCCGCGAGCCGGGGGTCGAGCGCCTCGCCGCCGAGCAGGACGTGCAGGCGCTCGGAGAGCTCGGGGAGGTCGGGGAGTTCCTCGACCACCAGCCGCCACAGCGGCGGGGTGGCCTGCAGGACGGTGATGCCCCGGGCGGCGATCAGCGCGGCGAGCCGGGCGGGCTCGGTGGTGTCCGCGCGGGTCGCGAGGTGGACCTGCGCGCCGCGCACCAGGGGCAGCAGCAGGTCGACGCTGGACGGGTCGAAGGTGTACGGGGCGACCGCCAGCAGCCGGTCCTCCGGGCCCAGCCGCAGGATCTCCTGCATCGCGAGCAGGCCGTTGACCAGGTTGCCGTGCCCGGTCTGGACGCCCTTGGGCGTGCCGGTGGAGCCCGAGGTGTAGATGACGTAGGCCAGATCCTCGGGCGCGGCCCGGCGCGGCGGGACGGCGGTGTCGGCGGCCGGGCCGGTGGTGTCGTAGGCCGGGTCGTCGCCGTCGCCGTCGAGGCAGAGCACCACCTGCCCGTCCCGGGCGGGGATCCGCTCGGCCAGGTGCCGCTGGGTGAGCACGACCGGGGCGGCGATGTCGGCCAGCAGGAGCTGCAGCCGCTCGCGCGGGTGGGCCGGGTCCAGCGGCACGTAGGCGCCACCGGCCTTGAGCACGCCCAGCAGCGCCGCGACCAGGTCGGGGCCGCGGTCCAGGCAGAGGCCGACCAGGGTCTCCGGCCCGACGCCCGCCCGGGCCAGCCGGAGCGCGAGGCGGTCGGCCCGCTCCTCCAGCTCCCGGTAGGTCAGCGCGTGCTCGCCGCAGACCACGGCGGTCCGCTCCGGCGTCCGGGCCGCCTGGCGTGCCACCAGTTCGTGCACCGGGGTGTCCGGGTAGGCCACCGCGGTCCGGTTCCGGTCGGTGAGCAGCCGGTGTTCCTCGGGGGCGGTGAGCAGCGGCAGCCGGGAGACGGCGCCGTCCGGGTCGGCCGCCGCGCCGGCCAGCAGGGTCAGGTAGTGGTCCGCCATCCGTTCGACGGTGGTCCGGTCGAACAGGTCGGTGGCGTACTCCAGGATCCCGGTGAATCCGGCCGCGGTCTCGGCGAGTTCCATCGACAGGTCGAACTTGGCGACGTCCACGCCCAGCGGTTCGGCGCCGACCGTGATCCCGGGCAGGTCCCAGGCGTGGCCGGTGGCCTGGGGGTCCTGCAGGTTGAACATGGTCTGGAACAGCGGGGTCCGGGCGAGGTCGCGCTCGGGGGCGAGGTGCTCGACCAGCCGCTCGAACGGGAGGTCCTGGTGGTCGTAGGCGGCCAGCGCCGTCTCCCGGACCTGCGCCAGCAGTGCGGCGAAGGACGGGTCCTCGCCGAGGTCCGCCCGCAGGACCAGGGTGTTGACGAAGAAGCCGACCAGTCCCTCGGTCTCGGCCCGGTTGCGGCCGGCCACCGGTGTCCCCACCGCGATGTCGTGCTGACCGGTGTACCGGGCCAGCAGCACCTGGAAGGCCGCCAGCAGACCCATGAACGGGGTGACCCGGTGGGCCCGGAAGACCCCCTTGAGCCGTTCGGCCAGTTCGGCGGGGACGTGGAAGGAGAGCGTGGCGCCGCGCGGCGACCTGACCGCGGGCCGGGGCCGGTCGGCGGGCAGCTCCAGCGGGGTCAGTCCGTCCAGTCGGCCGGTCCAGTGGGCGAGTTGTTCCGCCAGCACCGGCCCGTCCAGGGAGTCCCGCTGCCAGATCGCGAAGTCCGGGTACTGGATGGGCGGTTCCGGCAGGTCGGCCTTGCCGCCCGCGCGGTGCGCGGCGTACAGCCGGCTCAGCTCGTCGACCACGATGCCGACCGACCAGCCGTCGGAGACGATGTGGTGGAAGGTCAGCGCGAGCAGGTGCTCGGCCGGGCCCTGCCGGAACAGCACGGCACGGAAGAGCGGACCGTGCCGCAGGTCCATCGGGGCCGTCGCCGTCGCCACGGCCTCGCCCGGGCCGGCCGGCGCGTCGACCACCCGCAGGACGTCCGGGTCGGGATCGAGCACGAGCTGGCCGGGCCGGCCGTCCCGCTCCCCGAAGACGGTCCGCAGCGCCTCGTGCCGGGCGACCAGGTCGGCGAACGCGGCGGACAGCGCCGCCACATCCAGCTCCCCGGTCAACCGCAGCACCGAGGGGATCAGGTACTCGGTGCCTCCCGGGGCCAACTGGTCCAGGAACCAGAGCCGTTGCTGAGCGAAGGAGGCCGGCAGCAGGACGTCGTTCGGCATCTGTTCCCCCTGATCCGATTCAACCTGATCCGATTCGATGTGGCGCGATTCGAGGTGGCCCGATTCCACCCGGAGCGATGCGAAGGGCTCGCCCGGTCAATCGGCCCGACCCGGCGCGTCGGGTCGCGGGCCGGGCGCGGCGCTGCCGATGTACGCGGCCTGCGCACCGATCGTCCGGTGCCGCAGGAGTTCCGCGACGGTGAGCGCCGCCCCGGTCCGTACCAGAAGTGCGCGCTGCAGCCGGATCGCCAGAAGGGAATTGCCGCCGCAGTCGAAGAAATCGCGTTCGGGCTCGTCCGGGGCCACCCCGAAAACATCGCACCAGGCGGCCCGCACGTCCTCCAGTATCCGCTGGCTCACTGGGAAAATCACCCCCTCCCTGACGACGTTCTCGGGCAGAACGCTATTCGCGGCACGCAATTCGGATGACGCGCCTTCGAGTGGTACACAAGTGGAGCGGTACGCAATTCGGACGGCGCGCGCGATTCGGGCAGCCGTGCCGCTATCCCTGCCAGGCGTGCCAGAGGCCCGCGTAGGCGCCGTTCTTGGCGAGCAATTCCTCGTGCGTGCCGAACTCGGTGACCCGGCCGTCGTCGAGCACCGCGATCCGGTCGGCGTCCTGGGCGGTGTGCAGCCGGTGCACCACCGCGATCACCGTCCGGCCGGTGGTCACGGCGGCCAGCGAGCGTTCCAGGTGCCGGGCGGCCCGCGGGTTCAGCAGCGAGGTCGCCTCGTCCAGGATGAGGATGTCCGGGTCGGCGAGGAGGAGGCGGGCGAGGGCGAGTTGCTGCACCTTCGCCGGGTCCAGCGCCTGCCCGCCGGGGCCGACCGCGCCGTCCACACCCAGTTCCTCGGCCCACTCCCAGGCGTCGACGGCGCGCAGGGCGTCGGCGATCTCCTGGTCACCGGCGTCCGGGCGGGCGATGGTCAGGTTGTCGCGCAGGCTGCCCCGGAAGACGTGGTGCTCCTGGGTCACCAGGGCGACCGTGCCGCGCCGCTCGGTGGGGGCGAGGCCCGCGACCTCCCGGCCGCCCACGGTGATGCCGCCGCCGTGCGGGGTGTAGATCCCCGCCAGCAGCTTGGCCAGCGTCGACTTGCCGGCGCCGGACGGGCCGACCACGGCCAGCCATTCGCCCTGACGGATCGTCAGATCTATCCCGCACAGAACGTCGTGTCCCGGCTGGTAGGCGTAGCGGAGGTCCCGGACCTCGATGTCCCGCACCGCGACATCCCGGCCATCGATGTCCCGCACCTCGCTGCCCCGGGCGGCACCGCCGGCCCCGGGCGCGGTGCCCGTGGTGACGGCGGCCGGGGCGGGCTGCCGGAAGCGGGCCATCCCCAGCAGCCGCGCCAGCGCGGCGGCGGCCGACTGCAGCGAATCCAGCCAGAACATCAACTGGTCGAGCGGATTCAGCAGTTGGGAGGCGTACAGGGTGCCGGCCGTGACGGCGGCGAGCGAGACCGCGCCGTGCAGGTACAGCGTGCCTCCGAAGATCAGCATGGCGGCCACCGGCAGGGCATAGCTGGTGTCGCAGAGCGGGAGGAAGACGTTGCGCAGCCGCAGGGTGTAGCGCTCGGCGGCGTAGGAGGTGGCGATGGACTCGTCGACCTCCGCCATCCGGCGGGCGGTCAGCCGCAGCGATTCGACGGTGCGGGCGCCCTCGACGGTCTCGGCCAGGCTCTCCGTCAGCCGGGAGTAGGTGGCCGCCTGGCGCAGGTAGCCCTCGTGGGCGCGGCGCAGGTACCAGCGGGCGGCGCCGTACAGGACCGGCACCGAGAGCAGGCAGGGCAGCAGCAGGAGCGGGCTGATCAGCAGCAGGGCGCCGAGGGTGAAGCAGACGATGCCGACCGAGGTCATGGTGGCCGGGATCGCGGAGCGGATCGCGCCGGAGAGCTGGTCGATGTCGCGGGTGGTACGGGTGATCAGGTCACCGGCGTCGGTGTCCTCGACGGTCTCCGGCGGCAGGCCGAGCAGGTCGGCGACGAAGTCCTCGCGCAGGTCGGCCAGGACCTTCTCACCGAGCCTGGCCGCCGCGTACTCGGCGAGCCGGACCAGTGCGGCCTGTGCGGCCAGGCACCCGAGGATCAGCAGGACCATGCGCAGCACGGTGTCGTGGCCGTGGGTGACGTCGGCGACCAGCGTGCCGAGCAGCCAGGGGGCGAACAGTCCGGCGACGGCGGCGCACGCCTGGAGGACCACCACCAGGGCGAACTCGCCGCGGTGGGTGCGGACGGCGCGGCGCGCGTACGCGGCGAGCTCGCGCGGGGTGGCGATGGGCAGGTCACTCATGCCGCCTCCGCCTCCGTCCGGCGCTCGACCAGCTCGCGGTAGCGCGGGTCGGCCATCAGTGCCTGGTGCGAGCCCTCGGCCGCGACGCTGCCGTCCACGACCAGGGCGACGTGGTCGGCCTGGTGGAGCAGCAGGGTGCTGGTGGTGAACACGACGGTGGCCTTGCCTCGGCGCAGTCGTGCGATCCCCTCGGCCATCCGGTTCTCCGTATGCGCGTCGACGGCGTTGGTCGGGTCGATCAGGATCAGCACCTCCGGGTCGGCCATCAGGGCACGGGCCAGTCGCAGGCGCTGTTGCTGGCCGCCGGAGAACTCCCGTCCCCCGGCGGCGATCTCGGTGCCGAGCCGGTCCGGCAGGGCCTCGACGATGTCCCGGGCGGCGGCCGCGTCGACGGCCGCCCAGAGCCGGTCGTCGGAGTCGGTGTCCGACAGTCGGCCCGTCGGGTCGAGTTCGCGGCGCAGCGGCCCGGCGAACAGGTGGTCCTGGGCGGTGGTGACCAGGATCCGCTCGCGGACCCGGGCCAACGGCAGCTCGGTCAGCCTGTGGCCGGCGTAGGTGGTGCCGGAGTCGGTGTGCCGGCCGAGCCGGTCGGCCAGGGTGACCGCGTCGGCGGCGGAGCCGACCACGGCGGTCAGTCCCTCGGCGGGCACCCGCAGTCCGGAGTCGGGGTCGGCGAGCGGGCCGCGGCCGGGCACGGCGCCGGCGTCCGGATCGGCGTCCGAACCGGGGGCGAGGTCCGGGCCGGGGTCGAGGTCCGGCGCCGTCCGGAGCAGCCGGACGACGTTCTCGGCGGCGACGTGGCCCTGCATGGCCTTGGAGACGGCGAAGGTGATCTGGTTGGTGGGGATCACCAGGTAGGTGGCGTAGCCGTAGAAGGCCACCATCTGTCCGGCGCTGAGCCGCTGGTTCAGGACGAGTTCGCCGGCCAGCGCCACCACGCCGGCCAGCAGCAGGCTCGGCAGGAAGGTCCTGGTGGCGCCGAGCACCGCCGAGGCGCGGCCCTGCCGGAGCGCGGTGGCCCGCAGGCGCTGCGAGCCCTCCCGGTAGCGGGCGGCGAACAGCTCCTCGCCGCCGATCCCGCGCAGCACGCGCAGTCCGCGCACGATGTCGACGGCCTGGTCGGTGAGTTCGCGCTGGCGGGTGCGGAGCAGGCCCTGCCGTTCGCGCAGCACCCGGGCGAGCCGGGTGGTGACCACGAGCATCACCGGCACCGCGATCAGCACCAGCAGGCCGACCTGCCAGGAGGCGACCAGCATGAACACCGCGACGGCGACGAAGCCGACCACCCCTCCCACGCCGCGGGCGCCGACCTCCAGGGTCTGGCCGATCAGGCTGATGTCGGAGACCCCGACGGTGACGAGGTCCCCGGCCGAGACCTTGCGGCCGACCGTGGCGCCCAGCTCGCAGGCCTTTCCGGTGACGAACCGCATGGTCTCGTAGGCGGGTTCGACCCGCAGCCGGGTCTCCAGGCGTTCCACGGACACCGCGGACAGCGCGGAGACCACCCCGGCCCCGAGCACGGCCAGGCCCCAACCGACCAGCGCGGACTGGTCCTTGGCGACCAGGCCCTGGTTGATGGCCTGCCCGATCACGGCGGGCGTCAGCCCGAGCCCGGCCGCCCACAGGATGTTGCCGAGACAGTCCAGCAGCAGGACCCGCCGGTGCCGGACGGCCATCCACAGCAGGTACCGCCACGGGCCGCGCAGGTCGGGCGTCCCGGGTTCCCGGTCGAAGAAGTCACGCACCGCTCAGCCCTGCCAGGTGAAGCCTGCCCCACACGTGCGCCTCCATCTCGGTTCGTCTGCAGGGGCAATTAACCGTGGGCCGCACGCGCTTTGTCCATCGTCCAAGATCCGCCGTCCGAGGGTCCGAGGTCCGAGGTCACTGCCCAGTGGCCCGAGGTCCGAGGCCCCGCGGGGGCGGCACCCCGCGTCCCGCGACTCCGGGCGGGCCCTGACGGCGCGCGTTCAACTGTCAGACCTTCGCGGTTGAACGACGCCGCCCCGGGACGGTCCCGCCGGTTCCGGGTCAATCGGCCCGGCGGTAGACGGAGATGACGTTGCTGGAGGCCGGGCCGCTGGAGTCGGCGCGCCAGGAGCCACCGCGCCAGTTGGCGATCCGCTTGACCAGCCGCAGCCCGGCCAGCCGGGCCATCAGGTCCTGTTCGGACGGCAGCAGCATCCGCTGGGCGAACTCCCGGACCCGGTGCCCGCCCTCGTCCACGTAGAGCACGCTCTGGTCCAGCAGCAGCGACTTCCAGTCGAACCGCTGGGTGCTGATCGCCATGCCGGTGCCGGCCAGCCGCAGGGTGCTGATCCGTTCGCCGTCCTCCAGGGCCCGCAGCGGCGGGTGGAGGTTCTCGACGACCAGGCTGCCGCCGGGCGCCAGGTGGGCGGCGGCGTTGCGGACCACCGCGAGCTGGTCCTCCTGGGTGGTGAAGTGCAGCAGCAGGTTGTAGACGCAGAGCACCAGGTCGAAGCGCCGGTCGGTGGTCCAGTCCTGCGCGTCGCCGCGGACCAGTGTCAGGTTGTCCGGCAGCGCCGTCCTGGCGGCGGCCGCCGCCAGCATCTCGGCCGAACTGTCGACGCCCAGCACGCTGCGGGCCTTCCCGGCCAGCGGGACGGCCAGCCGGCCGGTGCCGACGCCGAACTCCAGCACGTCCCCGCCGCCCGCCAGTTCGGCGAGGTAGGCGACGGTCAGCGGGGTGTCGATCCGGGCGTGTTCCACGTCGTACCGGGCGGCCTGGTCGGCGTCCCAGCCGAGCGGTCCCTCCGCGGGCGTCCCTTCCTCCGCCTGCGCCTTCTCCACCTGCGTCTTCTCCACGTGTGTCCTCTCCATGCGCGTCCCCTCCTCCATGCCTGGCCCTTCCGTCATGTCCGTTCGCTCCCTTCGTCCCCGGCGGATCGACCGCCCGGCCTCAGCCGCCGAGCCACGGCCGCCACAGGTCCCGGTCCAGCAGGTGCGGCTGGGTGGCGAACTGCTGCTCCCAGTACCGCCGTACGCCGGTCCGCGCGGTCGGCGCGGCCGGATCGGTGCGGGCCGCGCCCGCGGCGGGCAGCGCCACCGAGGCGAGCGGGCCGATCCGGGCGCCGCGCGCGGCCTTGGCGTCGTGGGATCCCGAGCCCAGGTGGAGGCCGCGCAGGCCGGCCTCGTAGCAGTACCGGAGCGGCTCGTAGATCACCACGTTGAAGTAGGGGTAGGCCCCGGCCACGGCGTCGTGGTCGAACCCGGAGGCCCGCAGGTGGAGCCACTCCCCCCAGCGGTAGGCCAGCGCCATCCCCACGGCCACCGGACCGCGTCGGCAGACGAACAGCACGCCGTGGCCGTCGAGGGCCGCGCACTGCCGCTCGAAGCGGTCGCGCAGCTCGGCCTCGTCCTCCTCGATCCCGTACTTCTCGTTGCCCAGCCGGGCGAACCGCGCGATCAGGTCGGGCCGTTCGGCCGGGTCGAGCCGGACCGTGTCGAGGCCCTGCTCGGCGAAGCGCCGGAGCTCCTTGCGGGTGGTCTTGCGCCGGGTGGCGGTGAGGGCGGCGAGGTAGTCCTCGAAGCCGCTGCCGGGGGCGGGCAGCCAGGCGTCGCCGCTGTAGCTGAGCACCGGCTCGACGTCCCCGGCGTACCTGCCGACCTGGCGCAGGCCCCGCTCGTCGAGGTAGAGCAGGTAGGCGTGTCGCTGTCCCTGCTCCCCGGCGAGGGCGGCCAGCCGGTCGAGCAGCGCGGCGACGGTGGCGCGGCCCTCGGCCTCGGTGAGCCGGTCGGCCAGCAGGACGCCGTTGCGGTAGCCGCTGCGGCTGCCGGCCAGGCAGTACCGGCCGTCCCGGCCCGGGGCGGCCGCGCGGAAGACCGATCCCGGGTCGTAGTACGGGTTGGGTTCGTCGGCCGTCAGGTAGACCGGCAGCGCACCGGCCGGCCCGGCGTCGTCGTGGGCCAGCAGGTAGCGGCACCGGCCCGGGGTCTCCTGCTCGACCAGGGTCAGCCACGGGTGGGAGGCGTACAGTCCGGCCCCGGCGGCCACCGTCGCCCAGTCCTCGGCCGGCACCGCCGCGAGCGTGTCGTGCACCCGTACCTGCATCGTGACGAAATCCCTTCGTGAATTGCCGGATCCGACCGGTCGGCGGCGGCGGAATCGCCCGCGGAATGCGCACCGAACCCCTGCGGCGCCGAAATGTGCACGCGCTTGCACGCCGGACCTTCTGTGACATCATCCGACGGGGGCGGGAATCGAACTGACGGGCATTCATCCGCCATGGTTTCCAGGGAGGGCTGAGATGGCAAGGGTTCTCATAGGCAACGACTGGGACGAAAATCTGGGAAGGCACGCCGACGGCGCCATCTGGTGGGTCAACCACTTCGTCTGGTTCGCCCGGAACCATGACGTCCTGGTCCTTCCGGAAGCTCCGGAGGAGGCATTCCTGCGATACGTGACGGCGCACACCGGAGTCGACCGGGAAACGCTCACCGTCGTGGTTCCGCCGAAGCGATCCTCGTCCGCCGCCGGAATGCTCACCGGGGAGCAGATCACCGATCCGCGGCTGGCCGCCGAGGTGCTGGCCGCACTCGACGGGCGGCCGGTGGACGAGGTGTTCGCGATGTGGCCGCACACCTCGGTGGCGGTGCTGGCCGACCGGTTGCAGGCCCGCTCGGCCCTTCCCGGGTACGCGTTCGTCGACCAGGGCGGCGGCGCCGTGGTGACCAGCAAGGCGGTCTTCCGCGCGGCGGCCGCGGGCGCGGGGGCTCCACTGCCCGAGGGCGCGGTGTGCGCGGACCTCCTGGCCGCCGAGGAGGCCGTCACCCGGCTGATCGAGCGGGGCCACAGCGTGATGGTGAAGCTGGAGTACGGTGCCGGCGGCGGGGGCAACGAGGTGCTCAGCCCGGTCGACGGCCTGCGGCCGGTCGGCGCGCGGCGGACGGTGCACCTGACCGACCGAGCGGCGGTGCGCCGCTACCTGACGGAGAACTGGCCCTGGCTGACCGACAACGGCGCCCATCTGCTCGTCGTGGAACGGTACTTCGGCGACAGCCGCGCCTACTACGCCGAGTTCTCCATCGAGGACGAGGAGGTCGTCTTCGGCGGGATCGGCGAACTGATGCACGCCCCGCGCTACTTGGCCGAGGTGACGCCGCCCGAGCTCGACGCCGAACTGCAGGCCGCACTGATCGCCGGTGGACGGAAGGTGTGCGCGCCGCTGCACGCGATGGGCTACCGGGGCCGGCTGAGCGCGGACGCGATCATCACCCCGGACCGCCGGGTGCTCTTCACCGAGTGGAACGGCCGGATCACCAGCTCGACGCACGCCTACGACGTCCTCGGGGAGGTCGTGGTGGGCCCCGGCTACACCGAGGACCGGGTGCTGCTCACCAACGTCTGGCCGCGCGGCTGGGCCACCCCCTCCTTCGAGGCGATGCGCGACGCCATCGCCGGCGCGGGGCTGGCCTACGACCCGGCCGCCCGGACCGGCGTGATCGTGGTCAGCGGCTACAACCGCGAGCGGCACGGCGCGACCTACTGCACGGTGGCGGCCGACCTCGACGTCGCCTGGGAGGTCAACGAGAGGCTCGGCGAGCTGTTCATCCCCGCCTGACAGGAGCGCAGCATGACGCGGAACCAGACCGAACACCCCGGCGACCGACCGCCGACCACCGCACCGCCCGCGCCGGACGGGACGCCCGCACCGGACCGACCGGACGCACCGGCGGTACCGGACGAACCGCCCGCGACGCTGATCAACTGCTTCCGCGCGGCCGTCGCCCGGTTCGGCGACCGGCTCGCGGTCCACGACCCCTCCGGCAGCTGGACCTACCGCGAGCTGGACCTCGCCTCGGACGCCCTGGCCGCCCGGATCCGGCCCACCGCCGGCCCCGACGCCCCGGTCGCGCTCTGGTGCGGCCACGACCGCGCGGCGGTCGCCGCCCTCCTGGCGGTGCTGAAGACCGGCGCCGCCTACCTGCCGCTCGACCCGCAGCAGCCCACGGCGCGCTCGGGCGCCGCGCTCGCCGCCACCGGCCCGGCGTTGATCCTGACCGACGCCGCGCACGCCCGGGCGGCCGAACGCGCCGCCGAGGGACGGCCGGTGCTGCGCGTGGCGACCGCCGGGGACGAACCGGCCGACCCACCGATCGCAGCCCGGGACGCGTCCGGGGTACGGGACACCGCCGCAGCGCGGAACGCCGCCGGGGCACCCGCCTGCGTCCGGCCGGACGGGACGTCGCTGACCGACCGGGAGCTGCTCGCGCACGCGTTCCGGTTCGCCGGACGCCTGGCCCTCACCCCCGACGACCGGGTGCCGCTGGTCGCCCGGCACGCCCTGGACGACTCGGCGCCCGAGCTGTTCGGCGCCCTGCTCAGCGGCGCGAGCCTGCACCTCGTCAATCCGTACGCGGCACCGCCGGCCACCCTGCTGGCGGACCTCGCCCGGCAGCGGGCCACCGTCCTGCACTGCACGCCCGACCTGCTGCGGCTGTTCCTGGTCCAGCTGGCGGCCGGCGGACCCGCGCCGGGGTTACGGGCCGTGGTGCTCGCCGACGACGGCGGAACCGCGGGCGCGCCCCTCGGTGATGGCGAAACCGCCGACCTGGCACGGTACTTCCCGGCGGCCGAGCTGTTCGTCGAACCGGCGCCGCGGCACCGGCCCGAGCCGGCCGAGGCCGAAGTGCTGCTGCGGGCCCACCCGACCGTCCGGCACGCGGCCGTCCTGGCCGACCCGACGGCACCGCCCGGCCACCGCCTGATCGGGTACACCACCTCGCCCGGTGTGCAGGCCGCCGCCCCGGAGGAGTTGCTGCGCTACCTGCGCGGGGCGCTGCCCGAGTACGCGGTGCCGCACCGGATCGTCGTCCTGCCGAGGCTGCCGCTGGATCCGGCCGGCCGGCTCGACCGCTCCCGGCTGCCCACCCCGTCGGCGGCGGAGGCGACGGAGCCGGCCGACGGCCTGCCGAGCACCACGCAGGAGCGGCGGGCCGCCGCGCTCTGGTGCGAGGTGCTCGGCCGCGACAGCGCCACGCTCGCGGACCAGTTCTTCGCCCACGGCGGCGACTCGGCCCGCGTCATGCAGTTGCTGCAGCGGGTCCGGGCCGAGTACGGCGTGGCCCTCTCGGTGCCGGCCTTCCTCGCCGCGCCCACCCTGCGGACCCTGACCCGGCTGCTCGCCGCCGCGCCCCCCTCCCCCGCCAAAGCCACCACTGCCACCACTGCCACCACGACCGCTACCACCACCGGGCCCGATTCCGCCCGGGCAACCGAACAACCACCGAAGAAGGAGGCAGGCCCATGCGCCTGAACAGCTACGACGGTTGGTCTCCCCTCCAGGAGGTCATCGTCGGGTCCGCCGAGAACTACACCACGCACGAGGCCGAACTCTCCTTCAAGCTGTTCTTCTACGACCAGCTCTCCGAGCAGAAGTCCTTCTACGACCGGCAGTACTACCCGGTGATCTCCCCGCCCGGCGCCGGCGGACGCCCGGAGGCGGGCGTGCAGTCGCCCATCAAGAAGCGGTACGTGGAGGAGCTGAACGAGGACGTCGAGGGCATCGCGCGGACCCTGGAGTCCCTCTCGGTCACGGTGCACCGGCCGATGCCGCTGGCCGAGGTCTCCCAGGTGGAGACCCTGGCCTGGCCGGCCGCCGTGCTGCCGCCGCTGAACATCCGGGACAACACCCTGATCCTGGGCGACGAGATCATCGAGACCCCGCCGCAGGTCCGGTCCCGGTACTTCGAGACGCAGCTGCTGAAGAAGGTGTTCCAGGGCTACTTCGAGCAGGGCGCCCGGTGGACGGTGATGCCCCGGCCGATCATGACGGACGCCTCCTTCGACCCGTCCTACGCCGAGCGCTCGCCCGGCGGACCGGCCGAGTTCATCAAGCAGCCCGCGGCCTCGCCGTACGACACGGGCTTCGAGATGATGATCGACGGTGCCCAGTGCCTGCGCCTGGGCAAGGACCTGATGATCAACGTCTCGACGAAGAACCACGCGCTGGGCGTCGACTGGCTCGAACGCCACCTGGAGGGCCGGTTCCGGATCCACCGGGTCTCGATGACGGACAACCACATCGACAGCATGGTGCTCGCCCTGCGCCCCGGCCTGCTCCTGGTGCGCACGCCGCGGGTCGCCGAGATGCTGCCCGAGCCGCTGCGCAAGTGGGACATGATCTTCGCGCCGGAGCCGGAGATCAACGCCTTCCCCACCTACGACGACGACGATCTGGTGCTCACCAGCCCGTACATCGACCTCAACGTGCTCTCGGTCGACCCGGAGACGGTCCTGGTGAACGAGGCATGCCCGGAGCTGATGCGGACCCTGGAGCGGCACGGCTTCACCGCCGTCCCGGTCCGCCACCGGCACCGCCGGCTGTTCGGCGGCGGTCTGCACTGCTTCACCCTGGACACCGTCCGCCGCGGCTCGGTGCTGGAGGACTACCTCGGCTGAACCGCGGACAGCGTTCAGGGGCGGCCCCGTCATGGGACCGCCCCTGAACGTTCGCGCCCTGCCCGGCTAACAGTCCCGGCGCACCGCGCCGCGCGGCACCAGGCAGTCCGGCGGCTGCTGCTCGCGCGGGATGTGCGGCACCCGCTCCAGCCCCAGCCGGATCCGCAGCCAGGCCCACAGGTCCAGGTGCGGCTTGCGGCTGCGGTGCCGGAAGGTCTCCCCGGTGTCCTCCTGCGGGACGGTTCGCAGCACGGTGTCGCCGGCCTCGAAGACGGTGAGGATCTCCACCAGGCGGTCGATCGCCAGGTGCACCGAACGGTCGTAGAGGTGTTCGTCGTTGTCCTGCGGGAGGATCTCGGGCCGGACCACCTCGACCAGTTCGCCGCCGTCCAGCCGGGAGGTGACCAGGTGCAGGCTGGCGCCGATGCGCTGGTAGTCCTTGCGCAGGAAGGCGAAGAAGACGCAGTGGTTGCCCTTGTACTCCGGGAGGTGGCCACCGTGGATGTTGATCATCAGGCCGCCGGCCTCGATGACCGGGCGCTTGAGGTAGGTCGTCCCACAGACGATCGTCACATCCGGCCGGAGTCCTTCGAGGAACTCCACGGCCGCCGGGGAGTTGATCCAGTCGACGTGCCGGACCAGCTCCGGCGCGGGACTCACCGGGGGCGTCAGCGCGGCGAAGTACCGGCGCCGGTACGCCGACCGGCCGGTCCACCGCTGGCGGCGGACCTGGTACGCCCGGGCGACGGCGTCCGTCCGGGCCCGCCGCGCCCGGAGCCGGCGCTGCTGCTCGGCGCCCGGTTCGACCACGACCCCGACCAGGTTCAGGTCCCGGGCGGCCCGGGCGACCAGGTAGCGGTGGTGCGGGTCGTCCGAGCACAGGACGGCCACCCGCAGCCGCTCCGCCGGGAGGTCATCGGTGCCCGGGGCACCCGGGGTGCCGCCCTGGACCGGGTGCCACTCGTTGCCGTTGCGCCGCTCCAGCCTCATCGCAGCACCTGGCCACCGGGGAGGGCGACGGGCGGCCGCCAGGGCTCCGCGGCCGGACGGTACCGGGCGGGCCGGAGGAACCGGTCCAGGCGCTGCGGGTGGTAGAGCTCGTGCATGGGGTGCGGGCGTCCCTTCAGGGCGGCGACGACGGCCTGTGCCACGCTCGGTGCCTGGGCGAAGCCGCCCGTGTTGTGGCCACCGGTGATGACACCGACCCCGTCGGCGGTGGTCGGCATCGTCTCGAAGACGCCGAGGTTGGCGGAGGTCCAGGGGCGCACGCAGACCCGACGGCCGCGGCGCAGCGAGCCGTCCGCGCGGGCCAGGGCGTACGCCTTCGGGAAGAACTGCCGGCAGGTGTCCTCGACCGCGGTGAACATCCCCTCCAGCGCGGCGGGATCGATGTCGGCGGGGTCCTCACCGGTGTATCCGTAGCCGGAGCCGACGACCAGGACCGGGCGGCCGTGCGCGTCGGTCGCCAGGGTCACGTTGGCGTCCTCGGTCGGGTGGCCCCGCCGGGCGATCTTCAGCGATTGCCGCAACTCCGGTGCCAGATCGGGCAGTTCCATCCAGACCCCGAGCACGCCGTGGATCCGGCCGGCGGACCGGGTGCCGGCCAGCAGGTCCCGGCCGTAGGCCCCCGGGGAGAGCACGAAGCTGTCGGCCGTCAGCGACTCGCCGGGCAGGCGCAGGCCGTGCAGCCGGCCGTCGTCGGCCCGGTCCAGCCCCTCGACGGGGGTGGACCAGCGGAACACCGCCCCGGCCCGCTCCAGCCAGGAGATCAGCCGGGCCATGAAGGCGTGCACGTTGACCGTGAACCCGGGCACTTCGAGGCCGCCGGCCAGGTCGTCGGTCGCGCCGGCGAGTCCGGGGTGGCGGCGGCGGAGCTCCTCGGGGTCGAGGACGCGGCGCACGGCGCCGAGCGCCGCGTGGCGCCGCAGCGACTGTTCCAGCTGCGCCTCGTCCGTGTAGAGCCGGAGGATTCCCGGCGCATACCCGACGTCCCGGAAAAGACCGGGGCATTCCTGCCGGAGCACATGCCAGAGGGTGTGGCTCTCCTGGTTGAACGAGATGATGTCGTCGTGGTAGATCTGGGCCAACCAGCCCGGGACGGCCTCGAATTCCGCTATCCAGTGTTCTTCCGCGGCCGTGAACGGCGTCGCCTTCACGTTCCAGCCGCGGGCGTCGAGGGAGCGGCGGAACACCCCGTTGACGAAGGGCCGGTCGGCGGCGCTCCTGGCGTGGTAGTCGTCGGCCTCGGTCAGGGTGAACATCCGGGCGTCGCCGCCGGCGCGGCTGCAGCCGTACACCGTCCAGTGCAGCGCCGACCTCGGGTCGGGTCGCGCGTCCAGGATCCGGAGCCGGTGGCCCGCGCGGACCAGCTGCCAGGCGGTCAGCAGATTGACCACCCCGGCGCCGACCAGCACGACGTCCCGGCCGGGGGATTCCGGCAGCGCCACCTGCCCGCCGTCCGGGCGGCAGTGCCGCTCGGCGTGCCGCAGCGCCGTCAGGAACGCCTGGGCCGGCGAGCCGATGACCTCGACGAGCGGCGGCGGGGCGTCCGCCGGCCCGACCGGGAGCGCGGTCGCCTCGAACGCCCGCACCGTCACCAGGCTGCGGCCGGCGGGGGCGGGTTCCCCGGCCGGACCCGCGCGGTCGTCGGCCACGACGACGGCGCGCCGGGCGTCGGTGACGAAGCCCGGGCGGTCCCACGGGTGCGTCCCGTCCTCGACCAGGTCGCGCACCTCGCGGTCGACCGGGCCGGTTACGACTATGGGCATGGTGGTTCCCTACGATCGATCGTTCGTTCGTTCATTCCGAGGTGGGGCCCAATCCGCCCCGGCCGGACGGCCCGAGCCGCAGCGGAGCCGGCCGACCGGGCCGCGTCCGCGGAGCCGGGCCGGGCGGCCGCCACGGCGGCGGAGCCGGGCCGGGCGGGTGGTCAGCCGAGCCGCTCGACGGCCAGCGAGGACCAGGAGTTGGGACCGTCACCGAAGGCCAGGACGTGCTCGCCCGGCCGGATCTCGCCGCGGTCGGCGCAGTGGGCCAGGGAGACCAGGCTGTCCGCGGAGAAGCAGTGCCCGAACTCGGCCATCGGGCCGACCAGCAGGCGTTCGAGCGGCACGCCCATGGCCGAGCAGAGGAACTGCTGGGCGACGGTGCGGTAGTTGGGGAAGAGGAGGTGGTCGAAGTCCTCCACCGAGCGCCCGGTCCGCCGGGCGATCTCCCCGGTGCCCGCCACGGCCAGGGCGACGGTGGCCAGGATCCGGTCGCCGGCCGCGCCCCCGGCGCCGGCCGCGGCGTCGGTGACCGTGGAGACGCCGTGCACCGCGAACCGCACGCCGCCCGGCCCCCGTTCCGGTTCCGGTTCCGACCCCGGCTCCGAGCCCTGCTCCGGCTCCGACCCCGGCGCCGTGTCCGTACCCGGTTCCTCGGCGGTGACCAGGCAGGCGACCGCGCCGTCGCTCACCACGGAGAGCGTGTCGGCCTGGCTGCGGTCGCCGTCCAGCACCCGGTCGGCCAGCAGGAGCAGCACCCGCCGGTGCTCCCCGGAGGCGAGGGCCTGCCCGGCGAGGTGCAGCGCGGGGCCGAGGTTGCCGCAGTCGTGCCCGGAGACCCGCAGGTACCGGGTGTCGGGCAGGCCGAGCTCGCGCACCAGCCGGGTCAGCGAGTCGCTGCTCCCGTGGTCGTTCTCGGTCACGTAGACCAGCAGGTCGGGCCGCTCGGCGGCGGCCTCGACGGTGCGGGCTGCGGCGGCCGCGGCGAGCCGCCAGATCTCCCGGTCGTCGGCCCGGTACCAGCGCAGGCCGCTCTCCGGGGCGAGCAGTTCGGGATCCAGCCGGCCGGACAGTTCGGCGATCGGGCGGCGTTCGCCGTGCACGTAGGCGATGGCGGAGAGGTGGAGGGCGGTCATCGGCCGCCGCCGGAGGTCACGTCCACGAGACCACGGTGCGGTCGTCGATGAACCCCATCAGGAAGGACAGGTTGGTCCGGTTCCCCTTGCTGGTGTCCACGGCGTGCACGAAGGCGCCGTTGAAGACGTAGACGTCCCCGCGTCCGACGTCGATGCGCAGCTCGTCGAACCCGGTGAGGGTGTCGGCCGGGTAGGAGAAGCCGGTGTGCTCGATCCCCAGGCTGCGCCGGCTCTCGTCGTCGGGACGGATGTTCCAGATCACCAGCCGCCCGCCCTCCTCGTGCTCGACGCACATGTTGACCGCGCAGACCTCGTGGTCGCGCACGCCCTGGATCTCGAAGCCGGCCTGCCGCGGATCCGCGCACTGCGCCTCGTCCTCGTGGGGTTCGAGGGCGAAGCTGCCTTCCTTGTCCCAGGCCCGGATCAGCGCCGGACAGGCCTCGGCGCCCCGGTGCTCGGCGATCCGCAGCACGGCGTCGTGCCGGGCGAGTTCCGCCGCCAGTCCGGAACGGAAGGTCTGCCAGGGCGAGTCGGGCACGTCGAGCACCTCGCGGACGGCGGCCGCGATCTCCCCGGTCTCGCGGAGGTAGGTCTCGGTCGACTTGTTCCAGTGGTAGGAGCCGATGTAGTGCGAGGGCTCCCCCTCCCGGTGCCGGCGCGCCGGGCTGGACCAGAACCGGGCGACCGATTCCTTCTGAGCGCCGTCCGGGATCACGTTGCGGAAGATGACGCCGAGCCGCCGGCCGCGCAACACCTCCAGGACCGGCCCGGGGTCGAACTCGGTCCGCTCCTCCAAGCGGAAGAACTCCGGATCCGCCTGCGATCCGGTGACGTGACGAGGTGCTGGACTCACGAGGGAACCGCCTTCCCGTTGACGTGGCTGGAGTGTTCGGCAGGGTTGAACTGTTCGGCGCGGCCGAGGTGTTCGGCATGGCCGGGGCGACTCGGTGCGGGCACGGCGGGCGCAGCGGGCGCAACGCACGCGACCGGTGCCCTGGACGCCCCGGGCCCGAATCCGGTCCCGGTCAGCACGGGAGCCTCCTCACCCGCCCGCCCCCCGCCGTACGGCGAAGGTGTCGCCCACGACGTAGCCGTCCAGGCCGTGCTCCTCGCCGTACCGGATCAGGTCGCTGGTCCGGTTGATGAATCCGCGCCCGGAGAAGTTGAGCGAGGTGTTGCACAGCACGCTGAATCCGGTGAGCTCGCGGAAGGCGCCGAGCAGGCGGGCCATCTCGGGGTTCTGCTCCGGCGTCACCGTCTGGGCCCGCGCGGTCCCGTCGACGTGGGTGACGGCCCGCAGTTCCTCCGACCGCACCTGGCTGAAGTAGAGCATGTACGGGTCCGGGACCGAGCCGCGGAACCAGCGGTCGGCGTCCTCCTCCAGGCAGATCGGGGCGATCGGCCGGTACCCCTCGCGCTGCTTGATCCGGTTGAGCCGGGTCGTGGTGTCCGTGCTGAAGGGCGCGGCCAGGATGGACCGGTTGCCGAGTGCGCGCGGCCCCATCTCCCAGCGGCCCTGCGCCCAGGCGATCACCCCGCCGTCGGCCAGGAAGCGGGCCACCTCGGCGAAGTCCAGCGGCCGGACGTCGAACTCGGCCGGGTCGAAGGCGGCGTCCTCGACGAAGGCGTCCCCGGCGTAGACGTCCCAGGAGACCGCGGCCGAGCCGGTGTAGTGGAGCTGCGCGTCGATCGCGGTGCCGAGCGCGGAACCGCTGTCGTTCGGGCAGGGCGGTACGAACACCTCGGGGAACAGGCCGCACTCGCGCCAGCGGCGGTTCCATTCGCAGTTGAGCGCACAGCCGCCGGAGATCAGCAGCGGGTAGCCCGCGGTGAGTTCCTTCGCGGCGTAGTCGTGGAAGCGGTCGAAGATCGCGTCCGAGAGCTTGGCCGCCAGGTTCCGGTACTCCTGGGACTCCACCCCGATGTTGTGGAACGGCGTCCAGGTCATGTCGCCCTTGGCCAGGTTCAGGATGATCTGGTCCTGACCCAGGATGAAGTCGATCAGCTCCCGCTCGGCCGCGGTCGTGGGGCCCGGCTGCGCGAAGCCGGTCAGGGCCATCTGCTTGCCGGCGTCCTGGAGGCGGAGCAGACCCTTGTCCGCCGGGAAGCGCGGATCGGCGAGGGCGAACAGGTAGGCGTACTTGTTCCCCGGGTCCGCCAGGACGTGGCGCAGGTGGGTGACCTCGCCGCGCTCGTCGACCAGGTAGAAGGAGCCGATGTTCCCTTCCCAGACCAGGCAGTAACAGGGCTGTCCGGGCCGGAAGGAGGAGAGGCCGAGCGCGGTCATGATGTGCGAGCGCTCGTGCGTGGACGAGAAGACCTTGACCTGTTTGCCGAAGAAGGTCCCGGCCTGGTCGGAGACCGCACCCGGTCCCACCCCGAAGTAGCCCGTCCTGGAGGGCGGTTCGACGGAGAACGCCCCCTTGACCCAGCCGCCGACCGCCAGCGCGTCGGGGATCCGGCCGAGCCGTTCCGCGGCGAGCAGCAACACCTCGGCGGTCAGCCGGTCGTAGCGCGGGAAGGAGTCCTTCTCGGCCTCCAGGGAGAACAGCAGCCGGCCGTCCTCGATCGCGGCTATCGCACCGTCATGACCTTCTTTGAATCCCAGAATCAGCATTCTGCCCACCTCCGTGCGGCCTGTCCGCGTCGCGTTTGACCAGGGCCGTGCGATCGAGCTTTCCGTTGTGCGTCCGGGGGAACGAGTCCACGATCACGAATCGGGACGGCACCATGAAATCAGGCATTCTCCCGGCCGCGTAACCGCGCAGCCCGCGCTCGACGGCTCCTTCTCCAGTTCGATGACGAATCGTCACATACGCCACCAGTATTCGGTCTTCGTGCCTGTCCTCGGTGGCGACGACGACCGCCTCGCCGATCTCCGGGTGCGCCGCCAGGACGGCCTCGACCTCGGCGAGATCGACCCGCACACCGCGGATCTTCACCTGCTCGTCCACCCGGCCGACGAACTCCAGCGTCCCGTCGCCCGACCTGCGCACCAGGTCGCCGCTGCGGTACATCCGACCGCCCGGCGGCCCGAACGGGTCGGCGACGAAGCGTTCGGCGGTCGCTCCGGGCCGGCCGAGGTAGCCGTGGGCCAACCCCTCCCCCGAGGCGTACAGCTCGCCGACCTCCCCGTCGGCCACCGGCCGCAGCCGCTCGTCCAGCACGTGGACCTGCTTGCCGGCCAGCCGGCGGCCGATCGGCACGGACGGCCGGGCGGCGCTGTCGGCGGTGACCCGGTGCGTCGTCACGAAGACCATGCACTCGACCGGCCCGTAGCCGTTGACGAGGCGCAGCCGCGGGAAGTCCCGGAGCACCCGCGCGGCGTGTCCGGGCGAGAGCGCCTCGCCGCCGACCAGGAGGTCCCGCAGCTGCGCGAAGGCCTCCGGGTAGGTGTCCGTGATCACGTGGAACAGGACGGTCGGCAGGTTCATCGTGGTGATGCCGTACTTCGCGACGAGCTGCGCCATCCGGAGCGGATCGGGGCTGCCCGGGTGGATCACGCAGGCGCCGCCGGTGAGCAGTGGCCCCCAGAGCTCCAGCGCGAACGCGTCCCAGGAGACCGGCGCGCACTGCAGCCAGACGGTCTCCGGGCCGAACCGGGTGTACCGCTGCCCGAGGACGGTGCCGACGATCGCCCGGTGCGGGGCCGCCACCGCCTTCGGCCGGCCGGTCGAGCCGGAGGTGAAGATCACGCAGGCGGGGTCCTCCGGCCTGGCGCGGGCGGCGCCGTGGGGCAGCGCCGGGCCGGGGCCGGTCAGCGGGACGAAGCCGGCCGGGGTGCCGAGGCGGTCCACTTCGGCCGCGGTCCGGGCGACGACCACGGCGGGCGCCGCGTCCTCGGCCATGACGCGCAGCCGCTCCGCCGGGAAGGCCGGGTCCAGCATCAGGTAGCCCGCGCCGGCCTTGAGCGCGGCCAGGATCGCGACGACCATCCCGGTGCCGCGGTCGAGGTGGACGCCGACCAGCGCACCGCGCCGTACGCCGGCGTCCACCAGGCGCCGGGCCAGCCGGTCCGCCCGTGCGTCCAACTCGCCGTAGCCGAGCCGCTCGTCCTCGCAGGCGACCGCCAGGGCGTCGGGGGCGGCGGCGGCCCGTTCCTCGAAGACCTCGTGCAGGCACCGCGCGGGTCGCCGGTCGGGCGGGCCGGGGTCGGGTCCGGCGTCGGGTCCGGCGTCGGGTGCGCGGTGGGGTCCGGTGTCGGGTCCGGTGTCGACGCCCATCGCTACGCGTCCCGGCCGGCGCCGCCCGGCGCCGTGGGCCGGCGGGCGATCGGCGGCAGCGGGTCCGTGCGGTCCGTACGGTCCGGCGCATCGAGCCGGCGGGCGACACCGGCCACCGTGGGTTCGTCGAAGAACTCCCGGACGCCGAACCTGACTCCCAGCACCGACCGGATCCGGCTGACCAGCCGGGTGGCCGCCAGGGAGTGCCCGCCGAGCAGGAAGAAGTCGTCGTCGACCGCGACCGGCGTCCGCTTGAGCACCTCGGCGAACAGTCCGCACAGGGTCTCCTCCAGCGGCGTGCGGGCCCGGTCGGCCGCCCGGTCCGCCGCCGCGACGGACTCCCGGGCGGGCTCCCCGGCGGGCTCCCGCGGCGACGGGACGGTCGCCCGCTCGGCCCGGCGCGGCTGCCGCGCAGCCCGGTCCCGGTCGAGCGGGAAGCGCAGGTCGGCGCGACCGATCGGTGCGTCGGGGTCCGCGACCGCGGCTTCGAGCAGGAGCACCAGGCCGCGGGCCAGCCGCTGCGCGGTCTCCCGGTCGAAGAGGTCCACCGCGTAGGCGAGGGTGCCGTCGATGCCGCCCGGCCCACCCGTCCCGGTACGGGTCCGGTTCAGGTCGAAGACGAGGTCCAGCGTCCCGCTGCCGGTGTCGATGCTCTCGTGGCGGGAGCGCACGTCCTTCAGCCGCAGCGCGTTCTCCACCCCGTCGGAGAACGCGATCGAGACCTGGTGGAGCGGGTGGCGGTCGACCGACCGTTCCGGGTTGAGCGCGTGCACCAGCTTCTCGAAGGGCAGCTCCTGCCGCTCGAACGCGGCCAGGTCGGTGTCCCGGACGCGGCTCAGCAGTGTGCGGAAGCTCGGGTCGCCGGAGGTGTCGGCGCGCAGCACCAGGGTGTTCACGAAGAAGCCGACCAGGTCGGTCAGCGCGTCGTCGCCGCGGTCGGCCACCAGGGTGCCCACCGGGATGTCCGTCCCCGCTCCCAGCCGGGTCAGCAGCGCGGCGATCGCGGCGTGCAGCACCATGAACAGGGTGGCCTCGCCGTCCCGCGCCGTCTCCTCCAGCCGGCCGTGCAGTCCGGCCTCGATCCGGAACGGGACGGTGTCGAGCGCCCGGCTGGACACCGGCGGCCGTGGGCGGTCCACCGGAAGCTCCAACTCCTCGGGCAGCCCGGCCAGTTCGTCGCGCCAGTGGGCCAGCAGCCCGGTCAGGGCGCTCTGCGGGTCGTCCTCGTCGCCGAGCGCCGCGCGCTGCCACACCGCGTAGTCCCGGTACTGGACCGGGAGCGGGGACCACTGCGGTTCGGCACCGGCCAGCCGGGCCTCGTAGGCCCGGTCCAGGTCCCGCCAGAACGGTCCGGCCGACCAGGCGTCCCAGACGATGTGGTGGAACACCAGCAGCAGCACGTGCTCCTGCGGCCCCAGGACGAACAGCCAGGCGCGCAGCGGCCGGTCCGCCGTCAGGTCGAAGCCGCGCCCGGCGGCCTCGGCCACCCGCTCCCGTACGTCCGGCTCGCTCGACGCGGCCACCACCAGGGCCGGCCGGCCCTCCGTCGCGGGCAGCACCTGCTGGCACGGGTCGCCGTCGACCAGTGGGAACACCGTGCGCAGGATCTCGTGCCGGACCACCACGTCCCCGAGTGCCGCCTCCAACGCCCCGGCGTCCAGCGGACCGGAGAGC
Source organism: Kitasatospora sp. NPDC086791 (assembly GCF_040685975.1). Taxonomy (NCBI): domain Bacteria; kingdom Bacillati; phylum Actinomycetota; class Actinomycetes; order Kitasatosporales; family Streptomycetaceae; genus Kitasatospora; species Kitasatospora sp. NPDC086791. The sequence continues at coordinate 122,291 of NZ_JBFBOC010000013.1, read as the reverse complement.
CGGAACGCCTCCGCCGAGTTGTGGGCTGCCGAGAATCCCTCGACCTGGTTCAGGAACCAGAACCGCTCCTGCCCGAAGGACAGCGGCACCGCAGCCATTTCCCCCTCCTTCTGCTGCCGAGTCGAGGCAGCCCGCAATCGACCTCAGGCGGTCGGGATCACCGGCGGATTTCCGACCGGGCGCTGCGGCCGCAGGTCCTGCCAATTCCTCTCGATGAATTCGAGGCAATCCGCCCGGCTCGCCTTCTGTCGGGCGATCCGCCAGCCCGCGGGCACGTCGAGGAACTCGGGCCAGAGCGAGTGCTGCCCCACCTCGTTGACCAGAACCACGAAGGAGGCCTCAGGGTCTTCGAACGGGTTCATTTCTCTCCTCCACCTGTCTTTCCGTGCCCCGCGATCCCCCGTCGGCATCGCCTCGGGGCCGCCTCGCCATCCCGACCACTACATCCGACCGGGCCGGGCGTGCACAAGCATTCCCCGACCCGGCGGACGACACCGTTCAACCGCGACGTTCTGTCAGTTGCACGGCACTGTGCGGCATTTCCGGATGTCCGGCATTCGCCGGCCGAATTCCCGGTCCTGCCGCCGGGTCGCCGCCCGGCCGTCCCGCCTGCTGACCCGTCACGGCGGCCGGCCGGGCTGATGCGTTCTCAAGCGGCGAGAGCGGGCCGGGCGATCGTGTGCTCGGGCCGTGACCGGTGGTGATCAACTGCAGCGGCGGGTCCGCCCAACCGGCCTGGCGCTCCCTACGGTTGTGCTGAGGCCGCCTTGAGCCGGCGGGCGAACCGGTCGGCCTGGTCCGGCGGGTTGAGGCGGCGGATCCACTCCGCTTCGCGCGCCGGGTCCTCGTCGTCGGGGTCGGAGACGGCGAAGACCACGACGTGATCGGTGCCCGGGCCGAAGGTGCCGGCGGCGGCGAGCGATTCGAGCGCCCCCACACACGCCTCGTACACGGTGTCCCGGAACCTCGTGAATTCCGCGCCGTCGTCGTCGGGCCGCGCGGCGTGAAGTCGCCGGCAGATCGACGCGAACTGCTCGGCGGCGACGCCCTCCATCGCCCACTCCGCCGGAGTCCACTCGTAGTAGTCCGCCTCGGCCGGGCTCTCCGCTCGCAGTTGAGCCAGGTTTGAGACGGTATTGACTGCGCAGCACACCGTCATCGCGCCGGCGTCGGAATACAACGCGTACCCGCAGTAGTCCGCAGCCGGACGGGCATCGAGCAGCCCGAGGAAGGCTGCCCGAGCCGCCCGCTCCACCTCCACCCGCAGCCGTCCCTCACCGTCAGGCACGACGGCACCAGCCGGCACAGTGCGATCCCATGGCACCAGTATCCCCGGATCCCCGGCCCGAGGACGACCACCGAACGTGACATCGGAACCGGTCGTACTCGCGGGAGTTCAAACCGGCCGCTGACAACCGGGACAGGTGGTCGTCCCGCCGGCTGAGAACGCATCAGCCCTGCGCAGGCCGGACGGCGACCGGACGGGAGGCGCTGTGGACCTGACCGCCGGCCACCACGACGGCCCGGACGGCGTGTTCGGGGTGCGCGAAGGCGTGCTCCGCCACCTCGACCTCGGCCCGGACCCGGAGCGGGCTTCCGGGCACCAGGCGCAGCCGCTGCGGCTCCGGCCCGGCCAACCCGTGGACGGCGCCCCTGGCGACCTGGACCAGCACCGCCGCCGGAAAGCCCCCCGCCGGCCCCTCCGCCAATCCCTCCGCCGGCTCCTCGGCCGAGGGGTCGGCCGCCGTGACCGTCACCTCGACCGTCACCGTGCCCGGACGCGGCCAGACCGGCGGGCAGTCCACGGTGATGTCGTGGATCGGCGAACCGGCCGGGAGGTCGAGCACCGGCCCGCAGCTGTGGCAGGCCCGGACCTCGCGCACCAACCGGGGGTGGGCCGGATGACGGCCCGTCACGGTGGCCGTCGGCCCGCCGCAGTACCGGCAGCGCACGGTGCCGGGCACGGCCGTCGTCTCCAGGAAGTCCTCCCAGACCTCGTTCAGCGAGGACTCGCTGACCTGCCCGAAGTCGTACAGGTCGAGCGCGACGCCGTACTCCGCCTCGGCCACCCGCTCCAGCAGCCGCTCCACCGGGTCGCCGTCGGCGTCCGTCGCCACCACCGACGGGTCCCCCTTGAGCACGGCCACCGCCGTGGTGACCCGGGCGTCGAGCTCCGGCAGACCGTCGGCCGGCAGCAGCCCGGCCAGCGGCAGCTCGCGCAGGGCCCGGATCGCCCGGCCCGCCTGCCGCAGCCGGGCCCTGGTCCCGCCGTCCCCGGCCGGTGCGGTCCGGTCGACCAGCGCGGCGAGGTCCTCCAGCCGGACCGGACCGGCCCCGGGGACCGGCACCACCCACGGCAGGCCGAGCACCAGGTAGTGCGGCACCTCCCGGCCGGCCGCCTGCCGGTTCAGCAGGATGCCGAGCCGGCCCACGTCGGCCCCGGCCGCCGCGGCCCGGTGGGCGAGGCGGTTGAGCCGGACGTCCGGGACCATCCGGTGCACGGCCCCGATGAAGGCCGCCGCGGTGCCGTGCGCGAAGGCGTTGGTCAGCTGGTAGTCGGCGGCCACCAACCCGTGGCCGGGCCGCCAGGACATGCAGCTGTTGGCGAGGACGACATCGGCGCGGACCTCCCGGGCCGGCACGACCCCGGCCGCGTCCACCCCCGGGCGGAAGCACTGCCCGGTGAAGGCGCAGCTCGGCGCACCGGCCGGCGCCGGGGCCTGCCCGGCGGCCGCCCGGTCGCCGACCGCGCCGCAGACCACGGTGTCGGAGAGGACCAGGCCGTGCTCGCGCCCGGCGACGGCGAAGGAGACCAGGCCGTGCCGGCGCCCGGTCAGCAGTGGTGCCACCACCTCGGCGCGGGCGTCGGCGCCCGTCACCCAGTGCACGCCGGGCGTGTCCGCCCGCTGCCCGTCGCCCCACGGGGCGACGCAGAGCTGCGGGTGGTCGGGCGGTGTCCGCAGGCCGCAGCCGAGCCCCTTGGCGATCAGTCGGCTCAGCTCGCCCAGGTCCCGGCCGAGCACCACGCCGAGCGCCGCGTCGCCGTGGCCGGCGCGGCGGAGCGCCGCCGTCGCGTCGAGGGTGCCGAGCACCAGGTCGAGCGACAGCTCGTCCGCGAGCGCGGCCAGCACGACGTGGTCGACGCCGCCCTCGGCGCCGCTCGCAGGGGCGTCCGTGCGGGCGTCCGCGAGAGCGTCCGCGAGGGTGGCCGGCTCCCCGGGCGCCCAGCCGGTGAACGTCCCTCCGACGCGTTCCGCGAGCGCTGCCGCCACCGGGGCGGCGGCCGAGCCGGGCGGTGCCAGCACCAGCACGCCACCGGCCGGGCCGGGCGGTGCCGCTTCGTTCGACAACCGCGCGGCAGCGCCGAGTTCGGCGGAGTCGGTGAGCACGGCGAGTTCGGCGAGTTCGGCGAGTTCGGCGGACTCGGTGAGCGCGGCGGACCGGTCGCCCGCCCCCGTGTACACCGGGATCCGCGCCCGGTCCCGCAGCGCGTCGAGGTAACCGGCCAGGTCGGGGTGGGCCGAGAACGGCGGGCCGACGGTCACGGCGCCACCGCGGCCGCGTCGACGGTGAACCCACCGGGCCGCCCGACCCGGGAGGCGATCCGCCGCACCTCCAGGTGATCGGCGGCGACCCGGGCCGGGTCGGGGTCGGCGAGCACCGCCACGCCGAGTTTGTGCGCGTCCATCAGGTCCAGCGTCTCCGGCACCTCGTCGCCGTCCTTGACGTTGACCTTGAGGTGGCAGCAGCTCGGCAGTTCGGTGATGGCGTTCAGACCGTCGATCCCGCTGATCGGCCCGGCCGAGCGGACCGAGAAGAAGACCACCAGGACGGTCATCTCCAGGGAGTAGTCGAGCCGGACCGCACCGTCCCCGGCCAGGTGGCGCACCGCGCGCTCGATCAGGTTGTCACCGGTGGCCAGTTGGCAGGCCCACGGCTGCGCGCCGCCCGGCGGCCGGGCGTTGACCTCCATCAGCAGCGGCCCGCGGTCGGTGACCATGACCTCGGTGTGCGCGACGCCGAACCGGACGCCGAGGGCGTCCAGCACCTGCCGGGTGTACCGCAGGAGTTCGTCGTGGCCCGGCGCGTCGTGGGGCACGAACTCCATGCTCTCGTAGATCGCCATCCGGCCGTCGGCCGAGTGCTTGCGGTACCGGACGATGTCGGTCACGGTGTGCACGCCGTCGTGGCTGAAGGTGTCGACGGCGTACTCGACGCCGGTGACGTACTCCTGGAGGACGACGTCGGTGAGCCGGATGCCGTGCCGGCTGACCGCGCCGGCCAGGCCGGTGACGGCCTCGCGCCAGCCCGCCCCGCCCGGGTGCCTGGTCACGCCGTCGGTGCCGGACGCGTTGGCGGGCTTGACCACGAGGTCGCGCCCTTCCAGCCCTCGCTCACGCAGCCAGTCGGCGGCCTCCTGCGGATCGCGGACGCAGATGGTCTCGACGACGGGCAGTCCGGCGGCGGCCACGGCGGCGTACATCTCGCCCTTGTGCCAGCGGGCGGCGGCGAGTTCGGGCCGGTTGGCGCGGTCCGGGGTGAGTTCGGCGGCGAGCCGGTCGGCGAGCCGGACGCCGTGCTGCTCGCCCGGGAGGATCGCGACCGGCGCCAGCTCGCGCAGCCGGTCCAGCACCGGGTCGAGCAGCTCGGGGGTGATCGGTGCCGCGTCGTCTGCGCCGTACTCCAGGTGGTGGTCGAAGTCCTCGGCGCGGAAGGAGGCGGCCAGCGGGGCGGCCGAGCGCAGGGTGACCCCGCAGGTCGAGAAGCCGGCCCGGCGCAGCGCGGGCGCGTACATGTTGCCGGAGGAGTAGGGCTCGACGATGACGACGACGGGCCGGCTCACTTCGCCCCCCGGGCTGCCGTGCGGTCGATCCGGGCCGCCAGCAGTTCGACCGTCGGGCATTCGAAGATGTCGCCGATCAGGACCCGCTTGCCCAGCGCGGTGCGGACCTTGGAGATGACCCGGGTGGCCAGCAGGGAGTGGCCGCCGAGGTCGAAGAAGTCGTCGGTGACCTCGATCTGCGGGATCGCCAGGACCTCCCGCCAGATGCCGAGCAGCGCGGCGGCCGTCCCGGACGGCTCCGGCACCCCGGCCGCCGTCGTCGCCTCCTCCGCCACCTCCGAAGCCTGCTCGGCCTGGTCGGGCATCGTCAGGGCGGCGCGGTCCAGCTTCCCGGTCGGGGTGAGCGGCAGCGCGGACCGCAGGACGAAGCGGGCCGGCACCATGTGCGCGGGCAGCAGTCCGGCCGCGTGCGCCCGCAGTTCCTGCGCGGTCGGGGTGCGGTCCGGGTCCCGGGGGACGACGTGCCCGACCAGGCTGCGGCCGGTGCCGTCCTCGCGCACGGTGACCGCGACCTCGCCGACCAGCGGGTGCTCCAGCAGCCGCGCCTCGACCTCGCCCGGCTCGACCCGGTGGCCGCGGATCTTCACCTGGTGGTCGGCCCGGCCCAGGAACTCCAGCGAGCCGTCCGGCCGGTGGCGGGCCAGGTCGCCGGTCCGGTACATCCGGCTGCCGGGTTCCGGGCCGTACGGGTCGGCGACGAAGCGTTCGGCGGTCAGCCCGGGCCGGCCGGCGTAGCCGCGGGCGACGATCGGTCCGCCGACGTACAGCTCCCCGATCACGCCGGTCGGGGTCGGCTGGAGCGCCTCGTCGAGCAGGTACACCGAGGCGTCCGTGATGGGGCGTCCGATCGACGGCAGCTGCGGCCAGTCGGCCGGGTTCCCGCGCAGCCAGTGCGTGGTGGCCACGCTGGTCTCCGAGGGGCCGTAGCCGTTGCGCAGCACGCAGCCGGGCATCTGCTCCAGCCACCGCACCAGGTCGGGGGCCATCACCAGCTGCTCGCCGCCGGTGACGACGGTGCGCAGCCGGGTGGTGCGGCGCCCGTCCGGGCGGGCGGCCCAGTGCGCGATGTTCAGCAGGCCGGAGTAGGGCGCCTCCAGGTGTTCGATCGCCTCGTGTTCCAGCAGGTCGAGCAGCGCCTCGGGGTCGCGCCGGACGGCCTCGTCGGGCAGCAGGACGAGGCGGGCGCCGGCGTGCCAGGCACCGAAGATCTCGCAGAACGACGCGTCGAAGCTGAGCGCGCTGAACTGCAGGACGTGCGCGCCGGGTTCGATCGCGGTCGCGGTGACGTACCAGTCGAGGATCCGGACCAGCGCGCGGTGCGGCATGGCCACGCCCTTGGGGCGGCCGGTGGAACCCGAGGTGTGCATCAGGTAGGCGAGGTCCTCGCCGTGCCCGGGGGTGTCGGGGTTGTCGGCCGGGTGGCCGAGGAGGTCGCAGTCGGCCAGGTCGTGGACCTCCCGGCCGTCGGCCGGCCCGGCCAGCGCGGCCGTGTGCGGGGCCTCGGTCAGCACCAGCCGGGGGGCGCACTCGGCCAGCGCCTCGGCGGTGCGGGCGGGCGGCGCGGCGACGTCCAGCGGCACGTAGTAGCCGCCCGCCTTGAGCACGGCCAGCATGGCGGTGAGCATCGCGATCGTGGAGCCGCCGTAGAGCGCCACCGCGACCTCCGGCCCGACCTTCCGCTCGCGCAGCCAGTGGGCCAAGCGGTTGGCCCGGGCGTTCAGTTCGGCGTAGGTGAGCGACTGCCCGGCCTGCACCAGCGCGACGGCCTCGGGCGTCCGCTCCGCCCAGGCCTCCACCAGCCGGTGCACCAGGACGGTGGTGGGCTCCGAGGAGCCCGTGCGGGACCACTGGCCGAGCAGCAGGGCCCGTTCGGCGGGCGGCAGCACGACCGCCCGTCCGATCGGGGTGGCCGGTGCGGCGACGAGGCCGGCCAGCAGGGTGTGCCAGCGTGCCGTCCAGCGCTCGACCTCCTCCGGGTGGTGGTCGATCCGGGTGTGCGGGCCGTCCGGCGCCCGCAGGACGGTCAGCGCGGGCGACTGCTCCGGGCCGTCCGCCGTCCCGGCGCCGGGGCGCAGCTCGATCCGCAGGTCTGCGGACGGGTCAGCGGACGGGTCGACGGGCTCGACCGGGGCCTGCTTGCGCAGCCGGGCCAGCAGCTGGGCGAAGGACGGATCGCCGGTCAGGTCCAGGCGGTGGACACGGGTGCGCGTCGGCTCGCCCGCACGCACCGTCACGGTCGGCTCCTGGTCGCCGCCGTGCCGCAGGGCGAGCACCGCGAACGCGGCGAGCAGCGTCAGCTCCAGCGGGACGTCGTGCACCCGGCTCAGGTCGGCGAGCCCCTCGGTCAGTCCGTCGGGCAGCCGGACCGTACTGCTGGTCGTGGCGGGGTCGAGGCGGTCGGCCATGGCCATGTGGCTCCTTCAGGTGTCGGGTCGAGGGGCCCGGCGCGCCGGGGCGGGTTCGGCGCCCGCGCACCGCATCACCTCGCTGGAACGACGGGTCGGACGACGAGTTGCTCCGGGCCGGAACGGCGGAACGGCCGGGGGGCGGTGCGAGGGAATGAGCGTCGGCCGGAAGCCAGTAACGGCGAGGGCCCGAACGTTCGTCAAGGACGGCCGATTTCCACCGGCGGGCGGGCAACTGACAGCCGCTGGCAGTTGCACGGACGCGGTTGCACACGCCGCCCGGGTCAGCCGCTGCCGCCGCCCGTCACTGCCGCTGCCACTGCCACTGCCCGTCACTGCCGGCCGGACGGACCAGGGCGGACGCCCCCGGCCCGCCAGCGTAAAGGGCGAGCATAGGTGAATTCCCGCGCGAATTCCATCGGCGTACAACGCACCCCCGCCGCTCGATCCGACGACTCTTGACAGCGCCTCGGTCCGCGATGAGTCTGGGCAGAATGGATGAGCCAATCTTTTCGCTTGGCAATGTTCGCGAGGATCCGCTCTGGCATTCCGACGACTGGGACGCATTCAGTCGGTTCTGGGAGGATCTGCCACTCGATGCGCACATGGGGGACGGGGGAACGTATCGGCGCCGGAAATACTCCACGATCTCGCACGAACTCGACGGCGGCACGATCCGGCGGCTCGACCACGGGGGATTTCTGCAGAGCAAGGAGATCAACCGGCTCAACGGCGGCGTCGTCCGCCGGTTCGAGCCGGTCGACCCCGGGCTGCTGGACACCGTCGTGCTCCGCCGGCTGCTGGAGCGCTTCGCCGGGCACCTCGCCCGGACCGCGCCCGGCGACCGGCCGGCTCCCCCGGTCCGCCGGGTGAACATCCATCAGCACCGGATCACCGCGACCGGGGCGGAGTCCGGGAATCCGACTCCGGAGGGCCGGCACCGGGACGGCGTCGAGCACATCGTCATGATGCTGGTCGCGCGCCAGGGGGTCTCCGGCGGGTCCAGCACCCTGTACGACAACGCCGGCACGCCGGTGCTCACCCACACCCTGACCGAGCCGGGCGAGTTCATCTTCCTGGACGACCGCACCTGCCTGCACTCCGCGTCACCGGTGCGGTCGGCCCCGCCGGCCGTCGAGGGGCACCGCGACATGTTCTTCCTCGAGTTCTGCTGACCCCGGCGACCGCGCCTTCCACGCCCCGCCCCAGGGCCCCGGACCCAGCACCCCACCCCCGGCACCCCGCGCTCTCGACACCCCACCCCCGTAGCCCTGTTGACGGAGACCGCCGCCATGAGCCCCGCACACCCCGCCCCCACGCCCACCCGTGACCTCGTCCGCGCGATCTGGTGCGACATCCTCGAACTGGACCGGGTCGACGACGAGGAGAGCTTCTTCGTCCTCAGCGGCAAGTCCGTCGACGCGCTCCGCCTGGTCAACCGGATCCGGAGCGTCTTCGGGCTGGCGATCAGCGTCCGGACCGTGATCGAGGCGCCGACGGTGGCCCGGCTGACGGAGGCCCTGCGGTCGGCGCCGCCCGCCCCGGCCCGGCCGAGCCTGACGGAGCGCGGGCAGTCCTGAGCGGCCGCCGGCCGGAGAACAGCACCACCAACGGGGGAGACGGGGATGGAGATCGATCACTGCGGCGCGCCCGAACGCTCGGGCCTCGGCCGCGCCTACCGCGAGCACCTGGCCCGCGCGGCGGTCCGGGTGGAGGACCTGACCAGGGGGGTCGACGCCAGCCGGCTGCTGCGGATCACCTACCACGGGCGGTTCCTGCCCACGCCGGTGTTCCTCTCCGCCGCCGAACGGGCCGCGCTGGCCGAGGACCTGGGCACGCTCCACCGCCTGCTGACCGGACTGCCCGAGCGCCGCTTCGGCGGTGACACCGGTGCCTTGGCCGAAGCCCTCGGCGTGACGGCCCCGCAGGCGCGGCTCGCCCGCCGCGCCGCGACCGGGCCGCCGCCGGCCCGGCTGGCCCGCGCCGACCTCTACCGCGCCGCCGAGGGCTTCCGGCTCCTGGAGCTGAACATCTCCAGCGCCCTCGGCGGGGCGAACAACGCCTTGCTCAACCGGGCCCTGCTCGACCACCCGGCACTGGCCCGGTTCGCCGCCGAGCACCGGCTCGGGTACGTCGACACCGTGCGGCACCTCGCCGCGATCGTCCGGGCCGAGTGCGGTCCGCTGCCCGAGCGGCCGGTGGTGGCACTGGCCGACTGGCCGACGAACTTCGCCACGTTCGAGCTCTGGCTGCACGTCTTCGCCTCGCTGCTGGACGAGGCGGGGATCGAGGCCGTGCCCTGCCACGTCGGGGAGTTGGTCGAGCGCGCGGGCCGGCTGGAGGTCCAGGGCCGGCCGGTGGACGCCGTGCTGCGGATGTTCCTGATCGAGCAGGTCCGCACCCCGCAGGACGAGGCCCTGCTGGAGCCGCTGCTGCGCACCGTCGAGTCGGGCGCGGTCCGGCTGATCAGCCGGCTGGACGCCGAACTGTACGGCAACAAAGGGGCGCTGGCCCTGCTGTCGGACGACCGCCACCGCGACACCCTCGACGCCGCCGAGCGCGCCTGCCTGGACCGCCTCCTGCCGTGGACCCGCTTCCTGCGACCGCGGCTGCGCCTCCCGGACGGCTCGGTGGGCGACGCGGAGGCCTACGCCCGGGCCGAGCAACGGAACCTCGTCCTCAAACCGGTGCTCTCCCACAGCGGCATCGGCGTCCTGCCCGGCTGGACCGTCCCGCCCGCGGAGTGGCTCGACCGCGTCCGACGGGCGGTCGGCGGGCCGTACGTGCTGCAGCGGCGGGTGACGCCGGTGCCCGAGGTGTTCCCGGCACCGGACGGCGGCGAGCGGGCGTTCCACCTGAACTGGGGGGTGTTCGTCACCGACCCCTCGGTCACCGGCTCGGACGGGTACGGCGGGTGCTACCTGCGGGCGAGCGACGCCCCGGAGGCCGGCGTGATCACGGAGTCCCCGGACGGGTGGGTCGGCTGCGTGTTCCACCAGGAGGCCGCGCCGGGCGGCGACGGCGACGTGCCCGCCCGACGCTGATCGCCAGTCGCTGACCGACCGGCGCCGCCCGACCCGATCCCGGCCCATTGGCATTTTATTCCCGCAACGCCCGAGATCTTCCCGTGATATCTCCGACCGAGCACAACCGGCGCGATTCGCCCAAAATCGACCGGCCGGATCGTGCCGGTTTGGCGGCGAATTTGCTGGGTACCCGCCGCGACCACCGACCGACCCCGCCCACCAGCGCAAATGAGGCCCGACGAGACCGTTGTGGATCTCTCTTGACATGCTTGCGCCTGCAAATTACGCTCCGATAAGGAGGTGAATCACGCCCGGGGGCACCGGAAGTCGCCCCACGTTTTTACCGCAGGTCGCCCCACCCGACATGCCGCCACATTCAGGCGAATTCAATCGCCGATAATTCCCCGCAGTTTCCACTCGTCCTGTGAAGGTGAAATTGCTCAGCGAAGGGCGTTCGACCCCCACGACAGACAGTGCCGTACTGATCGCTCGCCGTTCCTGGAACATGACGGTGGAAACCGTCCGGATCGACCGGCTCCGGCCGGCCGACTCCCCACGGCTCGACGGCGAGGACCCCGACCACATCCGACTCCTGACCGAATCCGACGCCGCCCTCCCGCCGATCCTGGTGCACCGCGGATCGATGCGGGTCATCGACGGGATGCACCGACTGAGGGTGGCCCAGGCACGCGGTGACTCCGAGGTGCCCGTCACGTACTTCGACGGCACCGAGCTGGAGGCCTTCATCCGTGCCGTCCAGTTGAACGTGACGCACGGGCTGCCGCTCACGCTCTCCGACCGGGAGTCCGCCGCCACCCGGATCCTGGAGTCCGGCGGCGGCTGGTCGGACCGGGCCGTCGCCCGGATGACCGGCCTCAGCGCCCCCACGGTCGCCCGGATCCGGGCCAGTGCGCTGCCGGACCACCGGCCCGAGGACCAGGCCCGGATCGGCCGCGACGGCCGGGTCCGTCCCCTGAACACCGCGGCCGGCCGGCGGCGCGCCGGCGAACTCATCGATGCCGAGCCGAACCTGAGCCTGCGCGAGATCGCCAGGCGCGCCGGGATCTCCGTGGGGACCGCCCGGGACGTCCGCAACCGCCTCAGCCGCGGCGAGGACCCGGTCCCGGCCAGGTTCCTGCCCGGCCCCCACCCCGCCCGCCCGACCCCGGACAGCGCGGCCGGACCGCTCGACCGGCCCCAGCCCCCCACCACCGGTCCCGACCCGATGGACGGGTCCTACGTCTCGGATCTCACCAGCCTGCAGAAGGACCCGTCACTGCGCCTGACCGGCAGCGGCCGTTTCCTGCTCCGCTGGCTCAGCTTCCACGCCATCAGCCAGGAGAAGCGCGCCAATCTCATCAGATCGCTCCCGGCCCACAACAAGGCCCGCATCGCCGCCATGGCGAAATGCTGCAGCCGCTGGTGGGCCGAATTCGCCGACGACGTGGAACAGCAGCAGGAATGCCGGGAGATTCCGAAGACCGGCTGACCCCGCCCCGCCACCGGGCGGGCGCGAAAAGACCACCGCACGGCTCCGGGTCCGGAGCCGTGCGGTGGTCTTTCGGCGGGACGTCGCTCGTGCCGCCCGCGCCCGTCCGGCTACTTGCGGCGGCCGAAGATCCGCTTCGCGGCGTAGATGATCCCGAAGACCAGCAGCGCGATGAACAGCACGATCAGGATGATCACGACCAGCAGAAACTTGCCCAGCTTGGCGAAGAAGCCCTTTTTCTTCTTCTCGTCCTTGGCCGCGAGGTGCGCGGCATCGGCACCCGCCCGGTCGGCGGCCGAGGCGACCGAGGCGACCGAGGCGACCGGGGCAGCCGGGGCAGCCGGCGGGACCGACCGGGCACCGGGGTCGGACGTGCCGGGTGCGGCGGCGGCAACGGCAGCGACGGTTCGGGGTGCGGCCACCGCCGTCGCGCTCGACGCCGCGGCGGTCAGGCCGACGGCGGCCAGCAGTGCCACCAGGGCGCCGGCTATCGAACGTGCGATCCGGTGAGTCATCGTGCTCCTCGTACGGGTTCGGGGCTGCGCAGGCGAGCCCGGTCGGCCAATTCTCATGGTCTGACCAGGTGGTTTTCTCATCCGCGGCTAGTATGCTCCACTGAAGTTCTACAGCGGTGTAAAAGTTTAGCGACGGGCCCCGCCCGATCGGCTCCGGCCCCGGGCCGCGCAAGCCCACCGCTCCGACGGGGATTCCGTGGCAACTGTGGAGGATGACGACGTGCCTGGCCGCAAGGGTTCCCCTGACGCCGAAATTTCGCCGCACCGGGCGGGCGGACGCCGGGCCGCGGGCCGAAAGGCCGCTCCGGACCGGGGCGAAAGGGATGCAGCCGACATAGCGGACGACCGTCCGGCGGGCCGGGGGAAGAAGAAGCCCAAACGCAGCACCAAGGAGAAGGTCCTCTGGGTGACCGCCGGCTGCACCGCGCTCGCGGTCCTCGGCGGCGGCGCCCTCTACTACCGCCTGAACAGCAACATCTCCACCTTCGACCGCGATGCCGTCAGCAAGAACCGCCCGGATGCCGCGGCCCCCGACGCCCAGGGCCGCACCCCCGTGAACATCCTGCTGATCGGTTCGGACAGCCGCGGCAACGGCAACAACGACCTGGGCGGCGGCGGGGACGGCGGCGCCCGCTCGGACACCGCGATCCTGCTGCACGTCTACGCCGACCACAAGCACGCCGTCGGCATCTCCATCCCCCGCGACTCCCTGGTCACGATCCCGTCGTGCAAGCTGCCCAACGGCAAGTGGACCAAGGAACAGACCAACGCGATGTTCAACAGCGCCTTCTCGGTGGGCGACACCGAGCAGGGCAACCCGGCCTGCACCCAGAACGCCGTCGAGAAACTGACCAACCTGCGCGTCGACCACACCATCGTGGTCGACTTCAACGGCTTCGCCGCGATGACCAAGGCGGTCGGCGGCGTCGAGGTCTGCCTGCCGAACGACATCCACGAGGGGGACCTCAACCCCAATCTGGGCCACAAGGGCAAACTGCTCTTCGCCAAGGGCAAGCAGAAGGTCGAGGGCCAGGCCGCGCTCGACTACGTCCGGGTCCGCCACGGCATCGGCGACGGCTCCGACATCGGCCGCACCAAGCGCCAGCAGGCGTTCCTCTCCTCGCTCATCAAGGAGGTCAAGTCCCGCGGCATGGACCCGGCCGCCCTGCTGCCGCTCGCCGACGCCGCCACCAAGTCGCTGACCGTCGACCCCGACCTCGGTTCGGCCGCCAAGCTGCTCGACTTCACCATGTCCCTCAAGGACGTGGACCTGCACGACGTCAAGTTCCTCACCACACCGTGGCGCTACGAAGGCCCGCGGGTCGCCCTGGTCCACCCGGACGTGGACCAGCTCTGGGCCGCCCTCAAGGCGGACCGCACCATCGACGGCCAGGACGCGAGCGCGCCGGCCGCCGCCGGCTCCACCCCCACCGCCGGGGCCACCCCCACCCCGACCGCCGCCCCGGACGCCAGGGCCGCCGAGGTCAAGGTCTCCGTGCTCAACGGCACCGGCGAGGCCGGGCTCGGCGGCAAGGCCGCGGAGACCGTCAAGGGCGCCGGGTACACCGTCACCACCGTCGGCAACGCGACCGGCAAGGCCCGCGGCACCACCGTCGTCGAGTACGGCACGGGCGAGCACGACTCCGCCGCGGCGGTCGCCAAGCTGTTCCCGGGCGCGAGCGTCCAGCCGGGCGGCCACGGCATCAGCGTCGTCCTCGGGCACGACTTCGCCGCCGCCAACCCGGCGGGCGGCGCCGGCTCCTCCCCCGGCACGACTGCCGCCCCGGCGCCGCTGCCCACCAGCGTCAGCGGCACCGCCCGCTCGGCGGACGACGACCCCTGCGCCAACGTCTCGTACGGCTGAGCCGGCGGCCGGCGCCGCGCGCTCGGCCCACCCCGCACACGACGGCGGGGCGCCCCCGGGACCGCTCGGTCCGGGTGCGCCCCGCCGTCTCCGTGCGGCGCCGCGTCAGCGTCTCGTCCCGCAGGTCGGGCAGAACGCGGCACCGTCCGGGACGTCCTGGTGACAGCTCGTGCACTGGACGGGCTGCGCCAGGCGGAAGCCGCACCCCGGACAGAACGGCGTGCCGTGCGTCTCGGTCCGGCACTGCGGACAGACCAGCTGGCGCGGCGTGTTGACGTCGAACCCGGCACCGGCCTGCTGGCCGGCGCTGTACGCACGCTCGGTGACCATGTCGTTGAGGCCGCGGTGCTGGGCCGCCTGGGCCTCCGCCGCGGTGTCCGGGGCGCAGTTGAAGCAGAGGCCCTGCCCAGGGTTGAAACAGCGGCCGCAGACGTAGTGGGTGCACCGGGCGCAACGGTTGAAGTGCGTCTGGGCGTTGGCGATCGCGCGCTGGAAGGCCTCGTCCCGCGAGGTGCCCCAGGTGTGGCCGGCCAGACCGTCGGCGGCGTTGCTGATGGTGTTGGCACTGCCTCCGATCAGGTTCCAGGCCGCGTTGACGCCCTTGCCTATCCACCCTGCCATCTGACCGGTCCGGAACGCCTCGAACGGTGAGCGCCAGGTGTCCGAGCAGCGGTAGCAGTAGAACTCGAACTGGAACCCCGCGCCGGTGCCGTGCTGCTCGCACAGGTCGCGGTAGTTGTTGCTGAAGTAGATCTCCGAACTCACGTCGTCCTCGGTCCGTGAAGTGGTGTGTCGGCGGTCGTCCCCAGGGACGACGGGGCTCGCCGAACGGTTCCGCCGAGTATGGCCGATCCGGCTGCTCAGAGCCCCGACACCGGCAGCAGCAGCACCCGTGCCGGGTCGAACCGCTCCCAGCACGCGGGTCGGCCGCTGCGGCCGACCCGCAGCCGGCACCAGCGGCGGCCGGCCGCGTCCTGCCACCAGCCGCTGATCCGGCCGAGCGCCCAGCGGCCGTCGCCGAGGTCCACCTCGACCGGCTGGTAGACCCACTGGACCTCGCGCTCGGCCGGGTCGACCCTGCCGTCCCGGGTTTCCCCGGGCTCCTGCTCGGCCCGGGCCTCCCGGTCGCTCCCGCCCGCCGTCTCCCCGGCGTTCCGGGGACCGCACTGACTCTCCATCACGGCTCCGCCTCCCGACCCGGCCCCGGCCGGGCGGTCACCCGGTGCGGGGCGGCCGTCGCGGCCGGGGTGCAGCACACCCTCCGGACTCTACAGGCGTGTAGAGAATGGCGGGAGGGATTCCACCGAACCTGGCCGGGCCGGGCCGGGCTCAGCGGCCCTTGCGCGCCGACCGTCGGCGCCGCCACAGCGCCACCGGCACGACCCCGGCCAGCGCGAGCGCCGACGGCGTCGTCGGGGCCGTCGGGGCCGTCGGCGCCTCGACCGGGGCTCCGGCCGCACCGGCCGGCACCTTGTCGAAGGTGTCCGGCACCGGCAGGGTGGACCAGTCCGACAGCGGCCACGCCACCACGAACGCCCGGCCGACCACGTTGTCCACCGGCACGAACCCGTCGCCGTTCACGTTGTGGTGCCAGCGGGAGTCCCGCGAGTTGTTGCGGTGGTCGCCCATCACCCAGAGCTTGTCCTTGGGCACGGTGACGGTGCCGACCGGGTCGTTGTCGCACGGCGTCGAGCCGGGGAACAGGTACGGCTCGTCCAGCGCGACGCCGTTCACCTTCAGCGGGCCGCCCGCCTCGCACTGGACGGTGTCCCCGCCGACCGCGATGACCCGCTTGATCAGGTCCTTCTCGTCCGCCGAGGGCATCAGGCCGACGGTGCTCAGCGCCTTCTGGACGGAGCCCGTGAAGGAGTCGCCGTCGGCCGTCGGAGCCCCCTCCAGCCAGCCGCCCGGATCGCGGAAGACCACCACCTCCCCGCGCTCCGGCTTCGCACCGAACCACGGCGTGAGCTTGTCCACCAGCACCCGGTCGCCGATCGCCAGGGTCTGCTCCATCGAACCGGAGGGGATCGAGAAGGCCTGCACGAAGAAGGTCTTGATGCCGAGCGAGAGCAGCAGCGCGATCACCAGCAGGATCGGCAGCTCCTGCCAGAACGGGCGCTTCTTCCGCGGGCGCTTCGCCTCCTCGTCCGGCTCCTCCCCCGAGGCCGCGCCGGAAGCGGTGCCCACGGCCGCGCCCGGGCCCGAGGTCTCGCCTGAGGTCTTGCCCGAGGTCGAGGCCGTGGTCGGACCCGTTTCCGAGGCCGCGCCGGCGCCCGCACCCGGCCGGCCGTCCCCGGCCCGGTCGCGCTCCCCGGCTCCGTCACTCTCGCCGGACTCCGCGCTCTGCTGCACACTCATGTCCTCGGCCCCTCCCGACGGCCAGACGGGAGCCACGTAGAAGACCCCCTGTCAGGAACGAACCTACCGAACAGAGGTTCCCGGGCGCGCCCGGACGTGCATGCGCTCGCCCTGCGGGCCGAAGAGGCTGAGGAACTCCACCGGCTGGGGCCCCGCGTTGCCGAACGCGTGCGGGGTCCGGGTATCGAACTCGGCGGCCTCACCGGCCGTCAGCACCAGGTCGCGCGAGCCGAGCACCAGCCGCAGTCGGCCGGACAGCACGTACAGCCACTCGTAGCCCTCATGGACCTTCAGCTCCGGCTCGGGCTCGGTGTTCCGGCCCGGCGGGACGATGTGCTTGAAGGCGTGCATCCCGCCCAGGTGGCGGGTGAGCGGGATGATCGTCTGCCCGTTCCTGGTCACCGGACGCGGGTGGATCCGCGGGTCGCCGGTGGCCGGGGCGCCGACCAGTTCGTCCAGCGGCACCCGGTACTCCCGGGCCAGCGGCAGCAACAGCTCCAGGGTCGGCTTGCGCTGTCCGGACTCCAGCCGGGACAGCGTGCTGAGCGAGATGCCGGTCGCGGCGGCCAGTTTGGCGAGCGTGGTGCCGCGCTCCCGGCGCAGCGCCCGCAGCCGGGGGCCCACCGTGGTGAGGACGTTCTCGAACTCTTCGTCGACCATGTCTGCCATGTGCCGCCACGGCAAGGGTGTTTGTCAATCCGGCAGCTGGGTGAGGACCGCCCGGATGCGGCCTATCCTCGCGTCATGCGTATCCTCCTCACCCGGGACGGCGTCGCGGCGGGCGACGACGCCGACGCCCCGCACGCCGAGGTCCTCCTCCCCGACGGCCTCGACCTCCCGGCGGCCCTCGTCGCCCTCGGACTCCCCCGGCCCCGGCTGCCGCTGATCGGTGGCGGCCGCGCCACCTGGGTGGTGCGCGCCGCCGACGGCACCCCGCTCGCCGTCCTCGCCCAGCAGTGGCCGGAGCCGCGCCCGCTGCCGGCCGGCCTGGGCCCGCTCGCCGAACTGGCCGAGCCGACGGGGCCGGCGGGACCGGACAGGCCGGAGGGTCAGGACGCCACCGTCCGGCTGCACGTCGAGTACCGGCGCCAACGGGACCCGGACACCGAGTACGAGCGGCTCGGCCGGTCCTCCTGACCCGTCCCGTCGGAAGCCGCTACCGGTACTCGCGCAGCCGGGGCCGCACCCCGGCCGCGGTCAGGCCGAGCGCCACCGCCAGCACGCCCGCCGCCAGGGCCGCCGTGGTGCCGTCCAGGTCGTTGTCGGTCTCGGCGACCGCCCGGTCCATCGCGCCGGAGTTGATCGCGATGGTGTCCCCGATCGCGTTGCCCAGCTGCTCGAAGTCGTAGTTGGACTGCCCCTTCGAGAGCCCGGTGTTCAGGGTGACGGCCTCCTTGAGCTTCCCCGCGGTGCGCAGCTCGCGGATCCTGCGGTCGGTCAGCTGGTACTGCTGGAAGGTGTCCAGCACGTGCTCGGCGGCCTCCCGCTCCCCGGCGAAGGTGATGTTGCGCAGCTCGCTGCCGAGGTAGCCGCCGAAGGGGACCACCGTGTGGTCGGCGCGGTACCGCCCGGCCGCCTCGGCCAGCCGGGCGTCGTAGTCCGCCAGCGTGGTGCCCTCGATGCGCGCGATCGCCTGGGTCTGCTCCAGGAAGATCTGCTCGTACGCGACGGCGCGGGTCGGGTCGATGAGGTAGCGGCTCTCGTCGGCGTTCATGTCGAACGCGACGGCGCGGGCCCGGCTGAGCGCGATCACCGAGTCGTAGGCGTTGCTCTTGGCGGTGACCAGGTGGTCCTCGGCCCGGCCCGTCAGGTTCAGCCCGACCACCAGCGCCGCACCGGTCAGCAGCGTGACGGCGGCCAGCGCCGGATTGACCACCCGGCGGAAGCGCACGGCGAGGGCCCGCTGGAGGCCCACCAGCACGGCGAGGGTGGCCACGCCGACGGCGAGCAGCCACCACCAGCCGCTGCCCAGGGCATCGCGCTGCTGCTGGTAGACGCGCTCGACGACGGCGTCGTTGCCGACGGTGACCTGGTCGGCCGCGGGCAGCAGCTGCCGGCGCAGCAGGTCGGTGGCCTGCCGGTAGGTCTCCAGCGCGGCCGGCGCGGGCTGCCCGGCCGGGGGCCCGGCCTGGTCCTCCAGCAGCTCCGCCCGGGCCACCAGGGCCTCGTAGCTGCCGAGCCGGCCGAGCACCAGTTGGACGGCGCGCTGCGCGGCCGGGTCGTCGGCGGCCGCCTGGGCGGCCTGCTGGAGGTCGTCGTCGGCCTGGGCGCGGCGCTGCTCGTAGGTGTCGAGGGTCTGCTTGCGCAGCGTCGTGTAGTCGGGGTCGGCGCCGACCAGCAGCAGGTTGGCGGCCTGGGCGTCCATGTCGCTGAGCGCGAAGTAGAGGTCGGCGGCGCGGGTGGCCTGCGGGGCGGCCCGGTGGCCGATGGCGTCGGTGCCGTCGCGGGCCCCGGCCAGCACGGCCGTGGCGGTGACACCGAGGCCGAGCAGGGCGGCCAGGCTCAGTGCGGTGAGGCCGCGCACCAGGCGCGGGGTGGTCCAGTAGGCGCGGCTGCCGACCGTTCGGAGCCGGCGGCCGGCCGTTCGGATGCGGTGGCCGACTCGGGCCGCGGAGCCGACCCGGGCCGGGGCGCCGGGCGGGGCGGGTTCCGCTCCCTCCGGCGGCCTGTCCGGGGTCTTCTGCTTCGAGCCGGCCGCCCTGCGCTGCGTGGAGGTCGCCATGACCACCGTCCTTTTCCCCCGTGGCACGGTCTGCCGGGGCTCCCGGACGCACCGGCCGAGCCGGGCGCCCAAGACGAGCCCGAGCGCAGAACCGTTTCTCTGTGCTGCCTGGTCTTCCGCCGCGCGACGCTAGTCCCGTGCCACTGCCGCAAGGCCTCCCCTGACGCCTCCTTGACGCCGCCGGGCAGCGTTCTTGACGCTTCCTTAGCGCCCGGCCCCGACGCCTGGCCCCGACGCTCGGCCCCGAGGCCCGGCCTCGACTCTCGGCGGCTACCGCCACCGCCGGACGCCCCCGGGTGCGCGGCGGGCGCGGGCTTGCGCGCTCCCGCGTACGACCGGAGCGGGCGTCAACAGCGCCCGGGTGCACCGGCATTCGCCGAGGTGAGGCGATCGTGGAGCTCCTCCCGCACCACTACGCTACGTGTCATGACTTCTTCGGAGAGGGCCCCCGGGCGGGGTACGGCGGTGGTGATCGGCGGCGGGCTGGCCGGGCTGGTGGCGGCCTGGGCGCTGCGCGGCTGCGCCGAGCGGATCGTCGTGGTGGAGCGGGACCACTACCCGGCGGAGGCCGCGTTCCGGGCGGGCGTGCCCCAGGGCCGGCACGCGCACCTGATCCTGGAGGCCGGGCACCGGGCACTGGAGGAGATGATGCCCGGGATCACGCAGCGGCTGACCACCGCGGGCGCGCTCCGGGTGACCGCCTCGGAGGTCAAGTGGCTCAGCTCCGCCGGGTGGATGGCGAAGTACCCGGCGCGGATGGCCTTCCTCTCCTGCACCCGGCCGGTGCTGGACCAACTCGTCCTGGAGCGGGTCCGCACCGAGACCTCGATCGAGTTCCTGGAAGGCACCGACGTGGTCGGCCTGCTCGGCTCGGCCGGGGCGGTGACCGGGGTGAAGGTCCGCGAGCGGGGCCCGGAGCGCGGTGAAGTCCGCGACGTCCCGGCCGAGTTGGTGGTGGACGCGGCAGGCCGTTCGACCTCGGTGCCGAAGTGGCTGACCGAGCTGGGCTGTCGCCCGGTGCCCGAGGAGCGGGTGGACGCGGGCGTCGCCTACACCTCCCGGCTGTTCCACCGCCCGGCCGGCGTCGACCTCGGCGGTCAGGCGGTCTACCTGCAGACCAAGGCGCCGGACGCGCCCCGGATGGGTGTCCTGCTGCCGGTCGAGGGCGACCGCTGGATCGTCAGCCTCGCCGGGATGCGCGGCGCCGAACCGGAGCCGGGCGAGGAGGGGTTCGCCAAACACCTGGCCGGACTGCGCGACCCGCTGCTCCGCGAGGCGCTGCGGGACGCCGAGCCGGCGAGCGAGGTGCGCGGCTTCCTCCCCGGCCCGGGCGTGCGGCGGCACTACGAACGCAGCTGCCCGGACGGCCTGGTGGCGGTCGGCGACGCCGCGAGCACCTTCAACCCGGTGTACGGCCAGGGGGTCACCGTCGCCCTGTTCTGCGCCCAGGCGCTGCGCCGCACCGCACTGCGGCACGGCGGGATCGGCCATGCCGCAGCCCGGAACGCGCGGCGCGCCGTCTCGGCGGCCTCGAAGAACCCGTGGGTGATGTCCAGCGCCGAGGACGCCCGTTTCGACACCACCACGGGCGCGCCGTCCGGCGTCCTGCTCAGGCTCCAGCACCGCTTCCTGGACAGGGTGATGGCCGGCGCCACCCGCAACCCGCTGGTCACCGCCGCGTTCCACGAGGTGCTGTCCCTGGTGGAGCCGCCCTCACGGCTGTTCCACCCGTCGGTGCTCAACGCCGTCCTGCGGGGCTGAGCCGGCCCGGGCGGGCGCACCCGCCCGCCCCGGCGGCCCGGAGCGCCGTTGTACCGTCCCACCATGATCGGCTCCCCACTGGTACGCCTGGCGACCTTCAACGTCCTGCACGGGCGGCAGCTCCCGGACGACGGCCACCCGCCCGCGTCGGCCCCCGCCGCCGCCGTTCACCCGCTCGTCGACGCCGTCGCCTCGCTGGACGCCGACGTGGTGGCGCTGCAGGAGCTCGACCGCTTCCAGGAGCGGTCGGGCCGGGTGGACCAGGCCCGGGCGATCGCCGAGGCGACCGGCGCCGCGGACTGGCGCTACGCCTCGGCGTTCCACGCCCGGGCCGAACCGGGCCGGACCTGGGTCCCCGACCGGTCCGAGCCGGGACTGCGGGTGTACGGCCCGCAGGGCGCGGGGCACGACGGCGGAGCTCCCTCGCACGGCATCGCACTGCTGTCCAGGCTGCCGGCCCTGAGCTGGCGGGCCCGGCGGTTCGGCGCGCCTCCCGTCGCCCTGCCGCTGCGCGCGGCCGGGCGGGCGGGCCTCACCGTGATCCGCGACCATCCGCGCGCGGCACTGGCCGCCGTACTGCGGGGGTCGCGCGGCCCGTTCACGGCGGTGGCGCTGCACCTGTCGTTCGTCCCGGGGTGGAACGTCCGTCAACTCCTCGCCGTGCACGGCTGGATCGCCGACCTGCCCCGGCCGCACATCCTGCTGGGCGACTTCAACCTCTTCGGCGTGGTTCCCGCGGCCACCCTCGGCGCGGCTGAGCTCCTCTCCTCCTCGAAGTCCTCGAAGTCCTCGGCGTCCCGGGCCTGCTGGCACCGACCCGCCCGCGTCCGGACCTTCCCCTCGCACCGTCCCCTGGTCCAGCTCGACCACGTGCTGGCAGCCGGACTCGCGCCGCGACGCGGACCGCACCGGCCGGCCCCGGCGCGGGCGCCCAGGCTACCGATCTCGGACCACCGGCCCGTGGTGGTCGAACTGCCGCTGTGACCCCGTCGACGTGGAGCATCGACCACCCGTCCGCCGGGTTCGTCGGCGAACACCCGCCGCACGCCGCACTCCTCGCCCTGCACCGGGTGGATGAGCTCCGCAGCGCTCTCCCGGGGCCTCGGCGATCGGCTCTTCGACGGTACGCATGCCCGCATCACCCCGGCGGGGGCTCGGCGCAGCCACCGGATTCCCGGCCGGGCGGGCGGTCGACGGGCTCCGCACCGGGCGTACGGTCCTCGGGGCCACGCCGCGCCCGTACCGCAGGAGCAGCCCGACCCGCACCTCCAGACTCCCGGCGGCGATCAGCGCGGTCACCGGCTCCGCGCCGCCGCTGTCCGCCTCGAAGGCGACCAGCACGCCCGGCGGTTCGCCGCACTGCCGCTCGACGAGCCGGCGCTCCTCGGGCGTGGGCGCACGGAACACCGGGTCCTGGAAGTGCGCCGGGCAGCGCACGGGCAGCGGGTCGGCGAAGACCAGCTCCAGATCGTGGTGGTAGGAGAGGTCGTACCCGGCGACCAGGCGCAGCTCGCCCGGACTCCAGGAGAAGTCCCAGTCCCACCAGGAACCCTCGGGCAGTTCCACCGGCTGCTCCTCCGCGCCGGGTTCGACCCCCGGGTGCCGGACCTCGACGGCCCGCTCGCCGGCGCAGCTCGGCGGCCCGCTCCGGATGCCGGGGACCGGACCCGGTCAGGTCTCGCGCTGCGGGTGGTAGGCGGTCTCGGGTATGCCGAAGGTCCAGGCGACCCCGGCGCGGGCGGTGCGGGTGCTCGGCGGGACGCGCAGCCAGTAGGTGCGGTGCGTGCCGTCCGGCTCGGGGGTGGAGTTGACCACCTCGACCATCACCACCGGCTCGTCGTCGGGCAGGACGATCCGCCAGAGCACCCCGGTCTCGTCGCGGTGGATGGGCTCGGCGCCGGAGTCCTCCAGGTAGCGGTCGTAGCCGTAGTGCTCCAGCAGGACCCGCCGTAGCTCGGCGTTCTCCTCGGTGCGGATCCGCTCGACGCTCACCTCGGCCAGCCCCGCCAGGAACTCCGGTGGGACGGGCATGCCGCGCCAGGCGTGCAGGGCGAAACCGTCGGCGTACTCCAGGGCGGGCCCGTCCGCCCGGTCGAGGCGTCCGGCCTCGTCGCGGTGCAGCGCGGTCGGCCGCTCGCTGAGCAGCGCCACCTCCCGGTAGGGCCACCACCAGCCGGCCTGCCGGGCCAGCTCGGCGAGCGGCCCGACGACGTCGGTGCCGGCCCCGGCGGCTTCGAGGGCGGCGAACCACGGCGCGTCGTGCTGGCCGCGCACGGCATCCAGCAGCGCGAGCCGGACGGTGGTGCGGCGGGCCCTCGCCCCGGCCGCCACGGCGGCGTCGGCCTCGCGGTCGGCCTCGGGGGCGAGCCGGTCGAGAACGGCGTTGCGCACCCGGTCGGCGAGCGGGGTGGTGACCGGGCCCAGTTCGCCGCCGGTCAGCGCCCAGTGCGCCGCCCACCCGGTCGGGCCGACCTGCTCGACGGCCCGCCGCCGGGCCTCCTCCCAGGGCAGGGTGCGCACGGCCTCACGCACGCTCTGCGCCCCGGCGGCCCGCAGTTCCAGCGCCGCCTCGGCCGCGGCGAGCGGCGAACCGAACCAGCGGACCGCCGCGGGCTCGGGCAGTCCGGCCGCCCGGTAGGCGGCCCGCACCGCGCGTTCGGCCGCCGCCCGGTCGCCCGCCCCGGTGGCCGCCGCGGCCGCGCGCCACCGGGCCGTCGCCTCGGCGGGCCCGGCCGTGGTCCGCACCGCCGCCCGCGCGGCCGTCGGGTCGTTCTGGGTCACCGTCTCCATCGTCTGCTCCGTTCCCCGCCGGGCTCCCCACCCGGCTGTTCCGCTCTCGAACCGTTTCCGCGGCCCCCGTCCGCGCCGTGCCACCGCTCTCCCGCCCGCCGACCTCGTACGACGGACGGAACGGGCGTCAGTCCGCGACCATCCGCACCGCGCCGGGGACGTACTCGCGCTGACGGACCACCCGGTACCAGCCCTTGGGCAGCGGTATCGCCGCATGCTCCTCGTGCACCACCCGGCCGCCCTCGGGCAGGTGCAGCCAGCCCGCGCCGAACGGCCCGGCCTCCCGGCGCAGCTCCCCCGGGCCGACCACGGCGTGCGCGTGCCCGGTGACCTCCCCGAGGGCGAGCACCATCCGCCCCCGCGCGTCCCGGGGCCGCACGGCCAGCTCCGCCGCCCGCGGCGGCACCGCCTCCTCCGCGACCGGCACGATCAGCACATCGCCCTGGCGGTACATCAGTCCTCCCTCGCCGTACGGCCGGACCCCGACGGACGCCGGAGCCCACGGCTCCACCGCGCCTGCCGCGGACACGCTCCGGAGCCATGACCGGACCATAGGGCAAGGGTCTGACAACGGGCCCCGGCACCGACCCGCCCGCCGGATTGTCAGTCCCGGCTGGTAGACAGTTGTCCGGCCCAGCCCCCGGAGGAGCAGCGCATGACAGTCAACGACCACATCGAGCGGTTCCACGGTCTCCCCGTGCTCGACTTCGTCGAGGCCCTCGAAGCGGCCGGGGAGCAGCACGGCCCCGAGGCCCGTCGGCTGCCGGACGCCGGCTCGGTCGCCTGGCGGATCAACCTCGGCTACGACTCGGAGGCGACGTTCGCGGAGCGCTGGCAGCAGTTCCTCGACACCGTCGACACCGAGCGGGTCACCGCCGTGGTGATCGGCCAGTGGTCGCCGGAGGAGCCGGACAGCTTCCGGGAGCCGATGGAGGCGGTCGTCGCCGTCGCCGACCGGCTGCCCGCGCTGCGCGCACTGTTCGTCGGTGACATCACCTACGAGCAGTGCGAGATCTCCTGGATCCAGCAGTGCGACATCACACCGCTGCTGACGGCTTTCCCGCAGCTGGCCGAGCTGGTGGTGCGCGGT
The DNA here is from genome assembly GCF_040685975.1 of Kitasatospora sp. NPDC086791. Lineage (NCBI taxonomy): Bacteria > Bacillati > Actinomycetota > Actinomycetes > Kitasatosporales > Streptomycetaceae > Kitasatospora > Kitasatospora sp. NPDC086791. Next base: position 97,428 of record NZ_JBFBOC010000013.1, on the reverse strand, counting down.
GCCTCGGAGGACTGGGACGGCAAGGGCGGCCTGGCGCTGCAACCGCTGCGGCACGAGGCACTCAGGGCGTTGCGCTTCGAGTCCGGCGGCCTGCCGGGCTCGGTCGTGCGCTCGGTGGCCGGCTGCGACTTCCCCGCGCTGGAGCGGCTGGAGTTCTGGCTCGGCGTGGACCACTACGGCGGCGACACCACGATGGACGACCTCGCGCCGTTCCTGGACGGCGCGCGCTTCCCGGCGCTGCGCCACCTGGGCCTGCAGAACAGCGCGTTCGAGGACGACATCGCGGCCGCCGTGGCGCACGCGCCGGTGGTCGCCCGGCTGGAGTCGCTCAGCCTCGCCATGGGGGTGCTGACCGACCAGGGCGCCACCGCCCTGCTGGAGGGCCAGCCGCTCACCCACCTGCGCTCGCTCGACCTGCACCACCACTACCTGAGCGACGAACTGCAGCAGCGCCTGCGCCGGGCCCTGCCCGGGGTCGAGATCGACCTCTCCGGAGCCGGCGGGCCCGACGAGCGGCGGCGCTACGTCGCCGTGGCCGAGTAGCCCCGGCTCCCGCTTCCATCCACCCGACCACCGACCAGGATCCGACATGACCGTCTCCCACCACATCGACCGCTTCCACGGGTTGCCGATCCACGAGTTCACGCCCGACGACACCCGGCCGCAGCCCGCCGCCGGTGCCGTCGCCTGGCGGCTGTCCCTCGAATACGGCTCCGAGCAGGACTTCGGTCAGCTCTGGCAGTCCTTCCTCCGGACCGTCGACCCGGCCGGCGTCCGCGCCGTGGTGATCGGCCCCTGGTGGCAGGACGGCTACACGTCCGTGCGCGGCACGGTCGAGGCCGTCACGGCCGAGGCCGAGCGCCTGCCCGCCCTGGAGGCGCTCTTCCTCGGCGAGGTGACCTTCGACGAGTGCGAGATCTCCTGGCTGGAGATGGACGACGTCACCCCGCTGCTGACCGCCTTCCCGGAGCTGCGCTCGCTGACCGTGCGCGGCGGCACGGACCTCGCCCTGGAGCCGGTGCGGCACGACCGGCTGACCAGCCTGCGCTTCGAGTCCGGCGGCCTGCCGGCCACCGTGGTGCGTGCGGTGGCCGGTTCCGAGCTGCCCGCGCTGGAGCGGCTGGACCTCTGGCTCGGCGTGGACGAGTACGGCGGCGAGGCCACGGTGGACGACCTCGCGCCCTTCCTGGACGGCACCCGTCTGCCGGCGCTGCGCCACCTCGGCCTGGCCAACAGCGAACTCCAGGACGAGATCGCCGCCGCCCTCGCGCACGCGCCCGTGGTCGCCCGGTTGGAGTCGCTCGACCTGTCCATGGGCGTGCTGTCCGACGAGGGCGCCACCGCCCTGCTGGAGGGCCAGCCGCTCACCCACCTGCGCTCGCTCGACCTGCACCACCACTACCTGAGCGACGAACTGCAGCAGCGCCTGCGCCAGGCCCTGCCCGGGGTGGAGCTCGACCTCAGCGAGGCCGAGCTCGACGACCTGGACGACGAGGACGACCGCTACGTCTCGGTCGCCGAGTAGGCGGGCGGCACGACGATGACGCCGCAGCTGACCGTCCTCGGCAACCCGGGCCACCGGCGGGTGACGCTGTTCGCCGCCGCCGCGCGGGCCGCCGGGCTGCCCGAACCCGCCGTCCTGCCCTGGCTGGACGTGCTGCGCGGCCGGTACCGGCTGCCCGAGGGCGCTCTGCTGCGCGTCGAGTCGCCCGGCGAGGAGCCGGAGGTCGACCGGCTGCTGCGCGGCCCGGTGCTCGGCCCCGGCTACGCGCCGACCAGGGTCGAGGGCACCGCCGCCTGGTACGCGGGGGTGACGGCCGCGTTGCGCGGGCTGGCGGCGCGGCCGGGCGTGCGGCTGCTGGGCGATCCGGAGGAGATCGCCGTGATGTTCGACAAGCGCCGGGCGCACGCGCTGCTCGGCGCGGCCGGGGTCCCGGTGCCGAGGGCGCTCGGCGGCGAGGTCACCGGCTGGGAGCAGTTGCGCGAGCGCCTCGCCGGGGCCGGTCTGCACCGGGTCTTCGTCAAACCCGCGCACGGCTCCTCCGCCTCCGGGGTGACGGCCCTGGAGTTCGGGCCGCGCGGGCAGCTGCTGGCGACCACCTCGGTCGAGCTGGCCGACGGACAGTTGCACAACTCGCTGCGGGTGCGCCGCTACCGCAGCGAGCGGGAGGTCGCCGCCATCGTGGACCGCCTGGCACCGGACGGCCTGCACGTCGAGCAGTGGATCCCGAAGGCCTCGCAGTCCGGCCGCTCGGCCGACCTGCGGGTCGTGGTGGTCGCGGGCCGGGCCACCCACGCCGTGGTGCGCACCAGCACCCAGCCGATGACCAACCTGCACCTCGGCGGTGCCCGGGGCAGTCTCGCGCAGGCCCGGGAGGCCGCCGGCCCGGCCTGGCCGGCCCTGCTGGAGACGGCCGAGCGCGCCGCGGCCTGCTTCCCCGGCTCGCCGATGGTCGGCGTCGACGTCCTGCCCACGGCCGGCTGGCGGCGCGCCCTGGTCGGCGAGGTGAACGCCTTCGGCGACCTGCTCCCCCGTCTCACCGGCCTGCCGGGCGGCCCCGCCGAGGGCCTCGACACCTACGGCGCCCAGCTCGCCGCCCTCACCGCACCCTCCCGATCGCCGCTCGGCGCGACGGACCACCAGATCACGGAACCCGCTCGATGAACCACCGCACCACCGACCAGACGCCCACCCCGGCCCCGGCCCCCGCGGCCTCGCCAGCGCCCGCGCCCGCGCCCGACATGAACGCGGTCGTGGGCACCCACGACCTGCTGCTCGTCACCCTCGACACGCTCCGCTTCGACGTCGCCGAGGAACTGGCCGCCGCCGGCCGGATCCCGAACCTCGCCGCCGTCCTCCCGGGCGGCCGGTGGGAGCGCCGGCACGCGCCCGGCAGCTTCACCTACGCGTCCCACCAGGCGATCATGGCCGGCTTCCTGCCGACCCCTGCCTCCCCCGACGGCCCGCACCCGCGCCTGTTCGCGGCCCGCTTCGCCGGCTCCGAGAGCACCGCCCCGCGCACCTGGGTCTTCGACGCCCCGGACGTGCCGACCGCCCTGGCCGCGGCCGGGTACCGCACGGTGTGCGTGGGCGGCGTCGGATTCTTCAACAAGCAGGGCCCGCTCGGCTCGGTGCTGCCGGGGCTGTTCCAGGAGAGCCACTGGGCGCCCGAGATGGGCGTGGCGTCCCCGACCTCCTTCGAGGAACAGGTCGCCCGGGCCGAGCTGGTCGCCGCCGAACAGCCCGCCGACCAGCCGCTGTTCGTCTTCCTGAACGTCTCGGCACTGCACCAGCCGAACTGGTTCCACCTGCCCGGCGCCACCCGTGAGCACGGGGACTCCCGGGCCAGCCACGCCGCCGCCCTGGAGTACGTGGACGCCCACATCGGCCGGCTGTTCGCCGCGATGACCGCCCGCCGCCCCTGCTTCGCGATCGTCTGCTCCGACCACGGCACCGCGTACGGCGAGGACGGGTACACCGGCCACCGGATCGGCCACGAGGTCGTCTGGACCGTCCCGTACGCCCACTTCACGCTCCCCGCCCGGTCGGCGGGCGCCACCGACGCCACCGAGGAGCGCGCATGACCACCGCACCCCCGCGCCCCGAGTCGCCGTACCAGTCGTACGTCTACGCCTACCCGCACAAGACGGCCTACCGCCCGCTGCCCGAGCGCCCGCCGCTGCGCGAGCTGTGGACCGGGGAGGCCCAGCACGCGCTCTCGCTCTACCTGCACGTCCCGTTCTGCGAGGTCCGCTGCGGCTTCTGCAACCTGTTCACCCGGATCGGCAGCCCCGAGGGCCTGACCACGGCCTACCTCGACGCCCTGGACCGCCAGGCCGAGGCCGTCCGCGGGGCCCTGGACGACGGGGCCCGCTTCGCCCTGGCCGCCTTCGGCGGCGGCACGCCCACCTATCTGACGGCCGGTGAGCTGGAGCGGCTGTGCGACATCGCCGAGCGGCGGATGGGCGCCGACCTGCGGGCGGTGCCGCTCTCGGTCGAGGCCTCGCCCGCCACCTCCACCGCCGACCGGCTGGAGGTGCTGGCCGCCCGGGGCACCACCCGGCTGAGCCTGGGCGTGCAGTCCTTCGACGACACCGAGGCCCGTTCCGCCGTCCGGCCGCAGAAGCGGGCCGAGGTGGAGGCCGCCCTCGGCCGGATCCGCGATGCCGGGTTCCCGGTGCTCAACATCGACCTCATCTACGGCATCGACGGCCAGACGGAGGCGAGCTGGCTCCGCTCCCTCGACGCCGCCCTCGCCTGGCAGCCCGAAGAGCTGTACCTCTACCCGCTGTACGTCCGCCCGCTGACCGGCCTGGCCCGGCGCGGCGAGCGGGAGACCCGGGAAGCCTGGGACGCCCGCCGGCTCGCGCTCTACCGCTCCGGCCGCGACCACCTGCTCGCCCACGGCTACCAGCAGGTGTCGATGCGGATGTTCCGCCGCGCCGCCTCCCCGCAGGCCGGGGCGAGCGAGTACGCCTGCCAGACCGACGGCATGGTCGGCCTGGGCTGCGGCGCCCGCTCCTACACCTCGCGGCTGCACTACTCCTTCGACTACGCGGTGAACGCCACCGAGGTGCGCGGCATCATCGACGCCTACGTCGCCACCGAGGACTTCCACCGGGCCGAGGTGGGCCACTGGATGCGGGACGAGGAGCGGCGTCGGCGCCACCTCGTGCAGTCGCTGCTGCAGGCCGGGGGCATGCCGCTGGCCGACTACCGCGCCCGGTTCGGCCGTTCGCCCGCCGAGGACTTCCCGGCCGAGCTCGCCGTTCTCGCCGAGCGCGGTTGGCTCGCGACGGACGACCCTGAGCACCTGCGGCTCTCCCCGGAGGGACTGGCGCACTCGGACGCGGCCGGTCCGACGCTGTTCTCGCCCGGGGTCCGGGCCCTGATGGCGGCGTACGAGGCGAAATGACCTTCCTCGGCCTGCCGGGCGCCGCCCCCGGCACCGCGACCTCCCCCGCCACCGTTCCCGCGCCCGCCGCCGCACCCGCCGACCAGGACGGCCCGCGGGACCTCACCCTGCTCTACCGCGGTCCGCTGGCCTCCTGCGACTACGACTGCCCCTACTGCCCGTTCGCCAAGCGCCGCGACACCCCGGAGCAACTGCGCGCCGACCGGGCCGCGTTGGCGCGGTTCACCGCTTGGGCCGCCGGGCGGGCCGGCACCGGTGACACGCTGTCGCTGCTGTTCACCCCCTGGGGCGAGGGCCTGGTCCGCTCCTGGTACCGGCGCGCGCTGGTCGACCTGAGCCACCTGCCGCACGTCCGCCGGGTGGCGATCCAGACCAACCTCAGCTGCCGCACCGACTGGCTCGCCGCGGCGGACCTCCACACCCTCGCCCTCTGGGTCACCTACCACCCCGGCCAGGTCACCCGCGAGCGCTTCCTCGCCAAGTGCCGCGAACTGGACGCGCTCGGGGTGCGCTACAGCGTCGGCGTGGTCGGCCGGCCCGAGCACCTGGACGAGGCCCGCCGCCTGCGCACCGACCTGGCCGAGGACGTCTACCTCTGGGTCAACGCCGCCGAGGGGCTCGACTACACCGACGCCGAGGCCGCCCGCTGGACCGCCCTCGACCCGCACTTCGGCTACAGCCGGCACGCCCATCCCAGCGCCGGGCTGCCCTGCCGCACCGGCGAGTCCGTGCTGTCGGTGGACGGCGAAGGCACGGTACGCCGCTGCCACTTCGTCCGGGACGTCCTCGGCAACCTCTACGACGACAGCTACCGTGCCCGGCTGGGGCCGCGGCCCTGCCCGCTGCCGGTCTGCGACTGCCACATCGGCTACGTCCACCTGGAGACCCTGCCGCTGTACCGGTTGTTCGGCGCCGGGGTCCTGGAGCGGGTCCCGGCCGACTGGCCTCACGGGCCGGTGCCGAATCACCGGTGACGAATCGCCGACGACAAAGCGCCGGTGATAAATCGGTTGCGAACCGATCACCTTGCGTGAAAGCGTGTGAACAACAGGACAGGACCAGCTGGTTCAGGAAGGAGGCCCGCCATGATCAGCGGTATACGACCGGCAGCTGCGCCGGGCCTCGTGCGCAGCGAGCACGGCGTGACGGAGCGCTCCTTGACAACAGCATCGTGTCCCTGCGCGAACTCCTCGCGCTGATCGGCGCCGTCGCCCCGGGCCGATCAGCGCGGCCCTCGCTGCCCGCGCCGCCGGGGTCCCCTCGCCCCGGAGGCCCGCCCCCTCGTGACTCCCGGCGATCCCGTGCGCACACCCCGAAACGGTCCCCTCGCTCACCGGGCGGCCCCGCCCTCGCGTCCCTAGCCTGGTAACTGGGAGGAGGCGAAACACCATGCTTGGAGACGCACCGCTGCAAGCAGTCATCCCCGCCACCGATCTCGCCCGCGCCAAGTCCTTCTACACCGACACCCTCGGCCTCAAGCTCACCGATGAGCGTGAGGAGGAGTTCGCCTGCGACTGCGGCGGCACCCAGTTCAGCGTCTACCGCACGCCCAGCGGTGGACAGGCCGCCCACACGCTCGCCAGTTTCAAGGTCGCCGACCTTGACGGCGAGATGGCCGGCCTCCGCGACCGCGGCATCACCTTCGAGGAGTACGACTTCCCTGGCCTGAAGACCGTCAACGGCGTCGCCGAGGGTGAGGGCATGCGCGCCGCCTGGTTCAAGGACAGCGAGGGCAACATCCTCTGCGTGGCCCAGCGCGTCGGCCCGTAGGCCGTCCCCACCACCCACCCGGCCGGTGGACGGCGCTCCCGGGCCCGCCCGCCGGCCTGTCACACCTGCCGACCCGTCCCGTCACGTTCGGCAACGGCGCTGCCCGGCCCGCTCGTTCGAAGCGGGCCGGGCAGCGGCGGCAGCAGTCGGCCGGTACCGGCCGAGGCGAACCGGCCGTCCGGTCAGTCGATCACGTGATCAGTCGTCGGTCTCGTCGTAGCGGCCGTGGCCGAGGCGGCGCAGGTCGAAGGACCGGATGCCGCGGCCGAAGGTGGCGGCGTAGAGCCTGCCGTCCGGGCCGATCTTCAGCTGCTGCACCGCCGTGGTGGGCAGGTTGCGGCCGAGGATCCGCCAGTCGGTGGTACCCGGCGCGCGGTAGAAGGCGGCGAGGTCGGTGCCGAGGGCGAGGCCGCCGTTGGGGAGGATCTTGACCGAGGTGGCCGGGACGTCGGGCAGGTTGGCCGAGAGGTCGGCCCAGGTGGCGCCGCCGTCACGGGTCTCGAAGACGTGGCCGACGCCCGCGCCGGGGCCCTCGGTCCAGGTCCGCGAGAAACCGTTGAAGGCGACCAGGACGTGCTGCGCGTCCTTCTCGTCCACCGCGAAGGAGGAGATGTAGCGGTTGGGCAGGGTGCCGTCGACCGGCAGGTTCAGCTGGTGCCAGCCGGTGCCGTCGGTCTTGCCGACCGCGATGCCGCGACTGAAGCCGACGTTGTTGCAGGGGCCGCACCAGCCCGCGTACACGGTGCCGCCGACAGTCGCGACCGCGGTGGCGACGTGTCCGGCGCCGAGGTCGTAGGCGGAGGTCCACTCGCTGCCGCTGCGGATCGCGTAGCCCTTGTGCTGGACCCAGACGTGCCGCCCGCCGGCGATCCAGGTGTTGCCGTCCCCGGGGTCACTGGTGATCGGGGCGATGAAGCGCGCGGCGCTGGTGTCCTTGTCAGGCGGGGCGACCTCGTAGGAGGTGGCCTTGCTCGGGTCCTTCGTCCAGCTGCCGTCGTTGACCGCGCAGTTCTGGGTGACCCACATGTCGAGGTAGACGTACTCCTCGGCGATGTTGCAGCCGTTGGCCGGGTCGACGAGGGTGTCGGCGCCGTCGCCGCCGAAGTTGGAGCCCATCACCGTGTCGTGGGCGCGCAGGATCGACTGGCCGTTGTCCTGCAGGCCACCGCTGACGATCACGCCCCGGCCCGAGCGGTCCGCCGGGTCCTTGCCGACGCCGACCGAGTAGTACTGCAGGGTGTCGATGGTGCCGTCGTTGAGCGGCGTCCAGTCCTTGGCGTGCCCGTACGCGTCCAACTGCCCGTCGGCCGGGCGCCGGTAGATGCCGCCGTCGTTGCCGACGTAGACGGTGGCCTTGCCCTGGTAGCTGCCGAAGGCGACGGCGTGCTGGTCGGAGTGGGTGGTCGGCGAGCAGTCACCGGTCTGCTTGGCCGGGTCGATGCTCCAGCACGGGAAGCCGTTGTTCCAGTACGGCCCGACGGTGGCCCACGTGGTGCCGCTGTCGTTGGTCTCGAACACCTCCTCCAGGCCCGCGTAGACGTGGTCCGGCTTGGCCGGGTCGACCTGGAGGAACTGGTTGTACCAGGCCTGGATGCCGGGCTGGTAGCCGGCGTCCTGCAGCGCGGAGCCGGAGTTCTTCAGCTTGTCCTTGTCCGCGATCCGGGTCCACGGACCGAACGGCGAGCCGGACGTGGAGACGTAGATGCCCTTGAGGCCGGTGTCCGGGTCGCTCGCCATGACCGCCGGGGACTGGTCGATCGCGTAGTAACGCGAGCCGTCCGCGGCGGCGGCGAAGGTCACGTTGCCGACGTCGGCGGCGTCCGTCGGCAGGTCGCCGAGGGAGGCGACGCGCTGCCAGGTGCCGTCCGCGGCCTTGCTGTAGAAGCCGTTGTAGGTGTCGCCGCCGCGCCAGCCCACCGCCAGGACGACCTTGCTCGGGTCCTTGGGGTCGATCGCGATGTCGTTGGCGATGTTCTTGTACGGGGCGGCCGGGTCCCCGGCCTTCGAACCGCCCGGCAGGTACTCCGGATTGGGCGCGAACTCCAGCGTCCACGGGCCCGACAGCGTGGTGACCGAGTGGCTCCAGACACCCCGGCTGGTGGCCGCCCACACCTTGCCGGCGCCGAAGCGCAGCGCGTGGATGATGGTCGACTCCAGCTCCGCGCCGCCCACCCGCATGCCCGGCTGGAACTCTCCGTGCTCGGGGTCGGCGAGCACGTAGACGCCGGTGCCCACGTACGAGGTCGCGCCGGTGTTGGACTCACCGGTCGCGTACCAGAGCCGGCCGCCACGGTCGAGGTCCAGCGTGCCGGTGGACAGCGTGGGCAGCTTGTCGGCGATCGGCTCCCAGTGGCCGCCGCCGGTGCGGGAGCGGAACACCCCGCCGTTGGCCCCGCCCGCGTAGACGTAGCCGTCCCGGTCGGCCGCGACGCCGGTGATCCGGCCCGTCACCAGCCCGGAGCCGCCGCTGGAGTTGGAGTTGACGTCGCGGTAGCGCGGGTCGTCGGAGTTGTACGGCTTGTCGGTGACGTGGTCCCAGCTGCCGCCGGTGTGCGGCATGGACTGCAGTTGGGCCCAGGCCGCGCCGTAGGCACCGGGCGCGACCACGCCTGGCGCGGTGCGGGCCTCGGTGTACTGCGCGGTGCCCTCGGCGGAGTTCTCCGCCTCGTCGCCGCCGTCCCCGGCCTCCGTCGCGGCCCGCGGGCTCAGGCCAGGGACCGCGGTCGTCGCGCCGGCGGCGCTCCGCACCTTCTGGGCGTGCGTCTTCCCGATGTCCGCCTGGTGCCGGACCTGCCACGGTTGCGGCTTCGGCGGTACGGGCGGCGCGGCGAGCGCCTGGGTGGTGGTCAGTCCGATCGCGGTGAGCGTGACGGCGCTCAACAGCAGCCGTCGGCGTTGCCTGGTGGGCACGGTTCCGGTCCTCCCCTGCGGCCGTTCGCGCGGTCGCGCGACTCGGCGGAAACAGGGGGACAGCCTGCTCGGCCGATCCGGCCGGGGGAAGGGATGTGCGGTAAGAACCCGGTAAAAGCCTTACAGTTTGCGGAAGTTGGCATTCACCGAATATCGCAGGACCACGATCACCGCCCGCGCACCCGAGGGACCGGACGCACCCGGCGCCAGGCGGCGCGCACCGCGGCGACCGGATCGAAGGCGCCCGGGCGGTCCCGGGTCAGCGGGTAACAGGCGAACCCGATCAGCGCCGCACTGAGGTGGCCGATGCTGGTGTAGTCCCGGTTCTGCTGGACGCCCAGGGCGTAGACGGCCAGCACTCCGGCCGCGTACAGGTACCGCCAGGGCCGCACGATCAGGTAGGTGAGCACCGCGACCACCCCGGCGAGCGCGTAGCTGACGCCGTAGTCGAGGGTGTAGACGGCCCTCGGCGGGGCGAGCCCGCTGTGGATCGCCCAGCCGAGCACGCCCTCGCTGAGGTAGGTCGCGCCGACGTGCGCGAGCATCGCCACCGAGAGCCAGCGCAAGGTGCCGAGCCAGCGCTCGGCGGGCACGTGGAAGATGTTGTAGAGCAGGAAGTAGGACAGCCAGCCGCCGCCCGCGATCCACAGCGCGCTGGTCACCAGGACGCGGACCGGCGAGACCTGCAGGTGGTGCAGGTTGGTCGAACGCCGCTCCAGGATGCGGTCGGCGGTCAACGGGTCGACGTGCCGGATCACCTGCGTGGTGACGAGCAGGATCGCCAGCCAGAGGTAGGTGCCCGGGGCGCGCCGGACGTAGGCCCAGACCGCACGGGCGGCGCGCGCCCACCAGGGCCGCCGGTGCGCCTCGGAGCCCCGGACGGTACTGCCGGCCATCGGCGCCTCCTCGACGCTCCTCCCCCGCCCTCCCGCCACCATCCCCCCACCCTCCCCCCGCGCCGCCGCCACCCGCCGCCGTGGCGACCCGTCCGGGTGACCCGCCACCCCGGTCACACCGGTCAACCGCCCGCCGGCCGCCCGTCAACCACCCGTCAACCGTCCGAGGACGGCGCCCGGCGGCCGCCTTCCGCTGACGTACGCTGGCGCTCTGACCCTCCCGGCCACGACCTCCTCGGCCACGCACCGGGCGTGCCGACACCGGGAACAGCAGACAAGGGCACCAGGCACGATGAGCGATCGCCTCGACACGAGGACCCCGACCGACACCGCGGCGCCCCGACCATCCGCGCGCAGAACGGCCGCCCGCCTGCGGCTCACCACCGCCTACGTCCTGCTGCTGACCCTCACCGCCTCCTGGCTCGCCAGCCAGGGCCACGCCGAGCGGGCCCGGTTCGTCCGGCACAACAGCAGCAACGTCCACCACATGGAGGTGGGCAAGTGGTGGACCATGTTCACCAGTGGCCTGGTGGTCGACGGGGTGCCGGCCTGGGCCGGCATCGCGGCGGTCGCCGTCGTCCTGGGCCTGGCGGAGTGGCGCTGGGGCCCCGCCCGGGCCGCCGCCGTCTTCGCCTTCGGGCACCTGGGCGCCACCCTGCTCACCGAGGGCGCCATGTGGGTGATGCTGACCACCCACATCCCCGGCGCGCTCTCCCGGGCCCGGGACGTGGGCATCAGCTACGGACTGGTCGCCACCGGCGCCTGTCTGCTCGCCCTGGGCCCGGCCCCGCTGCGCCGCTACGGGCTTCCGGCGCTCGCCCTGACCCTGGCCACCGCCTGGACGCTGAACCAGCAACTGGCCGACGCCGGGCACCTGGTCGCGCTCGGCCTCGGCGTGCTCGCCTCCCGGACGGCCTGGCTGCGCGCCCGGGCCGTGCCCCTGCCGCACTGACACCGCACCAGCGCGCGGGCGGGCCGGACTCCGCTCGGGAGCCCGGCCCGCCCCCGGCTCCCCTGCCCTTCCACCCCCACCCGGCCACCGGTTGCGGCTCCGGAACCGGCGGCCCGGCCCGAAGTCGCCCCCGCGATTCCCCAATCATGCTACGAAGCAACCGAGTTGACTCGACCGGTCGACACCGGAGGGCGGCCGCACAGGCGGCCGGGCCGATCGGCTCGATCGCATGCCCTTGCGTTACTCCGCAAATCTATGCCAGAGTTCGGGCATCGGATCGAATACGCCGAATCCCGTCACACATCGCTGAATCAGGAGCCCGCCCGCGCGGGTCAAGGGTGCATCCATGTCGAAGGTCTTGAGCAAGCTGCCGGTCGGTGAACGGATCGGCATCGCATTCTCCGGCGGGTTGGACACCTCCGTCGCCGTCGCGTGGATGCGCGAGCACGGTGCCGTCCCCTACGCCTACACGGCCGACATCGGCCAGTACGACGAGCCGAACCTCGCCGACGTCCCGGCCCGGGGCCGGGCGTACGGCGCCGAGCAGGCCCGGCTGGTCGACTGCCGGGCCGCGCTGGTCGAGGAGGGCCTGGCCGCCCTCGCCTGCGGCGCGTTCCACATCCGCTCCGCCGGGCAGACGTACTTCAACACCACCCCGCTCGGCCGCGCCGTGACCGGCACCCTGCTGGTCCGCGCCATGCAGGAGGACGAGGTGTCCATCTGGGGCGACGGGTCCACCTACAAGGGCAACGACATCGAGCGGTTCTACCGCTACGGCCTGCTCGCCAACCCCAGCCTGCGGATCTACAAGCCGTGGCTGGACCAGGCGTTCGTCGACCAGCTCGGCGGCCGCAAGGAGATGTCCGAGTGGCTCGCCGAGCGCGACCTGCCGTACCGGGACTCCGCCGAGAAGGCCTACTCCACCGACGCCAACATCTGGGGCGCCACCCACGAGGCCAAGCGGCTGGAGTACCTGGACGCCTCGATGGAGATCGTCAGCCCGATCATGGGCGTGGCCTTCTGGGACCCGGCGGTCGAGATCCCGACCGAGGACATCACCGTCGAGTTCGAGTTCGGCCGCCCGGTCCGGATCAACGGCCAGGAGTTCGCCAACGCCGTCGACCTGGTCCACGAGGCCAACAGCATCGGCGGGCGCCACGGCCTCGGCATGTCAGACCAGATCGAGAACCGGATCATCGAGGCCAAGAGCCGCGGCATCTACGAGGCCCCCGGCATGGCGCTGCTGCACATCGCCTACGAGCGGCTGCTCAACGCCATCCACAACGAGGACACCCTCGCCACCTACCACACCCAGGGCCGTCGCCTCGGCCGGCTGCTCTACGAGGGCCGGTGGTTCGACCCGCAGGCGCTGATGCTCCGGGACAGCATGCAGCGCTGGATCGGTCACCCGGTCACGGGCAGCGTGACGCTGCGGCTGCGGCGCGGCCAGGACTACTCGGTCATCGACACCCAGGGCGCCAACTTCAGCTACCACCCCGAGAAGCTGTCCATGGAGCGCAGCGTCGACGCCGCGTTCGTCCCGGACGACCGCATCGGCCAGCTGACCATGCGCAACCTCGACATCGCCGACTCGCGCAGCAAGCTGGAGCAGTACGCGGTGCACGGCCAGCTGGCACCGTGGAGCGGCCTGATCGGCGAGCTCGCCCCGGGCGGGGCCGCCCCCATCGCCGCGGGCACCGGTGACGCGGAGGAGTCCACCGCGCTCGACCACGCGGCGATCGAGTCCGGCACCGACTGACCTGCCCGGCCCCGGCCGACCAGGCCGGAACGCCCGCGGAGGCCGCCGCACCACACCGGTGCGGCGGCCTCCGCCGTTCCCGTCGACCCGCCCATCGACGCCGCCCGCCAGCTCTCTCCCCCGTGTGCCCCTCCCCTTCACCCGAACGGCCGTACCGACCGTGCACGCCCGACCCCGCCGTAGCTGAATGGCGGACGTGCGCCCGGCGACGGGAAGGCAGGACCCGGGATGGGTGAAGCGGTCGGTTCGATGCTGGCCTCGGCGGTGGCGGTCGCGATCAGCCCGCTGCCGCTGATCACCGTCATCCTGATCCTGGCCACCCCGCGCGGCCGGACGAACGGCCCCGCCTTCGCAGCCGGCTGGGTGCTCGGCCTCGCCGCGCTGGTCTCCGTCACGGTGGCGGCCGGCACCGCCCTGAACCGCGCCCAGACCGTCCCCACCTGGTCCGCCTGGCTGAAGCTCGCCCTCGGCGGGCTGCTCCTGCTGTCGGCCGCGCGGCAGTGGCACGACCGGCCCCGCGCGGGCCACGTCACGGCGCCGCCCACCTGGCTGCGGACGGTCGACCGCTACTCGGCCGCCAAGTCCGCGCGCCTCGCGCTCACACTCGTCGCGATCAGCCCCGCGACGCTGCTCCCGGCCGTCGGCGGCGCCGCCTCGATCGCCGCGACCGCGACCACGACCACCGGCGCGACAGGCGCCGGGGCCGGCGCGGGGACAGGAGCCGAGGCCGTGGCTGCGGCGCTGATGGTGGCGATCTGCTCGCTCTGCACGCTCCTGCCGCTCGCGGTCCACCGGCGCGCCGGGCCACGTCGCGGAGCCCGGGTCCTCGGCGAGTGGCGGGCCTGGACGGCCACCCATCAGGCCGCGATCCTGACCACGGTCCCGGCCGTGCTCGCCGCCGGGTACCTGGGCGACGCCATCTCCGGACTCACCTGATCCGACTCAGCCGGGCCCCGCACGACCCGGCGCCTCCCCGGGTTCACCGGGCTCACCGGGCTCACCGGGCTCACGCCGCCGAACGCGCGCCCCTCACCGGATCCGCACCACCCCCCGCCCCCGCACCGCCCGGACACCCAGCCGCGCGGGGTCCGCCCTCGGGCGGTCCGCCACCGCCTCCCGCAGCGTCAGCAGGATCTCCCCGTCGTAGCGCTCCGACAGCACCCGCGCCAGTTCGGCCGTTCCGCCCGGCCGCACCTCCGGCGCCAGGTACGGCAGCCGGCCCGGGGCACTGAGGTCCTGGGCCTGGGCGGCCCAGCGCGCCGCGTCCCGCCGTTCCCCCTCGGCGGAGTAGTGCACGGCCAGGCAGTGCACGGCCAGCTGGTCCCCGTACTGGGCGGCGATCCGCCACCAGAACACGCCGTCGGCCGTGCGGCCCATCCCGTACAGCAGGCAGCCGAGGGTGCGGAAGGCGGTCTTCTCGGCGAGTTCGAGGTCGAGGGCCAGTTCCCCCGGCTTCACGGCGCCCGCGACGCCCGCGCACAGGTGACGCAGGTCCCGCCGGAGTTCCGCCCGGCCCCCGGCCCAGGGGGACTGCACCGTGGCCGCGACCGTGCCCGCGCCCGGTACGCCACCCGAGCCCGAACTCCACCCCGGCCACGGGCCCGGACCGGGCCCGGCGCCCGGCGCCGGCCCCACCCCCGGGCTCGACCCAGAGGCCGGAGCGTGCGGCGGGCGGGCTCCGGCCGGTGGACGGGCGGGGCGTTCCCGCACGGCGGGGGCGGGCCGACGGGCGGCGGCGAGCCGCTCGGCCAGCCTCCGGGTGAAGGCCACCGGGTCGTGGTCGTCGAACTCCCGCTCCAGCTCGGCGGAGTGCACCCGCAGCAGCTCCCCGACCCTCCGGTCCCCGGCCCCCGTGTCGCCGACCCTCACCTCCCCCGGCCGCACGTCCTCGGCCCTCCTGCCACCGGCCACCGCACCTCTGCCCCCCACATCCCCGACTTTCGCGTCCCCGACTTTCACGTCACCGGTCCTCACGTCCCCGGCCCCCACGTCCCCGACGCTCACGTCACGCCCCTCACGTCTCCGCCCCCTCCTCGTCCGGGTGCTCCAGCAGGTACTCCAGGTGGCGCCGCCCGAGGCTGTAGTAGGTGCGGGCGGTGGTGTGCGCGATGCCGAGCGACCGGCCGATGTCGTGGTAGGACAGGCCCGCCTGGCGCAGCCGGACCACGTCGGCCTGCACCGGCGCGGCCCGCGCGAGCTCGTCCATCGCCCAGTCCAGGGCGTCCAGTTCGGCGAGCTCGTCCAGCTCGTCCTGGCTGGTGTCGGGACGGCGCTGGGAGATCACCCGCAGCCGTTTGCGTTCGGTGCGCCTGCGGTCGCGCAGGACGTCCACCACCGCGTCCTTCACCACCTTGAAGGCGAAGGCCTGCGGATCGACGCTGGCCAGGGCGCGGCGCCAGTTCTTGTAGAGCGTGGCGCCGGCGTTCTGCACCGCGTCCTGGGCGTCCTCACGGTGGCGCAGCCGCTGCTGGGCGTAGCGGAGGTAGCCGGGGTTCTCGCGGGTGAAGAAGGCCTCGAAGTCGTTCGGCAGGTCGCCGAGCGGGTCCGTTCGCAGGCCCCGCTCCTCGCCCGGCCCGGGAGTGTTCACGCACGCCCCCCTTTTCGTGGGTCAGCTGGCCGGCCCACCGGGTGGCACGCCGACGGCCCTTTGGGGGCTCGTGGTGTAACCGTCCGGACGGCCCGGGATGTTGACCGGATCGGGCGGACATTTGGCGACCGTTTCCGTTCACATTCGGACAGCGCCGCTGACCTGCCGGTTCAGGCCTGCCGCCCCAGCCGGAACACCCGCCACGTGACCCAGATCACACCCGGCGCGGCGCCCACTTGACAAGCCCCGCCACGCCACCTCGCGACGCCACTCCACGACACCGCCCCGCCACACCCCGCCGGCCCGCTCAGCCCAGCCCAGACCTACGGAGCCGGCTCCACCGCCGCCGAATCCAGCGCGGCGGTCACCCGCTCCAGCAGCCCGCGCAGCTCCGCCAGATCCTCGACCGGCAGCCCGGTCGCGGCGAGCAGTCGCCGCGGGACCTGTCCGGCCCGCTCGCGCAGCGCCGACCCCTCGGAGGTGAGCGCGACGGTGACCGACCGCTCGTCCTGCGGACTGCGCTCGCGGCGCACCAGCCCGGCCGCCTCCAGCCGCTTGAGCAGCGGGGAGAGCGTGCCGGAGTCGAGCCGCAGGCGCTCGCCGATCCGCTTGACGGGCAGCTCGCCGTCCTCCCAGAGCACCAGCATGACCAGGTACTGCGGATAGGTCAGCCCGAGGTCCCGGAGCAGCACCCGGTAGACGCTGCCGAAGGCGCGCGAGGCCGCGTTGAGCGAGAAGCAGATCTGCTGGTCGAGGCGGAGCAGTTCCTCGTCCGCCATGCCGGGAAGCGTGGTCATGGACCCATCGTACCGATGGCGCGCACGCCATTGAGTTGTGCGCAATTGAATTGCGTGCTCTACTTATCGCACGGCAGGGCACGGACGGACCGCCAGAACGACGGCGGCCCCATGGCCCACCCGCCACCGAGCAACCGAAGCACCACGAAGGGGACCCACCATGGACGCGCTCTACACCGCCGCCGCCACCGCCAACGGCCGGGAGGGCCGTGCCGTCAGCTCCGACGGCCAGTTGGACCTCGCGCTGGCGATGCCGCCGGCGCTCGGCGGCAACGGCCAGGGCACCAACCCCGAGCAGCTGTTCGCGGCCGGCTACGCCGCCTGCTTCGCCAGCGCGCTCGGCCTGGTGGGCCGGCAGGCCCGGGTGGACACCAGCGAGGTCTCCGTGACGGCCGAGGTGTCCATCGGCAAGGACGGCGCCGGCTTCGGCCTCGCCGTCGTGCTGCGCGTCGAGCTGCCCGAGTCCCTCGCGGGCGAGAGCGGCGAGCTGCTGGTCAAGCAGGCGCACGAGGTCTGCCCGTACTCCCGCGCCACCCGGGGCAACATCCCGGTCGAGCTGGTCGTCGAGTAACCACCGCACCCGGGACACGATCCGGCTCCGGAGCCTTCGGGCCCCGGAGCCGTCGCGGGCAGACCGGGCACACCGGGCCCGCCGCACCGGACGTGCGGCGGGCCCCGCCCCGAGACCCGACCCGGACCCAGGGGTTCCTACGGCGCCGCGCCGGGGTCGGCATCACCCGGCCCGTTCGCCGAGCGCAGCGTCTCCAGTCTGTGCCGGTACTCCTCCGCGTCGATCTCGCCCCTGGCGAACCGCTCCGCGAGCACCTGCTCCGGAGCCGTCACCGCCCTCGCGCCCGTGCCCGTTCCGGTCCCCCAGCCGTGCGGACCGCCTGCCCCCTGCCCGCCGCCTCCGACGCCCGGTGCCGCGGCCCCTGGCGGGACCGGCTGCCGCGAGCGCGAGACGTACCGGAACAGGGCGACCGCGAGGAGCACGAGGAGTGCCAGGACCAGCAGCGTCCCGATCACCATCAACCCGATGCCCCAGCCACTCATGCCGCGGCCGTGCCCGTACCCATGCCAGTGCCTCATCAGGACCTCCTCCTCCGGCCCCGTCCGGGCCCGCCGAGGTGATCAGCGCCTTACCACCATCGTGCGCCCGGCACCGGGCAAAGTGCCGTGAAGAAAGCCTGAGAAAACGTTCCGGCGCTCAGGTCCACGTGCCCACCAGGTAGCCTGCCGCTCGTGAACCGGCACGCACGCATGACCTACCACCCGCCCGACGACGGCCGCTCCCCCGAGCAGCTCGTCGCCGCCGGAGTGCTGCGGCGCCACTCCGACCCCAGCCCCCACCCCACGCTCGGCCACTCCCCGATCGCCTACGTCGACACCGCGCTCTGGGCCGAACTCACCGCCCTCGCCATCGCGCCGTCCGCCGCCGAGGCCACCGCGACGGCCCTGCTGCACGCACTCGCCGGCCGGGCCGTGGACGCGGCGCTCTCCCCGGGCAACGAGCGCGCCCCGCGCGACGACCTGTACGTGACCGACCCCGCCCACATCGGCCGGAACCGCCGCGCGGTCTGGTTCCAACGCTCCGGCCCGCACGGCCCGATCACCGCCGCCTTCGCACCGTGAGCCACGAGCCGCGGCAGCCGAGCCATCGAGGACCTCGAGGACACCGACCGCACCCGCCGCCTCGGCTCAGCGCTCGACCCGCAGGCTGTGGCAGACCCAACTGAGCCGGTCCGGCCCGCCGAGCGGCGGCCGGTCGTGGTACGTCCCGTCCGCCACCGACAGGTTGACGATCAGGTAGGCGTGCCAGCCGGCCCCGACCCCGTGCAGGTCGGCGTAGACCAGCTGGTCCTCGACGTACCAGTCCACCGAGTTCGCGCCGAGCACCACCCGCAGGCCGAAGGTCGCCCCGGGGCCGATCCCGGCGCCGGCGCCGTGCCAGTACCGGAAGCCGCCCCGGACGTGGTTGGAGATCTCCAGGAGGTCCGGGTTGTCGGGGTGGTACTCGAAGAAGTCCACCTCGTTGCCGCCGTCCCGCCAGGTCCAGATCGCCGGCCAGGCTCCCAGTTCGACGGGCAGCGTCACGCGCGCCGACAGCACGTCCCCGGTGCGGACCTGGAAGCCGTCCGGACTGCCCTCGGTGGTCAGCAGGTTGCAGTTCCACAGGCCGCCGCTGGGCCGCCGGGTGGCGGCGAACACCCCGCCGGGGCAGTAGCTGCGGACGAGGTAGTCGAGCTTGTGGTCGCTCCGGTTCGTCGGCCCCATCCGGGGATAGGCGCTGCTGCGCCCGGCGATCCACTGCCTGGTCGAAGTGAAGTCCGCGTCGAACACGACTGTCACGGCCGCCTCCCCGGTGCCCCGGTGCCCCGGCAGTCCGATCGGCCGGGCACACAGGGTGAGTTACCCGGTACGCTCCGCTGTATGCGAAGCGGACCGCCCGGGTCCGAGACGAACCAGCAGCCGACGGATCCACAGACCGCAGTCCGGTCGGTCCGACCACTCCGACAGTCAGGTCAGCCGACCGTCGCCGCGCCCCCGGCCCCGAGCCGGTCGGTCACCGAGACCACCCCGTCCACCGAGCGGCACAGGTTGAGCACGATCGGTACCAGGTGCGGCTCGGGCACGGTGCCGCTGAGCACCACCCGGCCCTGGTCGACCTCCACCCCGACCTCCGCCGGGCTGACACCCTCGATCCGACCGAGCACCTCCTCGACGATCTCCCGCCGGATCACCATGTCCTCGCGCAGGAACACCCGCAGCAGGTCACCCCGGCTGACCATGCCGGTGACCCGCCCCTCCTCGTCCAGGACCGGCAGCCGCTTCAGCCCGTGCCGGCTCATCGTGCGGGCCGCCGCGACCACGCTGGCGCCGGGTGTGGTGCAGACCGGCTGGGCCGTCATCAGGTCGGCGGCGGTGACCTCGCCGTCCGGACCCAGCCGCGCCGACTCCGGCGCCGGCAGCAGGCTGCCCGGGTCCTCCTGCGCGGCCAGGGTGCGCAGGAGGTCGGCCTCCGAGACCAGGCCGAGCGGCCGCCCTTCCGGGTCCACGACCGGCACCCCGGTGATGTCGTACTCGCTCATCAGCGTCACGATCTCCCGGAACCCGGTCTCGGGCGCGACCAGGACCACGGGGCTGGTCATCACGGATTCGACGGTGGCATGCCGCACGCCGGTTCACCTCGTCCAACGGTGCTGGTCCGACCGGGCGCGAATCGTCCCGGCCGGTTACCGGCAGCATGGCGCGCGGCGGCGCGAACCGCCAGGGGCCAAGGGGCCGAACGGGTGGGACCTTGGGCCTCGGCCCCCGAACACGGGCCCGACAGGGCCCCGACACCGGCCCCACGTGCCCTGCCGCCCACCCGTCCGGCGGCTCCCGAGGGCTCAGGCGTGCATGCTGGACCCGCAGGCGAAGACCGGCAGCCGCAGGAAGCCGTGGCTCAGCAGGTCCGCCGTGGCCACCGGCGAGGTGCAGGCCCAGCCGTTCCGGCCGAACACCTTCCGGAGCCGCCTGGCCGTGCGCGTCGGCGCTCGTCCAGTCGGCGTCCCGCACCCCGAGGAAGAGGGCCCGGCCGTACCAGCTCGCCGCGAAGGCCGCACTGAGCTCGCCGTCGAGGAGGGGGCCACCCGGTCGACGCCGTGCGGGACGAGGACGCCCGGGTCGTCGCCCGGCTTCCGCTGCCCGCCGGTCACCTGTCCGGCCCACCGGCCGACCGAGTACGGGACGATCGCGTTCGGGTCGTGCAGGATCGCCTCCGACCCCTGGTCGTCCGCGACGCCCGGGGTCACGCACGGGCCCGCGTAGAAGGTGCTCGCGCTGCCGCCGGTGCTGCCCGTGGCCGCGGTGGCGAGCGCGGTCATCTCGTCGGACGTGTAGGTCGTCCGGCAGGTGTTGGGGTCCGAGAAGAACGCGCCCGGCACCACGGGCTTGATCGGCGCGTCCGGAAGGTTCGGGTCGATCTGCCGCCAGTCGGTGAGGTCGCAGGCGTAGATCGACTTCAGCTCGGCACTCGTCAGGCTCACCGGGGCGTTGCCGCCGGCCGGGGCCGCCCAGCTCACGACGTCCTTGGCCACCGGGAGGAAGTCGATCGAAGCCGGGTCACCCGACTGCGGCGGCCTGCTCAGCCGGACGAAGTCGAGCGTTCCGCTGGTGGTGTACAGCAGGGTGTTCAGGGCTTCCCTGGTGTTGGTGGGCCGGAGGATCGCGGAGGCCCCCGTCTTGGACGTGATGCTGCCGGCACCCCGTGCGTCCCAGCTGTACAGCCGGGGTGAGGTGGTGTCGCCCGCCGCCGCGAGCATCGACTCGTCGGACCGTCCACCACGGCAGCACGCACGACGGCACCGCGCCGGCCCACGACAGCACACCACGGCTCCCCGGAGACCGAATTCCTCGCCGCCCTCGGCGCGGTGGTGCGGCAGCACGCCGACCGCTACCCGGCCGTCGTGGCGGCCGCCATGGCGACCCGGGCGGGCGCGACCAGGCCCTCGGCTTCGGCCTGGACCGCATCCTGGACGGCCTGGCCGCCCTGATCGGGCGCCGCAGCGCGCAGCGCTGAGCGCACCCGGTCGCACCGCGCGCCCGGAAAGCCCCTCGAACCGGCGCCCGGCCGCTCGCTACCATCGCGCCCCATGGCGATGTTCGTGCACCTCACCGCCGCGGCCAACGCGCCGCGCATCCGCCGCGCCGGGATCCGGGCCGACAGCCGGGGCCAGGACGGGGCACGCGGGCTGTACTGCTTCCCGGTGCTGCCCTCGTACACGCTGACCCACCAGTGGCTGCGCGAGCTGGCCCGGTTCGGGCCCAAGGGTTCCCTGGTCGCGGTGCACGTCCGGCTGGACGACGCGCAGGAGGTGCTGACCGGGCACTACCGCGACCGCGCCGGGAGCGCCCAGCAGTCGGTGTCCGCGGCCGAGGCGGTCCGGCGGATCGGCGCGCTGGCCGACCCGCGCGGCTGGGAGGTCTTCCTGCCGCGCGCGGTGGGCACCCGTGAGGTGCACCGGATCCGGGCCGTCCCGCAGGTCGCCGGCTGGCGCTACGTCCCGAACGCCCACGGCACCCGGCCGTGTACCTGCTTCGGCTGCCGGATCCGCGGCGAGTACGGCGGCCGCCGACTGCGCGAGCGCCACCCGCACCCGCTGGACGGCCCGCCGCCGCCCGTCCCCGTCCTGCTCGCCCGGATCCGGGCGGCCGGCCCTCCCGATGTCTCGGGCGACCCGGGCGACCCGGGCAACGCCGGTGACCCGGCCGAACTGCGGGCCGTCCTGCACTGGTTCGGGATGCGGCGCCGGGGCCCGGTGGACGACTTGGCCCCGCTGGCCGCCCACCCCGATCCGGGTGTGCGCGCGGAGCTGGTGTGGGCCGTCGGCTCCTGGTCCACCCCGGGCACGGCCGAACTGCTGGACCGCCTCGCGGAGGATCCGCACCCGGACGTCCGCGCGGCCGTCGAGGCGGTGCGGGACCGCTGAGGCCCCGCACCGCCGCCGGGCCGCGCCCGGGCCGCACTCAGGTCGTGCCCGGTCACGCCCCAGTCGCTCCCGGGTCGTGCGCCGCGTCAGGACACGCGCTTCAGCTGCCAGCTGTTCTTGTCGAAGCTCGGCACCGCGGAGTACTGACAGCCGGAGCTGTAGAAGCTGCTGACGATGGTCCAGCCGGCCGGCGGCCAGGTCGAGGCGCAGGCGTTGACCACGGTGCCGACCGGGTAGCCGGTGAGCTGCATGATCTTCTTGGTGTTCGGGTTGAACCCGGAGCCGCAGCCACCGCTGTTCCACCACTGCACGTCCACGAAACCGCCGGGCGTGAGCGAGGAGGAGCACATGGTGCTGGTGTCGCCGGGAGCGGCCTGGGCCGTCCCCATGGTGAGGGTGAGCGCGGCGGCGACAGAGCCGAGGGTCAGTGCGGCGGCGCGGAGACGTATCACGGGGCGGACTCCTCTCGATGACGCGGCACCTCCGCGTCACCGCCCATTCCTATCCGTGTCACCGGTGGGACGGACAGCGACTTTCCGGCCCGACCGGCGGCGCGTTCTCGCCCCTCCGTACCCGACTCACCCCGCGCCGTGTCCGTGAACTGCGGCGTTCTCCGCCGACATGCCCGTCCGGCCGATCCGGGTGATCATGGGACGAACCGCGTCTTCGGCGATTCGGCGCGCCGGTCGGCTCCGGTGGCGCCCGGAAGGTGGGCTGCGATGTTCCAGCTCCTGTGGATTCTGCTCATCGGCTTCGTGCTGGGCGTCCTCGCCAAACTGATCCTGCGCGGGCCGCAGTCGATCCCCTGGTGGCTGACCATGCTGCTTGGCGCCGCCGGGGCGTTGCTCGGCAACGCCGTCTCCGGCTGGATCGGCGTCCGCCACACCTCGGGCATCGACTGGATCCGCCACATCCTGCAACTCGCCTTCGCCGTCGGCCTGGTGGCCCTCGTCGCGCCCGCCTGGAGCAGGTCCCACCAGCAACACCGCTGACCGGACGCGGCGCCGACCACCGACCGCCGCCCCGCGCCGCCGGCGACCCCGCCCACGACCCGGGCGGGCCGGGAGCCGCTCAGCCCACGTGCACGGCCGGCCTGCGCGAGCGGTCCGGTTCGGCCTCGCGCAGCACCTCGCGCGTCACCGGCGCGATCTCGCCGGCGGCCAGGCCGATCGCCTCGCCGAAGCCCTCGAGGAAGACCGCGCCCAGCAGCGCGATCACGAGCAGGGTCAGCAGGACCTGCTTGCCGGTCAGCACGCTGGTCAGGTGCGGGTTCTCCACGGTGCGCGCTCGCGTCGGCGGCGGACAGGGTGATGGTGATCATGAAGTCGGTGGCCGCGAAGCCCAGCAGGGTGAGGACGAAGAGCTTGCCCTGCCAGAACGACAGCGGCCGCTCCAGCATGGCGATCGAGCCCTCGCCGTGCGGGCTCTCCTTGGCCACCCGCCGGTCGACGGGGAGCGCGCCGAGCAGGGTGACGATCACCAGCACGACGGTGGCGATCGGTGCGACCAGCCCGGCCGCGAGGGCGGCGATGCCGGGCTGGTAGCCGAGCGGGAGAAGTAGTCCAGGCCGGTCAGGCACATCACCCGCCACCAGCGCCGGCCCTTCACGCGCGGCGCCTGCGCGTGCGGCCCGGGGTGCTGCTTGGCCATGTCCGCCAGGCCTTCCAGCATCCACGCCCGGAACCGCCCGCCCCCGGTCCCGGCCGGCACCCCCGGTTCGGCCGAACCCGACGAGACCACGCACACCCCTGTCCACGACTCGGCCGACAGCGCACCGGCCCGGGCCCCTGCGGCCGCCGGACGGCGGGCCTGGTCAGGCTAGGTGACCCGGTTGCGGCACCCCGGGAACCGCACGGGCCAACACGCCCCGGTGCGCCCGTACGGCCGCCCGAACGGCGGACGTCCTCCGGGCGGGCCCGGCGGCCGGCGTGTGGGCCCGACGCGTCGGCCCGGCGCGTTGGGCCGAACGCGGCCCCCGGAACGGGCGAGGATGTCCGCGCGCGTTGACGTACGGGGTTGACGCTCCGGATCGGCGACGGGCCGACCGGCACGACTGCGAACCACAGGGAGGCCGCGGTGGCGGTACCGAGCCGGCGGGGGATTCTGGGCCTGGGGCTGATGGCGGCGGCCGTCGCCTCCTGCGGGGCCCGGCACCCGGAGGCGGCACCGGACCCGCACCCCTCCGACGGCCGGCCCACCGACCCCGGCCCGGGAGGCCCCGGCACGGGTGGCGCCGGTACGGGCAGCGCCGGCCCGGGCGGCCCCGGAGCGACCCAGCCCGCCGGGCCGCAGGACGGACTGACGAGCGAGCGGGCCCGGCCCGGCACGCCCGGCTGGGAGATCACCGATCCCGGCCCGGCCGCCGCGATCGAGGGCTTCGCCGACCGGGTCAGCGTGCTCCCCGGCGAGCCCTTCGGCCTGCACGTCTCCACCCCCGCCGCCGCCTTCACCGTCTCCGCCTACCGGATGGGCTGGTACGGCGGCGCCCGTGCCCGCCTGGTCTGGCGCCGCGAGCACGTCCCCGGCGGCAAGCAGCCCGCGCCGCACGTGGACCCGGCGACCCGCACGGTACTGACCGGCTGGCAGCGCACCCTCGCCGTGGACACCGCCGGCTGGCCCGAGGGCGCCTACCTGCTGCGCCTGGACGCCGAGGACGGCTCCGGCCGCCGCTACGTCCCGCTCACCGTCCGCTCGGCCGCCACCACCGGGAGGACCGTGGTCATGAGCGCCCCGGCGACCTGGCAGGCCTACAACGAGTGGGGCGGCCACAGCCTCTACAACGGCCCGACCGGCGGCCTGGCCACCCGTTCGCTGAAGGTCGTCTTCGACCGGCCGTACGACTACGACCACGGCGCCGGGCTGTTCCTGGTCTACGAGGCGCCGCTGATCGCCCTCGCCGAGCGGCTGGGCCTGCCGCTCGCCTACACCACCGGCATCGACGTGGCCCGCGAGCCCGGACTGCTGGCCGGCGCGACCACCGTCGTGTCACTGGGCCACGACGAGTACTGGTCCCCCGAGCAGCGCGCCCGGGTGGTCGCGGCCCGCGACGCCGGGACCAACCTGGCGGTCCTGGGCGCCAATTGCTGCTTCCGCCGGGTGCGCTTCGAGCCCACCGACCTCGGTCCGGAGCGCACGGTGGTCTGCTACAAGGACGCCTGGGCGCAGGACCCGGGCTACCGCGCGGGCGCCCCGGCGACCACCGACTTCCGCGCGGGCCCGGGCGCCGACCCGGAGAGCTCGATGCTCGGCGTGATCTACGACGGCTACCCGGTGGACGCCCCGTACGTGGTCACCTCCCCCGGCCACTGGGCCTTCGAGGGGACGGGCGTCGCGGCGGGGGCGTCCTTCCCGCACCTGGTCGGCGTCGAGTACGACCGGGTGAACACCGCCTTCCCCACCCCGCGCCCGATCGAGGTGATCGCCCACTCCCCGGTGGTCTGCGAGGGCCGCCGTTCCCATTCCGACACCGCCTACTACACCGTGCCGAGCGGCGCCGGGGTCTTCGCCTCCGGCACGATGCGCTGGGTCGAGACGCTCGACGCCCACGGCCCCGGCGGCGGCACGGCCGACCACGGCATCGACTCCCTGGCCGGGGACCTGGTGCGCAGGGTCACCGAGAACGTGCTGCGCGCCTTCGCCGCCGGCCCGGCCGCCCGCACCCACCCCGCCCAGGACAACCTCACCGCCGTCTACGGCCCGGCGTAGCGAGCCCGGCTCAGCGGGCCCGGCTCAGCGAGAGCCCGGCTCAGCGGGGCCGACGTCCACAGGAATTCTCCGGGGCCGCCGATCGGGGCAGGGCGGCCCGCCACTCCACCCATCGTGATCGAACGGACTTCCGACCCCCTGTCGGCGGCAGGAGCAGGCCCGCGCCCCCGATACACTCGCACGGTCCAACCAGCGCAGGTCGTCCAGGCAAACGGACCGGTGCGGCACGGGTGCCGGCCGGCGAAGGGCACGAGGGAAACAGAACATGGTCGAGGCCTCCCCCAAGGTCGTTGTGGTCGTCCCCACGTACAACGAGCGGGAGAACCTCCCGGTCCTCGCGGGCCTGCTCGCGGAGCTTCCGGTGCCGAACCTGCACCTGCTGGTGGTCGACGACAACTCGCCCGACGGCACCGGCGAGATCGCCGACAAGCTCGCCGCGGACTCCGGCGGCACCGTGGGCGTGCTGCACCGCACCGAGAAGAACGGCCTCGGCCGCGCCTACCTGGCGGGCATGGACCGGGCCCTCGCCGAGGGCGCCGACATCGTGGTCCAGATGGACGCCGACCTCTCCCACCCGGCCTCGGCGATACCCGAGATGGTGCGGACCCTGCTCACCGAGGGCACCGGCGTGGTGATCGGCTCCCGCTACGTCACCGGCGGCTCGACCGCCGCCGAGTGGCCCTGGCACCGCAAGGCCCTGTCCGCCTGGGCCAACGTCTACGTGAACACCATCCTCGGCCTGGGCGTCAAGGACGCCACCGCCGGGTTCAAGGCGTGGCGCGCGAGCACGCTGCGCGCGATCGACCTGCCGACCGTGCAGAGCAGCGGCTACTCGTTCCAGGTCGAGATGAACTACCGGGCGGTCCAGCAGGGCATGACGATCCGCGAGGTGCCGATCCGCTTCGAGGAGCGGATCGAGGGCGCCTCGAAGATGAGCGTCGCGGTGCAGGTCGAGTCGGCGCTGGCCCCCTGGAAGCTGCGCTTCCAGCGCGGCAACCAGCCGGAATAGCGGGCGGGCGGCCGGAACCGGCCCCTTCCACCGCTCCCCCGCTCCGCCCGTTCCGTTTGATCCCCCGTCCCGCCCGCCCGCCCGTTCCCACGGTCCCGGTCCCGCCGGTCGCACGGGTTCATACGGGTGCCGGGCGGGCCGCGGGACGGTGTGAACGGCGAGGACGGGGAAGAAGGGCGACATGGCCCTTCTCCCGGAGTCCTTCACGGCCCTGATCCGCCGCAGCGCGCGGGAACCCTTCGTGGTCCAGACCGTACGGGCCACCGTCGCAGCCACCATCGCCTACGCGGTGGCGACGCGGCTCAGCAGCGAACCCGCCCCGCTGACGGCGCCGCTGACCGCGCTGCTGGTCGTCCAGGTCACCGTCTACTCGACGCTCAAGACCAGCATCCGCCGGGTCAACTCGGTGGTCGTCGGGGTGTTCATCGCGATCGGCTTCAGCGCCGTGGTCGGGCTCTCCTGGTGGAGCCTCGGGCTGATCATCCTGGCCTCGCTGGTCGTCGGCCGGTTCGTCCGGGTCGAGGAGTTCGTCCAGGAGGTCGCGATCAGCGCGATGCTGATCCTGGGCGTCACCAAGCTGGCCTCGCAGGCCTGGGACCGGGTGCTGGAGACGCTCATCGGCGCCGCGGTCGGTCTGTTGTTCAACCTGGTGTTCGCACCGCCGGTCTGGGTGGACACCGCCGGGGAGTCCATCGAGGACCTCGCCCGGCGGGCCCGTCACCTGCTGCTCGACATCGCCGAGGAACTGGGCCGCCCCACCCCGGTCGCCCGGGCCGCCGAGCGGCTGCACGAGGCCCGTCGGCTGGACCAGGCGATCGCCGAGGTGGACGCCGCGCTGCGGCAGGCCGAGGACAGCCTGCGCTTCAACCCGCGGATCACCGAGGGGCTGCTGTCCCGGCTGGTGCTGCGCACCGGACTGGACACCCTGGAGATCTGCGTCGTGGTGATCCGGGTGCTGGCCCGCTCGTTGACCGATCTGGCCAAACGGCGCACGCCCGGCGAGCGGCTCTTCCCGCCGGACGTCGCGGTCGGCCTGGAAGAGCTGCTGGACCACGTCGGCGGGGCGCTGGTGAGCTTCGCGGTACTGGTGACCACCCAGGTGAGCAGCAGCGCCGAGGAGGCGGAGACCCGGCTGGCCGCGGAGCTGGCGGCGGCCTGGGCCTGCCGGGACAACGTCGCCCAGGTGCTGCTGCGCAAGGTGCAGGAGCACCCGGAGGCCTGGCAGCTGCACGGCTCGATGCTGGCCGAGGTGGACCGGATCCTGGACGAGCTGGACCTGGAGCACCGCGGCCGGCGGCTGATGGAGGAGCTGGACCGGGCCTCGGTGGCGAACCGGGAGCGCTTCGCGCGGTTCGCCGGGCTGCGCCGCTTCCTCCGCGGCGAGCGGTGGCGCGGGCGCGGGCGGGGGCGGGGGCGGCGCGAAACGACGGGGCGCCCGGCGGCGGAGGCCGGGCGCTGATCCGGTGCGGACGCCGATCCGGTGCGGGCCCCGACGCGGCAGGACCTCGGGACGTCAGGGCATCAGGGCATCAGCCAGGGCGGCTGCGGGAGCGGGTGTCCGGTCTCCAGATAGGTCTTGAGGTTGGAGAGCACCGCCGCCCAGCCCTGTTCGGCGTTCGTCCGCTCGGTCTCGTCGGCCAGGTTCTCGTGCGTGACGGTGAGCCGGGTGAGGTCCTGCCAGCCGCCGAGGTCGAAGGTGACCCGGGAGGGCCCGCCGGGGCGCCGCTCGTCGGGGCCGGCCCAGGTGGTGACCAGCCGGTGCGGGCGGTCGGCCGCCTCGACGGTGCCGACGACGTCGGCGGTCCCCGAGGCGTCGGTGCGCCGGTGCTCCCAGGGCGCGCCGGGCTGCCAGGTCGAGACGTTGCGGTGGCCCCAGTAGAGGCCGGACTCGTCGGCGTTGGTGAGCGCGTGCCAGACCCGCTCGGGGGTGGCCCGCAGGTAGACGACGGCGCGGTGGGTGTGGGCGGTCACGGCATCAGCCCCCGGCCGCGTCGAGCAGGGACTGGATGTCGAGCTTCTGCATCGTCAGCATGGCCGCCGTCACGCGGTCGGCCTTGGCCCGGTCCTCGCCGCCGATCAGGTCGAGCAGCACGCGCGGGGTGATCTGCCAGGACAGGCCGAAGCGGTCCTTGAGCCAGCCGCACGGGCCCGGCGTGCCGCCGTCGGCGGTGAGGGCGGCCCAGAGCCCGTCGACCTCGCGCTGGTCCGCGCACTCCACCTGCAGCGAGACGGCCTCGGTGAAGGTGAACACCGGGCCTCCGTTGAGGGCCGCGTACGGGCGGCCGGCGAGTTCGAAGTCGACGGTCATCACGGTGCCGGCCACGCCCGGGCCGGCTTCGCCGTAGCGGGTGGTCCGCGTGATGCGGGAGTCGGGGAACAGCGAGGTGTAGAAGGCGGCGGCCTCTTCGGCCCGGTCGTCGAACCAGAGGAAGGTGGTGATCTTCTGCATGCGCCCGACGGTAGCGGCGCGGCCCGACGGGCGGGCCGAGCCACGGCCGGGGGTCACCGGTTCGGCGCCCCCGGCCGTGGAGGCGGGGTGGATCAGTGCACCCAGCCCGCGTAGCGCTGGGCGAAGCGCCGGCCGGTGTGGGCGGTCACGACGACGTCGTAGCGGCCCTGCTTGTCCAACGGCCAGGCCACGTCGGCCTGCTTGCCGGGCTTGACCCAGACGGTCCGCGCGGTGCCCGCGAAGTCGTTGGGCGCGGCGGTGAAGGCCACGTCGGTCAGGCCGTCGTTGACCAACTGGAGGACGAACGCGCCGTTGCCGCGCAGGTCGGCGGTGACGATCGGCACGCCGACGTCGTCCTGGCCGTCCTGCCCGTCGCGGACCACCGTGCCGGCGAAGCGGCGGACGAAGCCGTCCGGGCCGTGGACGGTGAAGTCGTAGCGGCCGTTGGTGGCGGCCGCGTCCCAGACGTACCGGGCGGTGGCGCCGGGGGCGACGGTGTACGGGGTGCCCGCGAAGGGGAGCAGGATGTTCGGATAGACGGCGTACGGGAACGCCACCGAACCGTCGTTGCTCATCGTGCAGGTGACCTTGCCGGTCCTGCGGTCCACCTCCACGTCGGCCCACGGCTGGTACGGCAGCGGGCGGTGCGGGCGCTCGCCGCGCTCCTGGACCGGCATCGACTGGGCGCCGACCGCCGGCAGGACGACGCCGGGCAGCTTGGTGCCCGCGTCGGCCCTGGCCATCAGGGCCTTGGTGTCGGGCAGTTCGGGGATCGAGTACTCGGGGGCGGCGAAGTCGAAGCAGCTGGTGAGGTCGCCGCAGACGGCCCGGCGCCAGGCCGAGATGTTGGGCTCGGCCACGCCGGTGACCAGCTCCATGAAGCGCAGCACCGAGGTGTGGTCGAAGACCTGGGAGTTGACCCAACCGCCGCGCGACCAGGGCGAGATGACCCAGAGCGGGACGCGGTTGCCGAGGCCGATGGCCCGCCCGTGGGTGAACTCCTCGGGGGTGCCGGGCTCGGGGGTCGGCGGGACCATGTGGTCGAAGTAGCCGTCGTTCTCGTCGTACATGACCAGGAAGACGGTGTGCCGCCAGACGTCCGGGTTGGACATCAGCGACCGCAGCGCCTGGTCGACCCAGTGCGCGCCGTAGGCCGGGCCGGCCTCCGGGTGCTCGGAGAACAGGTAGGGGGCGACCAGCCAGGAGACGGTCGGCAGGGTGCCGTCCTTGCAGTGGCGGTCGAAGTCGGCCGGGTCGAACTTGGTCATCGCGTTGACGTGGCGCGGGTCGTCGGGCCCGAACTCGTGGAACTGCTTGAAGTAGGAGAGCGCGTTGTCGTCGTAGTCGCCGGTGCGCTCGTCCTTGCTGGGGTTGTGGTAGACCCGCCAGGTGACGCCGGCCGCCTGCAGTCGCTCGGCGTAGGTGGTCCAGTCGGCGACGGGGTTGTCGGTGACCGGGGTGTTGTCGATCCACGGGCCGGTGGTGCCGTCGCGGCCCGGGCCGGCGGTGCCCGTCCACAGGTAGAGGCGGTTGGGGTCGGTGGGGCCGGCCAGGGAGGTGAAGTAGGCGTCGCAGACGGTGAACGCGTCGGCCAGGGCGTACTGGTAGGGGATGTCGTCCCGGGTGAAGTAGCCCATGGTGCGCTCGCCCTTGGCGGCGATCCACTTGTTCATCGCGCCGTCGTTGATGGCCTGGTGGCCGGTCGCCCAGTCGTGGGGGAGGCCGCCGGCGTTCTGCGCGTTGTACTTGGCGGTGTCCATCCGGTACGGCAGCATCGCGCCGCCGTCGCTGCGTCGGCTGTCGGGCTGGCGGAACACGTCGGTGCCGTCCGGGAACTGCAGCGCCTGCTTGTCGCCGAAGCCGCGGACGCCGGCGAGGGTGCCGAAGTAGTGGTCGAAGGAACGGTTCTCCTGCATCAGGACGACGACGTGCTTGACGTCCTTGACGGTGCCGGTGAGCCGGTCCGACCCGGCGGGGACGACCGGGGCGGGGGCGGCTTCGGCCGGGGCGGCGGCCAGACCGGTCAGGGCGGTGGCGCCGACCGCCGCGGTGGCGCCGACGAAGGTGCGGCGGGAGAGCTCGGACATGGCTGGCCTCTCGGAGCCGGTGGGGCTCACAGCTGGAAGGTGGCGACGGCGGCGGCGGTGTCGGAGGGCCACTCGTTGGCGGCGGCGTCCGGCTCGGGCTGCGGCCAGTCGGCGACCAGGGTGTGCGCCTCGACCAGCTTCAGCGGGCCGGCGTACTGGACCTGGTCGGTGCGGTCCTGCGGCTCCGGCCGGTCGCCGCGCCGCTTGCGGGTGGGCGACCAGGTGGTGCCCGGGGCCTTCACCGGGTCGGGGTGCTCCTCGCGGAAGGCGTCGGTCAGTCCGGCGGCCTGCAGGGCCACCGTGACCGGCCAGTTCAGCGGGCCGACACCGTGGTGGGCGGCGGCGGTGGCGGCCGTCCAGTCCCGGTGGGAGGGCGAGGAGAGCGCGCCGCCGAGGACGACCGGGACGTGCCGGGCGAGGTCCGCACGCACGGCGGCGGCCAGCGCCCTGGCCTGCTTCAGCCGGAGCGAGCCGTTCTCGGCGGCCTCGGTCTGCGCGGCGGTCGCACCGTCCTGGACGGCGTACGGGCCGTAGCCGGCCTCGTCCAGGTGCGCGGCCCAGAAGCGGACCGCGCGGCCGCCGGGCAGCCGGAGGGTGGCCGCGGCGGCGGGCAGGTCGGCGGTCGGCGGGGTGATGTCGGCGAGCGGGTGGCGGCTGAGGATGCCCACGCTGCCCGGGCTCTGGTAGGCGTACCAGCCGAGGGCGTCGGCCAGGGTCCTGGCCCGCTCCCCCGCCGTCTCCTGCAGGGCGAGCACGTCCAGGCCCTGGGTGAGGACGACGCGCAGCTGCTTCTCCAGCGCGTCGGTGCAGGCCGCGCCCGCGTCGTGCAGGTTCCAGCTCGCGGCCTTGAGACGCGGCGGCGCGGCCGGGTCCACGACGGGGACCAGGACCGTCACGGTGTCGGTGGCGCCCGCGCTGTCCTTGACGCCGACGACGACCACCTCGGGGCTCCGGCCGGGGGTGGCGGGGGCGGTACCGCTGAGCGTGCCGCCGGGGGTGGCGGGGGCGGTACCGCTGAGCGTGCCGCCGGCGCTGACGGAGGCCCAGGCCGGGCCGCTGACCTTGCGGTGGACGGCGGAACCGGGCGGGTTGCCGGCCGGGCGGGACCAGAGGCCGCCGAGTTCGATCTTCACGGCGGCGCCGGGGGCGACGGGCGTGGCGGTGAAGGCGTCGACGGCGGCGTGCGGGCGGACGACGACGGGCTTGGGGCGGAAGCCGAACGGAGCGCTCCGGGCGAGGATGCCGTAGCCGTCCTGGGCGAGGAGGTAGGCGGTGTACGGGCCGCCGGTCAGCGCGGAGGTGTCGAGCTGGACGTCGCCGGCGGTGCCCGGGGTGTACTTCCACAGCAGCGAGGAGCCGTTGCCGGGCTGACGGCTGCCGTCGTAGACGCCGACCCAGTTCTTGGCGTCGGGGGCGTCGGTGGTCCAGTGGAAGGTGAGCCGGTCGCCTTCGGTGGGATCGGTGGATGAGGTGATGGTCAGGGCGCTGCCTGTGGCCACGGTTGTCCTGTCCGCCGCACGGGGTCCGGTCCGCCGGGGGACGGTTCGCCGGGGCCTGGTACGGCTGGTCACGGAGGCTGGGAGGAGGGGAGGGCGCGCCGCGGTAGCAGAACCGTACGGGACAGTTGGCTGTACAACTGCGGGCGGCCTCATTCATCCGAAGACCGGCGACCTGCACGTGAACGCCGCATGGCGGAGCGTCGGGCGGCACGGGAACTTCCGCGGGCACGCGAAGGGGGCCGCGACGGACGATCCGTCGCGGCCCCCTGGGGGCGTGCGCTCCCGGCACGGTGCACGCCGGACGGCGCGCTTCCCGCGCGCACGTGCCGGCCTCGCGCGGGCGGTCAGGCCAGGGTGAGGAACAGCTTCTCCAACTCGGCCTCGCTCATCGGCGGGGCTTCCTGGTCGGCGGCGGCCATGCACTGGCGCATGCCACTGGCGACGATCTTGAACCCGGCCCGGTCGAGGGCCCGGGAGACGGCGGCCAACTGGGTGACCACGTCCTTGCAGTCCCGCCCCGCCTCGATCATCGCGATCACTCCGGCCAACTGGCCCTGGGCACGACGCAGCCGGTTCAGGACCGCGCCGACCGCCTCCTCGTCCACCTGCATGTCGGGGCCGCCTTTCACATCGACTGTCGATGCACAAGTGTACCCCGCGGGGTATTCATTCCCCGGCGGACGAGGACTGCGCCGACCGCCCCTCCCCGGCGGCCCCGGCGACGGCGCTCGGCGACGACCCTCGGCGACACGCCGGCCGGCGCTCGCCAGCGGCACCGGTCGCGTACGGGAGCTCGTTGTGCGCGAACACGGCGGGCTCGTCCTCGGCGGGCAGGACGTCGTCCGCGCCGATCGCCGGAGCCTGCCTGACCCGGTTCCTCGGGTACGCCACCCGGACGCAGTCCGGTCCGACCATCGCCCCCGCCCGCGGGAGGAACACCAGGCAGCGGCGCACGCGCCCGGCACGTGCCCGGGGCGCGCCCGGGGCGCGCGGCGCCCGCGCCCGGGACCGCACGGGTGCCCGCGGTGCGACGAACGGGACATACGGGGGCGACTCGGCCAACCGGCACCGGCGCCTTGACCTGGGCTTTAGGCTGGCCGCCAGCAAGGCCGTGAGTTGATCATCAGACGTTTGCGGGCAGAGTGTCCGGGCGAAGGGGGCGGCAGCCGTGGGATACGAGGACATGTGGGCACCCGGCAGGACCGGAGCCCCGGCCGACCTGCGTCCCGACATCCCGCACCCGGCCCGGATGTACGACTACTACCTCGGCGGGAAGGACAACTTTCCGGCCGACCGCGCCGCCGCCGAGAAGGCGCTCGCCGCCAACCCCGAGTTCCGGTCCACCGCCCGCGCCAACCGGGGCTTCCTCACCCGCGCGGTGCGCTGCCTCGCCGAGCTGGGCATCGACCAGTTCCTCGACGTCGGCACCGGCATCCCGACGGTCGGCAACACCCACGAGATCGCCCGGGCGGCCACCCCGAACGCCCGCGTCGTCTACGTCGACAACGACCCGATCGTACTGAGCCACGCCCGGGCCCTGATGGCCGGCGCCGGACACGGGCGCACCACCGTCATCCAGGCCGACCTGCGCCGGCCCGACCCCCTGCTGGACGCCGTCCGCGCCGTGGACCTGCTCGACTTCTCCCGGCCCGTCGGCCTGGTCCTCGCCGCCGTCCTGCACTTCCTGCGCGACGAGGACGAGCCGTACCGCGCCGTCGCCACCCTGCTGGACGCGCTGCCCTCCGGCAGCCACCTGGTCCTCTCGCACGGCACCGCCGACTTCATCCCGCCCGCGGTCCGCGACCGCGTCACCGGCGTGTACGACAAGGCCACCGCCCCGCTCGTCGGCCGCAGCCGGGCCGAGGTGCACGCCTTCTTCGACGGACTCGACCTCCTCGACCCGGGCGTCGTCACCGTCCCGCTCTGGCGCCCCGACACTCCCCCAGCGACGGACGCCGAGCGCGTGAGCATGTACGGCGCGGTGGCCCGCAAGCCCTGAACCCGGGCGGCATGCGGCATGCGGCCGCCCCGGAGCCGACGCATCGTCGACGAGGGTGACGAACCGCTCGGGCTCCTCGGCCCACGGCCGGTGACCGGAGTGCGACAGCACCTCCAGCCGGCCGTGCGGCAGGGCGGCCGCCACCGCGCGGGCCGGGGCGGTGCCGATCATGCCGTCGAAGGCGCCGGCCAGGACCAGGACGGGCTTCGGCTCGGCCGGTGGCCGGGCACCGCCCGGGGGCTGCGGCGCGGTGCGGGAGCGGGCGTCGGCGCCGCCCGCGTAGAAGGCCTCGCGGTACCAGGGCAGCGCGGTGGCGTGCTCGGGGCGGTGCTCGGCGAGGCGTTCCCCCGTCCAGGTGCGCCAGAAGAACGGCAGGATCCTCCGTTGCAGGGCGGCGAGTTCCGCCCCCGCCGCTCCGCCCTCGGCGAGGCGGCGCTCGGCCTCGGCGGCGTCCGGGTACCAGGGCTCGGCGGAACGCCCGGCCCGGACCGCGGCCAACTCCCGCTCGTCCACCTGGCGTCCGGCCCGGCCGACCGGGGTGACCAGGACGGTGCGCCGCACCCGTGCGGGGTGGGCGGCGAGGTACTCCTGGACGGTCAGGCAGCCGGCCGAATGACCGAGCAGGTCGAGCCGGTCCAGGCCGAGGTGGCGGCGCAACTCCTCGATGTCACGGGCCTGCTGGACGAAGGAGACGGTGGAGCGGTCCACCGGCACGGCGGAGCGGCCGGTGGCCCTCGGGTGGAGCAGGACCAGCCGTCGACGGCGGTCCAACCCGCCGAGGCCGCCCAGATACCGGTGGGAGGGCTACACCCGCGATGTCGACGCGCTGCCGCGCGGCCTGGCCAACTCGCACCTGGCGGTGACCGCGCGCGACGGGTCGCGGGCGCTGCTCGGACTGGCCCGGACGATCTCCGACGACGAGGCGGTCTGCTACGTCCAGGACGTCCTGGTCCACCCGCGCCACCAACGCCGCGGCGTGGGAAGGGCATTGATGGAGTATCTGATGGACCGTTACGCGCACTGCCGGTTCCTCCTGCTCTCCACCGACCACGAGTCCAGCCCGGAAGGCGTGCGCAACCACGCCTTCTACCGCTCGCTCGGCTTCCTCAGCTACCAGGAGAAGGAGATGTCGGCCTTCGGCCTCCCCCGCGTGCGAGCCCCGCGACCGGGTGCCGAACGGGCTTGACGGCTTACGGCGAAACGGCCCGCAGGCCGGTGGCCACACCGCTCCGAGGTGCTCCGCCCGGAGGCCACGGAGGGCGGCCGCCTCGGCCGGGGCCGTCCGGGGTGAGGCCGGTGCGGGCGACGGCCGAGCCGTCGAAGAGCCCGGGGTCGGCCCGGGCCCCCTCCGCCACCCGCTGGGCGGCCTCCGCCCGGGCACGGTCCGCCACAGCCCGGTCGCGCGACCGGGAGGGACGGAGCGGGGGCGTCGACCAGGCGGATGCCGGCCGGTTCGAGGAATCGGACGCCGACGGGCACATCCGTGGCAGCCGTGGCCGTGACGCCTTCGGGCGTCCCGCCGCCGTGACCGGGCCCCGGGATCGGTGACGGTCGATCGGTGGCGGTCGATCGGGATTGTCGCGAGTGGCCGACAGGATCACGAATCGGCTTGCGGAGAAAGCCAGTTGGCGCGCGATTCGCCGGATCGTGGGCGAATTGGAGGACCGGCCGGGAAATGCCGTTCCGGGTACACACGTCGACGCGTGCACCCGGAACGGGGGCGTCCGGAGGTCAGAGGCCGACCTGGATCTCGGCGCGGTGCCGGATGTACTCGTCGGGGTGCGAGCGGGCGATCGCGACCGCCGCCTCGACCAGGGCGTGCAGCTGCGCCGGGTAGGCGCGCAGCACGAGCGGGAGGCCGGGGAGGATGCAGCGGCGGACGTCCAGGTCCTCGTTGGCCACGAACTCCCGCAGCGCGGTCTCGTACCAGGTGTCCCGCACGCTGGCGCCCTCGTCGGCGGCGGCGCCGTTGCTGCCGTCCCCGACCGACAGGGCCGTCCAGTACCAGGCCCGCGCGGCTCCCGCCCGCTCCGGGTTGGTGCCGGTGCGCAGGTAGCCCAGCAGGGCGAGGCGGACCCGGCGCTGCCCGAAGGCGAGCAGGGCGGGCTCGACGAAGCGGCGGTTGAAGCTCGGGTTGGGGTCGTGGACCGCCGCCTCCAGCAGCGCCTCGAAGTACTCCTCGGGCAACTCGGAGCGTCCGGCGACCGCCTTGTGGACCTCCCACCGGGCCGCACCCTGGTAGTCGGGGCCGGGCGCGACCTCGGCCCCGAGCAGGCGGAGCAGACGCGCGAGCCGGAGGTCGAACGCCTGCGATTCGTCCGCCGTACGCCCGGGCAACGGCTGGAGAATCCGCACCTCGCCTGCCGTGTCCTTGGTTTCCACGAACATCCTCCTCATTCTGAGTCATCGGCAGACTACTCGCCGATACACCAGTTCGGAGGCGGTTTTCGGCCAGGCCGGGAACGCGATCGGTTTCCACGGTGGAAATGTGACGAGCACTCAGTCCGCAACCGGCTCAAATGACGCGAGTCGGCCGGACCGGGCGGGACCGGACCCGGAACCGCCCGCTCCGTTCCGTTCCGGGCGTCACGATCAGGACGGGCGGCCGGGCGGGACCAGGCCGGACTGGTAGGCGATCGCGACGAGTTGGGCGCGGTCGCGGGCGTCGAGCTTGGCCATCGCCCGGTGCACGTGGGTGCGGACGGTGAAGGGGCTGACGAACATCCGCTCCGCGATCTCCTCGTTGGTGAGGCCGGTGGCGGCCATCGACATCACCTCGCGCTCGCGGGCGGTGAGGACGGCCAGCCGCTCGCTCGCCGGACCGCCGGTGCCCCGGTCGGGCTGGGCCAGCAGCCGGTCGATCACGGCCCGAGTGGCGGCGGGCGAGAGCAGGGCGTCACCGGCCGCCACGGTGCGGACGGCGGCGAGCAGTTCCTTCGGGTCGGCGCCCTTGCCGAGGAAGCCGCCGGCGCCCGCGCGCAGCGCCTGGGCCACGTACTCGTCGATCTCGAAGGTGGTGAGGATGAGCACCCGGGTGCCGGACAGCTCCT
Source organism: Kitasatospora sp. NPDC086791 (assembly GCF_040685975.1). NCBI lineage: Bacteria > Bacillati > Actinomycetota > Actinomycetes > Kitasatosporales > Streptomycetaceae > Kitasatospora > Kitasatospora sp. NPDC086791. The sequence goes on along the minus strand of NZ_JBFBOC010000013.1, from coordinate 59,572 downwards.
CGTCACCGCAGATCGCGGCGGTGGCGCCGAGGCCGTCGGCGCCGGGCATCCGGATGTCCATCAGGACGATGTCGGGTCTGGTGGCCCGGGCGAGTTCGACGGCCTCGCGGCCGTCGGCGGCCTCGCCGACCACCTCCATGTCCTCCTCCGCGTCGATCAGCATCCGGAAGGCGCCGCGCAGCAGGGCCTGGTCGTCGGCGAGCAGTACCCGGATCGTCATGCGTGGTCCTGCCCTTTGGTGTCATGGGTACGTTCGGCGTGATGGGCACGGTCGGCGTCGTGGGGACGGGCGGCGCGGGGCCCGCCGGGGGGTGTGGTGCCGGCGCCCGGAACGGCGTGATCCCGCCCCCCGGCCCCGGGCCCGCCGAGCGCGCCGGTGCGGGCGGGTCCGTCGTCCCGGGCGCCGGTGCGCAGCGGCAGTTCGGCGGTGACCAGGTAGCCGCCGTCGGGCCGAGGGTCGGCGCTGAGCCGGCCGCCGACCGCGCCGGCCCGCTCGCGCATGCCGATCAGGCCGAAGCCGCTCTCGCCCGGGGCGGGCCGGGGCAGCAGCGCGGCGCGGGGGCGCCCGGTCGCGGTCGGGCGGCCGTTGGCGACGCTGACCGCGACCCGGCTGCCGCGGTAGGCGAGGGTGACCTCGGCGTCGGCTCCGTGCGCGTGCTTGGCGACGTTGGTCAGCGACTCCTGGACGATCCGGAAGGCGGTGAGGTCGACCCCGGGCGACAGCGGCCGGGGCTCGCCCCTGACGGTGAGCCGCACCGGCAGTCCGGCCCGCTCGAAGGAGCCGATCAGCTCGGGCAGCCGGTCGAGGCCCGGGGTGGGTTCGAGTGGGGCGGGCTCCTCCACCCGGCGGAGCAGGCCGACGGTGGCGCGCAGTTCCTGCAGGGCCGAGCCGGTCGCGTCGGTGATGTGGCTGAGCACCTCGCGGGCCTGGACGGGGTGGTTGTCCATCAGGTGCACGGCGATGCCGGCCTGGGCGTTGGCGAGGGCGATGTGGTGGGCGACCACGTCGTGCAGGTCGCGGGCGATCCGGATCCGCTCGTCGGAGACCCGGCGGCGAGCCTCCTCCTCGCGGGTGCGTTCGGCGCGTTCGGCGCGTTCCTCGATGGCCGCGAGGTGGGCGCGGCGGTTGCGGATGGAGTCGCCGATGGCGCCGGGCAGCAGGGCCCAGGCGAGGACGCCGATGCGTTCGCCGACCGGGCCGCCGGGGCCGAACAGCAGGGAGATGCCGGTGAGCAGGACGGCGGTGGTGATCGAGGCGCGCAGCGCGGTGGCGCGGTCGGTGCGCACGGCGAGGAAGTAGAGCGCGAGCAGCAGCGGGGTGGCCAGCGTGGGGGTGAGCCGGGGGCTGGCCCAGGCGAGCGCCATCGTGCAGACCAACGTGACGGCGACCACCGCGCGCGGGTGGCGGCGGTGCGCGAACACGGCGGCGGCGGAGACCAGCGCGATGACGCCGGTGGTCGGGTCGAACCGGGTGAGGCGGCCGCCGGCCTGGTCGATGGTGGCCCCGAGCGCGGTGACCGTGATCATCGCCGCTCCGCCGGCGGCGTCGAGCAGCCGGGGGTGGTCGCGGCGCAGGCGCTGCCAGGTGTCGGTCATGGTCGTGCTCTCCGGGTCGGGGCCCTGGGGGTCGGGGTGCCCTGGGGGTCGGGGTGCCCTGGGGGTCGGGGTGCCCTGGGGGTCGGGGTGCCCTGGCCGCACCCTCGCCGGGCTCCGCCAGTTCGTGCCGCGCCGCCTCCGGTGGGGGCGGCGGGCCGGGTCGGGGGGCCTCCGCGCGGGCGGCGGCCCCGACAGCAACGGTAACGGCACGGGCTCGAACCGGGGTCCGCGCCCGCTGCCGGGCCGGGCCGCTCCGGCGGGCCCGGCCGGGGTCCGGCGGACCGGACCCCGGCGGGCACCCCCGTCCGCGGGGCCCGGTCAGACGGTGACCGACTCCCGGGCCGGGGCCGGTTCGGGGGCGGGGGGTTGCAGTTTGCTGCCCTCGACGTCCACGTCCGGCACCAGCCGGTCCAGCCGGCGCGGCAGCCACCAGGCGCGGCGGCCGAGCAGGGCGAGGACGGCCGGGACGATGGTCATCCGGACGATGAAGGCGTCGAAGGCGACGGCCGTGGCGAGCCCCAGGCCCATCATCTTGATCATCGGCTCGCTCATCCCGATGAACCCCGCGAAGACGGCGATCATGATGAAGGCGGCGGCGGTGACCACCCGGGCGTTGTGCCGGAATCCGGTGACGATCGCCTCGTCGGGCTGCTCGCCGTGGACGAAGCCCTCCCGGATCCGGGTGACCAGGAACACCTCGTAGTCCATCGCGAGACCGAAGACCACACCGATCATGAAGATCGGCATCATGCTCATCACCGGGCCGGTCTGCTCCACCCCGATCAGGTCGGCCAGCCAGCCCCACTGGAAGACCGCGACCACGGCGCCGAGGGCGGCGGCCACCGAGAGCAGGAAGCCGAGCGCCGCCTTCAGCGGGACGAGCACCGAGCGGAAGACCACCAGCAGCAGCAGGACGGCGAGGCCGACCACCAGGGCGAGGTAGGGCAGCAGCGCGTCCGTGAGCTTCTGCGAGACGTCGATGTTCATCGCCGTCGTGCCGCTGACCAGGACCGTCGCGCCGGTGGCCGACTTCAGGGCGGCCGCGTCACCGCGGATGGCGTGCACGATGTCCTTGGTCTCGGCCTCGCTCGGGCCGGTCGCCGGGATCGCGGTGAGCAGCGCCGTGTCGCCCGCCTGGTTGAACATCGCCGGTGCCACGGTGACGACGCCCGGCAGGCCGGCGACCTTCTTGGACACCTGGTCCGCCGCCGCCTTCGGGTCGGCGACGCCCTTGGCGTCCACCAGGACGGTCAGCGGGCCGTTGAAGCCGGGGCCGAAGCCCTCGGAGAGCAGGTCGTAGGCGCGGCGCTGGGTGGTGGAGGTGGGCTTGGCCTCGTCACCGGGCAGGCCGAGCCGGAGGTCCAGCGCGGGGGCCGCGAGCACCCCGAGGCCGATCACGCCGCCGAGCAGCACCGCGAGCGGGCGGCGCAGCACGAACCGGGCCCAGCGGGCGCCGCCGTTCTCCTTCGCCGCCGCACGCGTGGTGCCGTCGGTGGCCTTGCCGGCCTTGTCGGCCTTGCGGGCCTTGCGCGGCAGCACCTTGCGGCCGAGGAAGCCGAGCAGCGCCGGGACCAGGGTGAGCGCGACCAGCACGGCGATGACGACCGTGCCGGCGGCGGCCAGGCCCATCGTGGCCAGGACCGGGATGCCGACCACGGAGAGTCCGGCGAGGGCGATCACCACGGTGAGACCGGCGAACACCACGGCGGACCCGGCGGTGCCGACGGCCCGGCCGGCCGCCTCCTGCGGCGTGCGGCCCTCGGTGAGCTCGGCCCGGTAGCGGGAGACGATGAACACCGCGTAGTCGATGCCGACGGCGAGGCCGAGCATCATGGCGAGCGTGCCGGTGGTGCCGGACAGGCCGAGGGTGCTGCCGAGCGCGGTGATCAGCGCCATGCCGAGGCCGACGCCGACCACCGCGGTGAGCAGCGGCAGGCCGGCCGCGAGCAGCGAGCCGAAGGTGATCACCAGGACGACGGCGGACAGCGCCATGCCGATCGCCTCGCTGCTGCCGCCCGCGCCGGGCTTGGCCATCAGCGCGTTGCCGCCGACCTCGACCTTCAGCCCGGCGTCACGGCCGTGCTGGGCGGCCTGCTCCAGGGCGTCGGTGGCGCCCTTGGAGAGCTCGCCCGCCTTGGCGGAGTAGCTCACCGTCGCGTAGGCGGTGGTGCCGTCCTTGGAGACGGCACCGGCCCGGAACGGGTCGACCGCCGCGGTGACCTGCTCGGCGTGGTCGAGCTCGCCGAGCGTCCGCTCGACCGCCTCCCGGCCGGCCCCGGCGGTGATCTTCTCCCCGGAGGGGGCGACGAACACCAGCCGGGCCGAGGCGCCGTCGGCGTGCCCGCCGGGGAAGCGCTCGTTCATCAGGTCGAAGGCCTTCTGCGCCTCCGTGCCGGGCATCGCGAAGCCGTCGTCGGGGGCGGCGGGCGCCTTGGCCGCCAGGACTCCGCCGACCGCCAGCACGGCGATCCAGAGGAAGGTCACCAGCCGGCGCCGGACGAAGGCCCATCGGCCCAGGCGGTAGAGGAACGTGGCCACGGGAGAGCGGACTCCTTCGGATGCGGATGCACATACGGATACGGATGCGGATATGGATGCGGTTGCGGATGCGGTCATCGCGGTACGGGACGCGCCGCGGCGGGCCCTACGCCCCCTCGGGACGCGGTCCGCCGCAGCGTGACCAATCCTTGATCGCCGACCCCCGCTCCGTCGTCGTCCGGGCGCAGGCCGTTCACGTACTGCGGACGCAGTACGGCCCTCCCCCGGACGGAGGAGCGCACGCCCGGCATCGGGAGCGGCCCTCCTACCTGCGGAGGAAGCGGCCGGGTCACCCGTGCGGGCGGCGACGACGGGCCGTGGCCCGGCCGGGCGAAGTAGCGTGATGTGCCTGACCCGACCGCTTTTCGTGCGGTTCGGGAGGATCCGATCCGATCGGTGCTGCTCGCGCAGCCCGCCGCCGGAGGTGCCCCATGGGCGTTCCAGCCGCCCGCATCGTGTTCGACGAGAGCGACCGCGCGGCCGTCGCCGAGGCGGTGACCGGGATGCTCACCACCGGCGCCCTCACCCTCGGTCCGTGGACCGAGCGCTTCGAGCAGGCCTTCGCCGCCGAGCACGGCGCCTCGCACGCCGTCGCGGTGAGCAGCGGCACGGCCGCGCTGGAGGTGATCCTGCGCACCGTCGACGTCCGGGGCCGCGACGTGGTCGTCCCCGCCGTCACCTTCTACGCGACCGCCGGCGCGGTGGTCCACGCGGGCGGCCGCCCGGTGTTCGCCGACGTCGACCCGGCCACCCTCGCGCTCTCCCCCGAGACGCTCGCGGCGGCCCTCACCCCGGACACCGCCGCCGTCGTCCTGGTCCACATCGGCGGGCTGGTCACCCCGCAGGTCGACGCCCTGCGGGCGCTCTGCGACCGGCACGGCATCCCGCTGGTCGAGGACGCCGCCCACGCCCACGGCAGCAGCGTCGGCGGGCGGGCCGCCGGGACCTTCGGCCTGGCCGGGGCGTTCTCCTTCTACCCGACCAAGGTCACCACCAGCGGCGAGGGCGGCATGATCCTCACCGAGTCGCCGGACCTGCGCGACGAGGCCCGGATCTACCGGGACCAGGGCAAGGGCTCCTTCACCACCAACCACCACGTGCTGCTCGGCTACTCCTGGCGGATGAGCGAGCTGCACGCGGCGGTCGGCGCGGTGCACCTGCGCCGGCTCAAGGAGTTCATCGAGACCCGCCGGGCCGTCGCCCGCCGCTACGACGCGGCGCTGGCCGGACTGGACGGCCTGGAGCCGGTGCTCGAACCGCCCGGCTGCCGCGGCAACTACTACAAGTACGTGGCGCTGCTGCCGCCCGGCACGGACCGCGCGGCGTTCAAACGGGCGGTCGCCGAGGAGCACGGCGTCCGGCTGTCCGGCGAGGTCTACGACCTGCCGCTGCACCTGCAGCCGGTGTTCGCCCCGTACCGGCGCGAGGCGCTGCCGGCCGCCGAGGACGTCTGCGCCCGGCAGGTCTGCCTGCCGGTGCACTCCGACATGACGGAGGACGAGACGGAGCAGGTCATCGAGGCCGTCTCGGCGGTGCACCGGCGGCTGGCCGGATGACCGGACAGCGGGAAGAGCCGGACGGCCGGACCAACCGGACCAACCGGAAGCGCCGGAAGAGCCGGAAGAGAGCGAAGGGAGCAAGAACGTGCGGATAGCCGTCACCGGGGGCTGCGGATTCATCGGCTCACACGTCGTGGACCACCTGATCGCGGCCGGCCACGAGGTCCTCGCGGTGGACACCACCGACAAGTACCTCAACCCCGACGCCGAGCACGCGCGGATCGACGTCCTCGATCTGAAGGCCCTGACCTCCGCGCTGGCGGGCAGCGAAGTGGTCTACCACCTCGCCGCGATGGCCGACGTCGAGCAGGTCTCCGCCGACCCGGTCCGGGCCGTGCGGGCGAACATCGACGGCACCGAGGCCGTCCTGGAGGCCGCCCGGCGCAGCGGCCTCAGCCGGACGGTGCTCGCGAGCACCGTCTGGGTCTACGGCGCCGCCCTCGCCGGCGAGCAACTCGGCGGCGAGGAACAGGAGTTGGACGAGCACGTGCCGATCGAGCTGGAGCACAGCGGCCACCTCTACGTGGCCACCAAGCTCGCCGCCGAGATGCTGGTGCACAGCTACCGCGAGCTGTACGGGCAGCACTTCACCATCCTGCGTTACGGCATCCCGTACGGGCCCCGGATGCGCGACGAACTGGTCGTCGCCCGGTTCGTCCAGGCCGCGCTGGCCGGGCGGCCGATCACCATCGCCGGCGACGGGCGGCAGAGCCGCAACTTCGTCTACGTCGAGGACCTCGCCGACGCCCACGTCCGGGCCCTGTCCCCCGCCGCCGAGGACCAGACCTTCGCCCTGGAAGGGTCCACGGCCGTCTCGGTGCGCGACATCGCCGACACCGTCGACGACCTGCTCGGGCCGGTCAGCATCGAGCACATCGGCGGCCGGAAGGCCGACTACACCGGGCGGCGGATCTCCTCCGCCCAGGCCAAACGACTGCTCGGCTGGTCGCCGCAGACCAACTTCGCGGAGGGCGTGCGGCGGTACGCCGACTGGTACCGGACCGCCACCGGCGCGTCCGCGGGCAGCTGACCGGAGCCGCCCGATGCCGCACGCCCTGCTGATCTCCGGCTCGCTCGGCCAGGGCCACGACGTGATGGCCCAGGCCTGCGCGGACACCCTGCGGGAGCGCGGCTGGACCACCACCACCGTCGACGCGATGGCCCTGCTCGGCGAACGCTCCGGCGCGGCCGGGGAAGCGGTCTTCCGCCGGCTGCTCGCCCTGCCCGGGGTGTACGACGCCTTCCACTTCTCGGCGCTGCGGCCGGGCGCCCGGATCGCGCTGCTCGCCGACGCGGCGGCCCGCGCCCGGCTGGTCCCGGCGCTGCGCGCGCTGGTCGAGGCGCAGCGGCCGCAGCTGGTGGTCTCGGTGTTCGCGACCGCGACCTCGGCGGTCAACCGCCTCCAGGGATGGGGGCAGGGGCGGGAGTTCCGGCACTTCGTGTTCTGCACCGACGTGACGCCGCACCGGCTCTGGGTGCAGGAGGGGACCGACCTGTACCTGGTCACCTCCGAGGTCGCCGCCTGCGCGGTGCGGCGTTACCGGCCGGACGCCGACATCGTCGTCGTGCCCGCGCCGTTGCGGCGGCCGTTCTACCACCCACCGGAACGGGCCGAGGCCCGGGCCGGGCTGGGCGTGCCGGCGGACGCCCCGTGCGTGCTGCTGATGTCGGGCTCCTGGGGACTCGGTCCGCTCGCCCGGGCCGCGGCCTCGCTGGCCGCCGCCGGGCCGCACGTGCTCGCGGTGGCCGGGCGCAACCGGGAACTCGAACGCCGCCTGCGCACCGTCGCGCGCCGGGAACCCCGGCTGCACCCGTTCGGCTACACCGACCGGGTCCCCGCACTGATGACCGCCGCCGACCTCGTCGTCACCAGCTCCGGCGACACCTGCAGCGAGGCCCGCGCGCTCGGCCGGCGGCTGCTGCTGCTCGACGTCGTCCAGGGCCACGGACGCGACAACCTCCAGCACGAGCTCGAACTCGGCCACGCCGACGTCACCTCCGCCCGGCCGGCCGAGGTCGTGCGCAACGCCCTCGCGGCACTGAAGCGCCCCTCCCCCGACCCCTCGCCCGGGGCCACGCCGGAGGGCTGGCGGACGGGCTTCGGGGAGGCACTGCGGCGGGTCGGGCTGGGGTAGCGGGATCCGCCCGGGAGCGGGGGCGGGAACGGTGCGCGGAAAGGGGAGCCGACGAAACGGACCGCTACCCGCCACTTACCGTCCCTATGCAAATCCTTTACACTCGGCGACGCCCTGTGGCGCCGCGTTCGCCGGGGACTCCCGCACCTGTTGAAGGAAGCAGCACTTGACGCACGATTCGTTCCGCCCGTCCGCGACGCCTGCGTTCCCTCCCCGGACGCCCGCCAACCGGCTCGTCCGCGCCGCCGCCCTGCTGTTCGTCCCGCCGGTCGCCGCGGTGTGGCTCTGGCGCTCCCGCCGTCTCCACATCGCCGCCAAGGTGGCGCTGACCGTCTTCTGCGTGCTCGGGACCTTCTACTGGATCGGCGTCATGACCGGGCCGCCGAAGAAGGACCAGCCGGTCGCGGCTCCGGCGGCGGCACCGACGACGGCCGCGGCGGCGACTCCCGCGCCCGCGCCCACGCCCACACCCACCGATACCCCGGGCGCGACCCCCGCGCCGGTGGCGACGGAGACGCCGCGTCAGAGCGTCATGCCCGAGGTCGGCGGGCACACCGCCATCGAGGCGCGCGCCCTGCTGGTCGCCGCCGGCCTGACGACCGATCGGGTCCACGAGGCGAGCCGCTACCAGGACCTCCCGCTCCCGGCCGACCACGGGGCCTGGATCGCCTGCGCGAACGAAGTCCCGCCGGGCAGCCCGCTGAACCCGGGCGCCGAAGCGACCCTGCGACTGGTGCGGCCGGGGGCCACCTGCCCGGCAGACCAGCAGCAGGCCCTCTACGCGGACCAGCGGAACGACCCGGCCGGCCAGGGCCACCAGGGCACTTCCGGCGGCAGCGCCACCTCGGGCGGGACCGGCACCTCGGGCGGGACCGGCACCTCGGGCGGGACCTCCGGCGGCAGCACCGGCGGAACGAGCGGCGGCACCTCCGGCGGCACCTCGGGCAGTGCGTCCGGCGGTAGCACGTCCGGGGGTGGTGACGGCGGGGGCGGCAGCGTCTACTTCAAGAACTGCGCCGACGCGAAGGCCGCCGGCAAGGCCCCGCTGCACCGGGGCGACCCGGGCTATCGGGCCGGTCTGGACCGCGACAACGACGGTGTCGCCTGCGAGCGTTGAGCCTTCCGCCCCCGACGGACCGGCCGCCGCACCCGCCCCGCGCCCGCTCCGCTCAGGACGGCACCGCGTGGTCGCGCAGGGGGCCGAGGGTGAGGCCGTGGTCGCGGCAGTGCGCGGCGATCAGCGGCAGGGCGGCGAGGGTGGCCCGCCAGGAGCCGGGGGCGGAGGTGCAGTCGGAATCGTGGAGGAGGAGGGTCGCGCCGCCGGTCAGGCCGGGGCGGGCGGTCGCGTGGACGGAGGCACCGGTGGCGTCCGCGGTCCAGTCCCGGCCCCAGGCGGTCCACAGCACGCTGCGCAGGCCGAGCCGGCGGGCGGCCAGGGCGGGCCCGGCGGTCAGGACGCCGTACGGCGGGCGGTACCAGAGCGGACGGGCTCCGCAGAGTTCGGTCACCGCCCCGGTGGCGCGGCGCAGTTCGCGCAGGTCGCGGGCGGGGGCCGGGTACCACTGCGGCCGGTGGTGCCAGCCGTGCACGGCGACCTCGTGGCCGCGCCGCACCAGCTCGTGGCCGAGCGCGGGGGCGCGTTCCAGCATCGAGCCGAGCAGGAAGAAGGTGGCCCGGGCGCCGAGTTCGTCCAGCGCGTCGAGGACGTACGGGGTGCTGCCCGGGTCGGGGCCGTCGTCGAAGGTCAGGGCGACGTGGCCGGGGGCGGTGCCGTGGCCGGCGGTGCGCCGGAACAGGGTGCGGCGCAGCGGCGGGAGGCGGACGGCGGCGGGGGCGAGGTGCAGGAACTCCACGGCGGCCGCGGCGGCGAGGGCCCTGGTCGCGACGGTCACCGCGGGCTCACCCGAAGCGGGAGGCCATCCGGCGGAACACGCCCGGCGCGACGCCGTGGATGCGGGCCGGGAAGCCGAGCCAGTGCGGCACGTAGAGGTGGTCGCGTTCGGTGGTGATGGTGGCGACCACGGTGTCCGCGACCCGTTCCGCCGAGACGGGGCGCGGCCGTTCCCGGTGGTACGGCGTGCCCCGCCGGTCGAAGAACGGGGTGTCGACCGCGCCCGGGAGCACCAGGCGCACCCCGACCCCGGTGCCGCGGAGCTCGTACCAGAGGCTCTCCGCGAACATCGCCAGCCCGCCCTTGGTGGCGGCGTAGCCCGACTCGTTGCGCACGCCGACCTGGCCGGCCATCGAGCCGAGCAGCACGATCCGGCCGTGGCGGCGCTCCAGCATGCCGGGCAGCAGGAGGCGGACCAGCCGCAGCGGGGCGGCGAGGTTGACCTCGATCATCCGGTCCAGGGTGTCGGAGGGGGTGTCCGCGAAGGGCCCGCGCCAGCCGAGTCCGGCGCTCGCGATCAGGGCGTCCACCCGGCCGGCCTCGGCCAGGGCGGCCTCGGCGAGGCGGCGCGGGCCGTCCGGTTTGCTCAGGTCCTCGGGCAGGGCCAGGCCGCCGGTGCGGTCGGCGGCCTCGTCGAGGCGGGCGCGGTCGGTGCCGGAGAGCAGGGTCCGCCAGCCGGCCTCGGCCAGTCGGGTGGCGGTGGCGAGGCCGATGCCGGAGGAACCGCCGGTGATCAGCGCGACGGGTCGGCCGGTCGGCGCCGACCGCCGGGATCGGGGGTCGGGTTCCGACCGGGGATCCGAGTCCGATCGGGGTTCCTCCGCCATCGCGCACCTGCCGCTCTGAGGCCGTGTCGCCGTCCGTTTTGTCCGGCAAGTCACCTTCGCACGGCGGGGCCGCGCGGGCTACCGGGGCGGCACGGCGGGCTCCGCGTCGGCGTCCGGGTGCGGGGCGGCCGGCTCGGCCGGCCCGCCTTCGGGTTCACCGAACCGGGAGAGGAGGAAGGTGCCGCCCACCGCCACCGCGAAGCCGGTCAGTGCGCACCACTCCAACCCGGGACGGGCGGCGTCGCCGAGCGCCAGCACGCCGACCAGGGCCGGGCCGAAGGTCTCGACCACCGTCCCGGCGGCGGTCGCGGCCGTCACCGTGCCGCGCTGCAGGGCCAGCGCGTACGCGAGGTAGCCGCCGAGGCCGCCGACGACCAGGGCGTAGGCGGCCGGGTCGGCGAGGACCGCGAGCGGGCCGGAGGCGTCCAGCACGCGCACCGCGAGGCTGGTCACCCCGAAGCCGACCCCGGCCAGCAGGCCCAGCCCGGCGGCGGCCGCGGTGCCGTCCCGGCGCACCAGGACGAGGGTGGCGAGCAGCATGACGACGGTGACGGCGAGCAGCGTCCAGTGGAAGGCGGCCGGGGCGTGGTTCCGTCCCTCGTGGCCGGAGCCGACCGCGAGCAGGGTCAGGCCGACGACCACGGCGAGGATGCCCGCGACGTCCGCCCGGTGGAGGTGCGCGCCCAGCAGCCAGACGGCGGCCAGGGCGGTGACGGCCAGGCCGGCGTTGGTGACGGCCTGCACCAGGAACAGCGGGAGGCTGCGCAGGGCGACGATGCTCAGCACGAAGCCGGCGATGTCCAGCAGCGTCCCGACCAGGAACTGCCACGACCGCGCCAGCGCGGCCAGCAGCCCCGCCCGCACCCGGTCGGCGCGCGGGGCCGACCGTGCCCCGCGCGCCTGGAAGACCGCCCCGAAGCCGAAGCAGACGGTCGCGACCAGCGCGGTGGTCAGTCCCAGCAGCATGCGTCTCCCAGCGTCGCGGGGCAGCAGCGGTCCACCACCAGTCTGTGCCCGGGGTGGCGGGGACGCACGGGTGGGGCGGGGACGCGGGGGCGAGGCGCGGACGCCGAGGTGGGGCGGGAGGGGCGCGCCGGGCGCGGGGTCACCCGAGGACGGGGGCGAGCAGCGCGGCGGCCGCGGCGACCAGGGGTTCGTCCTTCGGGGCGGCGGCGTCCGCGGGCTTGGTGGTGAGGACGGCGAGCACGATCGGGGCTCCGGCCGGGGTCCAGGCGATGCCGACGTCGTTGGTGGTGCCGTGGCTGCCGGTGCCGGTCTTGTCGGCGAGGGTCCAGTCCGGCGGGAGGCCCTCGCGGAAGCGGTGGGTGCTGGTGGTGTTGGCCCGCAGCCAGGCGGTGAGCTGCTCGCGCCCGGCGGCCGGGAGGGCGTCACCGAGGACGAGGCGGGTGTAGCTGCCGGCGATGGCCTGCGGACTGGTGGTGTCGGTGATCCGGTCGGGCTCGGCCGAGTTGAGTTCGGGCTCCCAGCGGTCGAGGCGGGTGACGCGGTCGCCGATCGAGCGGCAGAAGCGGGTGACGGCCGTCGGCCCGCCGAGTTCGCGGAGCAGCAGGTTGGCCGCGGCGTTGTCGCTGTGGTCGATGGCGGCCGCGCAGAGGTCGGCGACGGTCATGCCGTTCGCCAGGTTCTCGGGCTTGCCGGTGATCGGCGCGCCGCCGGCCCGGTCGAGGTCGGCCCGGCCGTACCGGATCCGCCGGGCGAGGAACGCGCCGTCGCGGTCGAGGTCGCGCAGGACGGCGGCGACGGCGACGGTCTTGAAGACCGAGCAGATCGGGAACAGTTCGTCCGCGCGGTAGCGGACGGTCCGGCCGGTGGTGAGGTTCCGGGCGTGGACGCCGAGCCGGGCGGAGTGTTCCTGTTCGAGGGCGGCGAGCCGGCGGTGAAGGTCGGCGTCGTCGGGCCCGGAGCCGCCGGGCGCCCCCGACCCGGAAACGTCGGGGCTCCCGGCCCCGGAACCGTCGGCCGTTCCCGCCCCGGAGCCGCCGGCCGTTCCGGGCCGGGACGCCGCGGGCGCCGGTCCGCTGGCTGCGGCTGTGACGGCCGCCCCGAGGCCGAGGCCGAGGACCGTACGGCGACTGTGCCGGGTTTCCGAAGGCTGCGAGTCCATGGTGCCCCTTTGTTCGAATGTCGCGGCGCGAACCGCCTTCTCGATCACAGGACGCAGCCGGGGCAGCGATTGGTTCGTCGGCGGTCGATCAGGGCCGGATGGCCACCGCCGCGTAGGCCGAGGCCTCCGCGGCGGGGACCACGGGCTCGTCCGCCGACGGGCGCCACCGGGGGGTGGGGACGACGCCCGGGGCGCGGAGGGTCCAGCCGTCGAAGAAGCGGGCGAACTCGGAGCGGGTACGGGCCTGGACGGCGGTGCCGGCGGACTCGTAGATGCGGACCAGGTTGGTGATGTCCTCGGGCGCGAAGTCGGGGGTGACGTGGGTCATCACCAGCGCGCTGCCGGGGGCCAGGACGGATTTCAGGTGCTCGACGAGCTCGTAGGCGCCGCGCGCGTCGGGGACGAAGTGGAGCAGGGCGTTGAGGGAGAGCGCGACCGGGCGGCCGAGGTCGATGGTGTCGCGCAGCCCGGGGGCGGCGAGCAGGCGGGTGACGTCGGTGACGTCGGCCTCGACGTAGGCGGTGCGGCCCTCCGGGGTGCCGGTGAGCAGCGCCTGGGCGTGCGAGAGGACGATCGGGTCGTTGTCGGCGTAGACGACGCGGGCGTCCGGGCGGACCCGCTGGGCGATCTCGTGGAGGTTGGGCGAGGTGGGGATCCCGGTGCCGATGTCGAGGAACTGGTCGAAGCCGGCCTCGGCGAGGGCGCGGGTCGAGCGGTGCATGAAGGAGCGGTTGACCCGGGCCCCGGTGCGCAGCCAGGGCGCGACGGCGAGGGCGTGCCCGGCGGCCTCGCGGTCGGCGGCGAAGTTGGTGAAGCCGCCGAGGAAGTAGTCGTACATCCTGGCCGAGTGCGGCACGTTCAGCCGCAGATCCACCCCGTCGTAGAGACCCATCGCGTTTCCCCCTCGGTACCTCGCTCGCAACCGATCGAATTGCTGCCCACGCTATCCGGGAACCAATCGCGGCCGGAGCGATTCCCACGGTCGACAGATCACATGAGATGACAATCTGTGTTCGCTTTGCAGCCTGGAGTGACAGGCCTGATGGAATGAGGATGGCCACGGACAGGCCGACCCTCGGATGGCCCGGCGAGCAGCCGACGGCCGCGGAAAGCAGGCTCGATGACGATCGACAGGGGTGCCCCGGCGCGCGGGTACCAGGGTGGGACGGCAGTGGACTGCACCGGCGGGGCCCTGCCGGAGCGGACGGCCGGGGACCTCGGCCTCCGGCTGGACCTCACCTACGCCGCGTTCTGCGAGACCCATGAACCCGCCTGGCACGCCCTCGCGTTGACCAGGATAGGCAGCCACGCCGACGCCGCATTGGTGGTCGAGGCGGTGAAGGCCGACCTCGCCCGCTGCTGGCCCCAGGTCCTGCGGTTCGAGGAACCGGCCGCGTACGCCTGGCGGTTGACGAACCGGCACGTCTCGGACTGGGTCGCCGCCGAGGAGCCGGTGGAGGTGGAGGCGGTCACCTTCGCCGCGGTGATCGGCGCGTTCAAGCAGGTGGCGAAGGGCCTGCTGCGCAGCGAGGCGGACGAGGTGCGGCTGTACGCGGCGATCCTCGAACTGCCGGACCGGCAAAGGGACGTGGTGATCCTGCGCTACCTGCTGGGCCTGCATCCCAAGGTGATCGCAGCCTACCTGGGCCGGCCGGTGGCGACGGTGCACTCCAATCTGCGGCACGCCCGCGAACGGCTGGCGCGCCGGCTCGGGGTGGGCGAACTCCCGGACCGTGCAGGTGATGCGTGACGGATCGACGGACGGTCGGGCCGACGGGCGAGGCATCGACGACGGACGGAGTGTGAACGATGGACGGGGCATGGGCGGCGGACGGGGCGTGGGTGGCGGACGGGGGGCCCGCGGTGTTCCACGTGCCCCGGGCCGAACGCGCCCACGCCGAGCGGATCGCGGCGGTGCGCCAGGCCCGGCTGACGGCCGCGCCGACCCACCTGCCCTCGGAGTACGAGCAGGCCTCCTTCGAACTGGGCCTGGTGGTCGCCCTGGTGCTGGGCGCGCCGGACGCCTCGCGGGGACTCGACCTGCTGGTGAACGCGCGCCGGATCCAGCCGGAGGGGGCGGAGGTGTTCGGCGCGCTGCTCTACGCCACCGGCAAGGAGGAGGGCGCCGAGTTCTGGTGGCGGTTCGCGGCCGGTTCCGGCAGCGGGACGGCCGCGTACTGCCTGCACCTGCACCACCTGATGCTCGGCGAGACCGACGACGCGGACTACTGGCGGGCCTGGTCGGACCAGCTGTCCACGGCCGAACGCCCACCCGGGCCACGGCCCTTGCGGATGAGCCGACCGCTGCTGCCGGAGGACGTGCGGCGCGACATCCTGTCCCGGGTGCACCGGGGGCTGGCGCCGCAGCTGCCGCCCGCCCTGGTCGCGGTGATCGACCGGCTGCCGCTGCAGGGCGACGACGACGCGCAGGAGGTCCCGAGCCCGTGGGGGCTCACCTCCGGGGCGACCTCCGTGTGCTCGTGGGACCTCCCCTGGGGGCTCGGCGAGGACGGGGCGGACGCGCCGGGGTGAACGGCGGGCCGGGGTGAACGGCGGGCCGGCCGACCCGCCGGGGGAACGGCACGCGATCGCCGGGGCGGGCGGCGGGGACTCGTTGGAGTGAGCCGGCCCCGGCCGCCCGCGATCATTCCTTCAGGTGAGCGCGGACAGCCGGGCGACGATCTCCGGGTCCCGACCGCTGCCGGCCTCGACCTCCTCGCCGTCCGGCGTCGCGCGACGGACGACGTAGCGGTGCGGCGCCATCGCGGTGTCGCGGCCGGGAAGGGCGGCGACGACCGCCCGGTGGGCGGCGGCCGGGTCGAACGCCGGATCGACGGTCTCGATCTCGGCCACCAACTCGCCGTCGGAGAACACCAGTCGATGCGGGCCGAGGGAGGATTCCAGCAGGGCTTCGACGGCGTCGAGGTCGACCCACGAACCGTCGACCAGTCGCCACCGGTCTCCCCGTTCGTCAGCCGGCGGGCCGAGCACGGCGGGCAGGTCGGCCAGCAGCACCGGGCCTTCGGCGGCGGCCTCCAGCACGGCGAGCAGGGCCCCGGCGAAGCCCTCGGTCTCCTCGGGGTCGAGCACCTGGGGGCAGGCGACGAGGACGAAGTCCAGGCTGCCGGTGATCCGCAGGATGGCGAGCATGAGCCGGACCGGCAGCGGCGGGCTGGGCATCCGGGTCAGTTCGGGCTCGCCGGACGGCGGCGCCTGGGCGTCGGCGACGGCGGGCGGGATGGTGAGGCTCAGGTCGTTGACGACGACCTGGCGGGCGAACCGGGCACCGCGCCGGTGCGCGACGTCCTCGACCAGCTGCCAGACCTGCTCGGCGTCCAGGATGCTGTGCCAATAGGCCTTCAGCGAGGCCGCCTTGGCCCGGCCGATCAGCTGGTCGAGGTCGGCCGCGTCGGTGTCCAGCAGGATCAGCGCGTCCTGCGCGAGCGTGCCGACGTGGTCGATCAGCTCGGCCTGGTGCCGGTTGGCGGAGAGCGCCGACATCACCAACTCGCCCCGGCGGCCCGAGCGGTGGGCGACCAGTGCCGCGAAGGCGGCGAGCAGGACCACGGACGGGCTGGCGCCGACCCGGCGGCAGACGGCGGCGAGGTGGTCGGCCGCCCCCCGCGAGCGCACCAGCAGCGCGGTGTGGTCGCGCGGCGGGCCGGTGATCCGGGCGTCGGCGAACACGGTCTGCGGGCCGCTGCCCAGCACCCGCGCCCAGTGCCGCAGACCGGCGGCCGCCTTGCGCCGGCCGTGCGCGCTCTGCTCCCCGGCCGCGAGCCGCAGCGGCGTCGGCGCGACGACCGGGGGCAGCTCCTTCCCGGCCGCGAGGGCGTACCAGTCCTGGATCAGCACGGCGGTGGCGGCGCCGTCGGCGCCCGCGTGGCAGACCACGGCGACCAGCCGGAGCAGCCGCTCGCCCCGGGCGACCAGGGTGAACCGGATGCGGGGCGCCGCCGCCAGGTCCAGCGGGACGGCTAGGTCGGCGCGGCCCAACCGGGCGACCAGCGCGTCCAGCCGGCTGTCGTCATCGCCGTCCTGGTCCTGGCTGTCCTGGCTGCTCCGACCGACCTGTCCGTCCGGGCCGATCCGGTCGTCCGCCTCGACCACCGTCACGGTGAACCGGCCGCTGGGGTGGACCACTTGGCGGTCCGGGAAGCCGTCCGGGCCGGGGCCGGGCGGGAAGGAGGTCCGCAGTGACTCGTGCCGCTCGACCAGCAGCCGCAGGGCGACCAGGCCGGCCGGGACCGAGGTGCCGGGCGGCACCGGCCAGACGGAGTCCTTGTTGATCTGTTCCGGGGCGTCGCTCCGGATGCAGCGGATCATGTTGTCCTGCCCGCGGGTGAGCGGGCCGGTGCCGCTGCTCGCGGCGGCGAAGCGGACGGTGACCCGCCGGTCGGCCGCTCTCGGGTCGTCCGGAGCTGCCGGGTGCGGAGCCGCTGGACGCGGAGCCACCGGGTGCGGGCCTGCCGGGTGCGGGGTCGCCCCGTCCGGAGCCGCCTCGCGGGAAATCAGGTCGTGCGGAGTCACGTCGTACGCGCCTTTCGGCTCGCCGGGAGGGGCTCAGGAGGGGGGCGTGGCCGGGACGCTACCAGCGGATCTCCAGGCTGGTCCAGACCAAACCGGGGCCGGATTCGAGGAGCCGTCAGACCGGCTGCCACACCGACACGTCGACATGGACCGGCGGCTCGCCGAGGGCCGCCACGGCAGCCCGGAACGGCCCGGGAACGGGTACGTCGCAGAGCCGGGCCGGCCCCGTGCCGAGCCCGCCCGGGTCGGTCACCAGCACCGGCGACGGGCCGCACACGGACACGCCGAAGGACTGCGTCAGCCGTCCGCCGTACGCCTTCACGCAGGCCTCGCGGCGGCACCAGAGCGCGGTGAAGCGGGCCGCCCGCTCGGCCGGATCGGCGGGCTCGGCGACGGCGCGCGCCTCCTCGAACGGGAGCCAGCGGGCGGCCATCCGCTCGGCCGTCCGGGCCTCGTGGAGCCGCTCGACGTCGACGCCGACCGCCCGCCCCTCGGCGAGGGCCAGCACGGCGAGCGGGCCGGCGGCCGACCAGTTCACCCGCAGCCCGCCGGCGTCGGCGGCCTCGGGCTTCCCGTTCGGCCCGTACCGCCAGACGACCTCGGCCGGGGGCAGCCCGAGCCGGGCGCCGACCAGCTGCCGCACGGCGCCGCGCACCACGGTGAAGCGGTCGCGCTGCCCGGGGTCCGCGCCGGCGGTCCGGGCGCGCTCCTGCCCGTCGAGCAGCCGCCGCAGCGCGGCGACGACGTCCGCGGACCGGTCGGTCCGGATGAGCCAGAACGCGACCCCGGTCATGGCAGGGTCAGCGTGCTGAGCACCCCGAGCCGCCGGTCGTACCCGGCGAGCAGGACGGGCCGCTCCCCCTTCCGCCACTGCGGCAGGTGCTCGGCCAGCCGGGCCCAGAGGCCGGTGAACGGCTGGGCCGGTAAGTCCTCGGCGTCGAAGCCGCCGCCGAGCACGACCTCCACCCCGGGCCCCAGCTCCTCGGCCCGGACCCGGACCGCCTCCTCCGGCGACCCGCTGCCGGTGACCTGCCGGACGGCCAGTCCGGCCCCCGGCGCCTCCTCGCAGACCAGCACCACCACCGCGTGCCGCTCCGGCAGCGGGACCGGCTCCGACGGCTCGTAGTGCAGCGCGGTCTGCTCGGCGAGCACGATCACGGCCCGGCGGCAGCCGCCGGTGCGATGGTGGTCGGCGGCCAGCCGCAGGGCGGTGAACGCCGCCGCGGTGCCCTGGTCGCAGATCGCGAAGGCGAGCGGGCTGCCCGGGACGGACCGGCTGAGCGCGAGCGAGGACGGCGCGCCGGGGCGCACGTCCGGGGTGTCGAAGGCGAGGATCAGCAGGTCCACCGGTTCGTCCTCGGCGAGCGCCTCGCGCAGCAGTCCGGCGGCCAGCTCCTCGTAGGAGTGGCCGACGCCCTCGCGTAGCAGGTCCTCGCGCAGCGGCAGGCCGTAGGGGCGGACCAGGTCGGAGACGAACACCCGCAGGTCCGGGTCGAGCGAGGTCTCCGAGCGGCCGTCGAAGCGGCGGGCGAGCGCCCGGGTGATCCGCAGGCCGGAGGGGCCGGGGGTCACCCGGTCAGTCCTCGGGGATGACGTGCCCGGCGACGTAGTCGGCGAGCCTGGTGACCGAGCGCAGGTCGTCCTCGGTGATCTGCTCGACGTCGACCTGGATGTCCAGCGACTCCTCCAGCTCCAGGATGAGCTCGATGGTGCCGGCGGAGGTGAGGCCGAGGTCGTCGAAGAGGCAGGCGTCCTGCGGGATCTCGGGCAGTTCGCGCTTGAGGACGCGCGGCAGGAGTTCACCGATGCCGTGCAGGATCCGCTCGCGCAGCTCGGGGTCAGTGGTCTGGACCACGGGTTCTGACATGGGGGTACCGTCCCGTCGTACGTGGGAAGTGCGCCCTGAGGGCTTCGAGGAGTGGCCGACGATCCCGGATGTCCGACCGGTCGTCAGTACCGCACGGCCATCGCGGAGAAGGTGGCTCCGACGCCGGCGGCGGCGATCAGGTAGTGGTCACCGCGGCGGAGCAGCCCCCGCGTGGTGGCGGTGTGGAGATTGATGAGGCTGTCTGCAGCGAAACTGTGCCCGACCGACCGCACGTTGTCCAGCACGACTTTGTCGATCGGAAAGCCGATGCGGCGTGCGATCATCCGCCAGGACGCCTGGTTGACGTTGTGCGGAAGGATCGCGGCCAGGTCGGAGAGGTCCAGACCGGCCCGGTCGAGGGCGGCCTCGATCGCCTCGACCATCACGTTCGGGTACTCCCGCTGGTAGCGGGCGAGCAGGTCCGGGTCCTCGGCCAGCCGGCCGTCGAACTCCGGGCGCTGGCGCACCTCGAAGGACAGCACCCGGTGGCTCTCGCCTCCGGCGCTGACCAGGCAGGCGGCCGCGCCCTCGGCGAAGATGCCGGTCTCGGGCACCACTTGGGCGTCCTTGGTGAAGGTCTTCTCCCCCGCCAGGACCAGCGCGAGCGCCGCCGGGTCGGGTTCGGAGGCGAGCAGCCGGCCGGCCAGGTCGATCGCCAGCAGGCCCACCGCGCAGGCGTGGTGGGTCACCGTGAAGGCGTTGGCGTGCCCGAGCCCGCGGGCGGCGAGCAGGTCGTGCAGCGGGTTGAGCGGGTGGGGCACCGCCACCGGCATGCTGCGGGCGTGGATCACGAAACGGATGTCGCGTTCGCGTCCGCGCAGCTCCGGCAGGTCGTCCAGGGCGGCTTCGAGCAGGTCGGGCAGCGTCCCGGCCGGATCCAGACGTAGCTGGTCCAGGCCGTGGAAGCGGCGGAAGAGACGGAGTTGACGTGGGGTCAGGCCGATGCGCTCGCCCACCGCCTCGATGGGCACGGCGTGTGGGGGGAGGTGGACGGCCACTGCCTCCAGTGCGGTCACGCGGGCTAGTATTCCGACGCCCGCCGGGTCGCACAAGTGATCTCGGGCCCGTCCTCGGACTCCCGTCCACGGGGGTGCGACGCCGGGCCGCCGGGCCCTCCGCCGTCGTGGCCGCGCCCTGGAAGCCGTCAACCGCGCCCGGTGCCGCCGCGTTCACCCCGTGCCGTCGAGCAGGTGGGATATCTCTCATGTCGCGAACCGAACCACCGTCCTCCGTGGATCCGTTGGACGCCGCCGACTCCCCGGACCCTGCGGGCTCCCCGGACGCCGCCGGGTCGTCGGACCCCCGGCTGGTCGCGCTCCTCGTCGAGGTGGCCGGCGCGCCGCCCGGCTGGGCCGCCCGGGTCACACCAACCGCCCGCCTGGACGGCGACCTGCTGCTGGACGAGACCGAACTCGCCGCGCTGGCCGCGCTCCTGCGCGAGCGCTTCGGCCCGGCCGCCGACCTGGCGGCACTGCGCGCCGGGCTGGACCTGGCCGCGCTGGAGGCGCTGACCGTCGCCGACCTGCGGCGACTGCTCCCCGAGGAGGATGCCCGATGACCCGGTTCCTGTTGGTGATGCCCCCGTTGACCGGACACGTCAACCCGGCCGCGGGCATCGCCGCCGAACTGGCCGCGCGCGGCCACGACGTCGCCTGGACCGGCACGGAGTCGGTGCTGCGGCCGCTGCTCGGCCCCGGCGCGCACGTCCTCGGCACCGGCACCCGGGCGTTCCGGGCCCAGGGCGGGCACGGGCTGGCCGCGCTGCGCTCGCTCTGGGAGGGCTTCATCGTGCCGTACGCGCGGTTCACCGCGAAGCCGCTGGACACGGCCGTGCGGGAGTACCGGCCGGACGTGCTGCTGGTCGACCAGCACACCCCGGCGGGCGCGCTCGTCGCACACCGGCACGGCCTGCCGTGGGCGAGCTTCGCGCCCGGGGCGATGGAACTGGGACGCCCGTACCGCGCGTTGCCGCAGGTCGAGGCGTGGATGACCGGGCTGCTGCGCGGGCTGTGGGAGCGCGCACGGCTGCCCGAGGCGGAGTACCTGGACCCGCGGTTCTCCCCCGCGCTGGTGCTGACGACCACCGGTCCGGCGCTGACCGGCTCCGCCCCGCCCCCGCACCACGCGGCCGTCGGGCCGGTGCTCGCGGCCCGGCCGCACGATCCGGAGTTCCCGTGGGAGCGGCTGCGGCCGGGCCGGCGCCGGGTGCTGGTCACCATGGGGACGCTGGCCGGGGAGCTGGGCGCGGACTTCCTGGCCCGCACCGTACGGGCGCTGGAGCTGTGCGGCGAGGCCGTGCAGCCGGTGTTCGCGGCGCCGCGCGAACTGCTGCCCGGGCTCCCGGCGCACGCGGTCGCGGTGGACCGGGCACCGGTGCTGGAGCTGATGGCGCGCGGCGAGCTGGACGCGGTGCTGTGCCACGGCGGGATGAACACCGTGGGCGAGGCGCTCGCGCACGGCCTGCCGCTGGTCACCGCGCCGATCCGGCACGACCAGCCGTTCGTCGCCGCCCAGGTGGCGGCGGCCGGGGCCGGGCTGCGGGTGCCGTTCGCCCGGGTCACCCCGGAGCGGCTGGCGGACGCGCTGCGGGCGGTCCTCGGGACGACGGAGTACCGGGACCGGGCGGTTCGGGTCGGGCGGGAGCTGCTGGCCGGGGGCGGTGCGGCGGCGGCCGCGGACCGACTGGCGGCGCTCGTCTGACGCTCCGGAAGCACTCGCCCGGCCCTCCGGCGCGGAAGTGCCCTTAGCAGAACCGGAGATCGCACGTCCATTGGTCTAGGCCATTGTTTCCGGACCGGGGTTCGCCCTAGGGTGTCGCAGCAGCACCGCCCTCCGCAGGTGCCGAGCACCGCCTTCCCAGGTGCCGTGCAGCCCACCCCGTCCGGGAGTTCCGGTTGATCGAGACCACGGGACTGCGCAAGTCCTACCGCAAGAAGACCTCCCGCCGCGGCGGCGACAGCCAGACCGTCGACGCCGTCCGCGGCATCGACCTGTCGGTCGCCGCCGGCGAGATCTACGGCTTCCTCGGCCCCAACGGCGCCGGGAAGACCACCACCCTGCGCATGCTGGCCACCCTCATCCGCCCCGACGGCGGACGGGCCGAGATCGCCGGGGCCGACCTGTTCACCGACCCGGCCGGAGTCCGCCGCCGGATCGGCTACGTCGCCCAGGGCGGCGGCACCACCGACAACGTCAGCGCCCGCGAGGAGCTGGTGCTGCAGGCCCGGATGCACGGCGCGGCCAAGAGCCGGGCCGTGTCGGCCGCCGCGGACGCGCTCAAGGCCTTCGACCTGGGCGAGTTCGGCGACCGGCCGTGCGTCACCTACTCCGGTGGCCAGCGCCGCCGGGTGGACATCGCGCTCGGGGTGATCCACCAGCCCCGGGTGCTGTTCCTGGACGAGCCGACGGTCGGGCTGGACCCGGCCAGCCGGGCCCACGTCTGGGAGGAGATCCGCCGGCTGCGCACCGAGGGCATGACCGTCGTGGTCACCACGCACTACCTGGACGAGGCCGACGCGCTCTGCGACCGGGTCGCCATCGTCGACCACGGCCAGGTGGTGGCCGAGGGCACGCCCGAGGCGCTCAAGCGCGAGATCTCCGGTGACGTCGTCCTGGTCGGCCTGGACGCCGGGGAGGGCGCCGCCGAACGGGCGGCCGAGGTACTGCGCCCGCAGCCGTACCTGCACCGCCTGGAGGCCGACGGGGACGAGGGGCTGCGGCTGTACCTGGAGGACGGCGCCGCCGCCATCCCGCAGCTGCTCCGCGCGCTGGACGCGGCGGGCGTGACGCCCGGCACCGTCCAGCTCCAACGCCCCAGCCTGGACGACGTGTTCCTGGCCCGCACCGGGCGCTCGCTGCGGCAGTCCTGACCCGGCGCCGACACCCGATGAACCGCTGCCACCACATGGACCCGTACGACCCCCTGGGGAGACCGTGAAGCTCGCCCGCGACACCTGGCTGGTCTTCCAGCGCCAGCTGCTGCTGATGATCCGCACCCCGGTCTGGATCGCCGTCGGCATCATCCAGCCCCTGTTCTACCTGCTGCTGTTCGCCCCGCTGCTGAAGAAGGTGCTCGCCCCCGAGGGCGCGAGCAGCTACGCCGACGCCTACCAGGTCTACGTACCGGGCCTGTTGGCGGTGCTGTGCATCTTCGGCGGGCTGTACACCGGCTTCAGCCTGCTCGGCGAGCTCAAGGCCGGGATCATCGAGCGCTCCCGGGTGACCCCGGTGAGCCGGCTGGCGCTGCTGCTCGGACGGGCGCTGCGGGAGATGGTGGCGCTGCTGGTGCAGGCCGTCCTGATCACGCTGATCGCGCTGCCGTTCGGGCTGCGGGTGAGCCCGCTGAACCTGCTGCTCGCCTACCTGCTGCTCGGCCTGCTGGCCCTGATGACCTCGGCGATCTCCTTCGGCATCGCGCTGATGGTGCCGGCCGACGCGGCGATGGCGCCGGTCGTGAACACCCTCGCGCAGCCGATCGCGCTGCTGTCCGGGGTGCTGCTGCCGCTCACCCTGGCGCCGGGCTGGCTGCAGGACCTCGCCAAGTGGAACCCCTTCTACTGGGCGGTGGAGGGCATGCGCGCGCTGTTCTCCGGGCACGCCGGGGACGACGTGGTCTGGCAGGGACTGCTGGTGGTCGTGGTGATGACCGTCCTGGCGGTGTACTGGTCGGCCCGGCTGTTCTCCACCCGGGTGCGCTGAGCGGCACCACGGCCGAGGGGAACGGAAAAAGGGGCACGGAGAAAGGGCACGGAAAAGGGGTACGGCAGCGGGGCCCGGCTCGTCACGAGCCGGGCCCCGTCGGCGTGCGCGAACGGACCTTCAGGAGGTGATGAAGGCCGCCAGCTTGGCCACCCCGTCGATGATCCGGGCCTGCGTCAGCGAGCTGACCGAGAGCCGCAGCCGGTGCTCGCCGCCGCCCGCCGGGTAGAACGGCGCCATCGGCGTCCACAGCACCCCGTAGTCGCGGGCGCAGCGCTCCATGGCCGTGTCGTCGGCGGTGAAGGGCACCGTCAGCACGGCGAAGAAGCCGCCGTCCGGCCGGTTCCAGGAGACGCCCAGGCGGCGCCGATCGGAGGCCGGGAAGTGCCGGTCGAGCTCCCGCAGCAGGGTGTCCATGCCGGCCGCGTAGTGGGCCGTGGCACGGGCGTTGGCGGCGCGCAGGCGGCAGTCGTGCGCCAGCAGCATGCCGCCGATGACGGCCTGGCTGAGCGCGGGCGTGTTGACCGTCGTCATGCCCTTCAGCTTGGCCAGCTCGTCGGCGAGCAGGCTGCGGCGCCCGCCGGGCCCCGCCACCTCCTGGTCGGCGACGACGTAGCCGAGCCGGGCGCCGGGGAAGCAGGTCTTGGCGAAGGAGCCCAGGTAGACCACCCGGCCGCGACCGTCCAGCGCCTTGAGGGTGGGCCGCAGGCCCGGGGTGCGGGCGAAGAAGCCGTACGGGTTGTCCTCGATGAGGAGCACGCCCTCCTCGGCGGCCGCCGCCAGCAGCCGGGTGCGGGCGTCGACCGGCATGCTGGTGCCCGAGGGGTTGGCGAAGTCCGGGACGACGTAGAGGGCGCGCGGGCGGCGGCCCTCGGCGCGGACGGCCCGGGCCGCGGCGCGCACGGCCTCCGGGTCGGGGCCGCCGTCCGGGCCCTCGGGGACCGGCCGGGTGGTCAGGTCGAGCAGCCGGGCGGCGCCGGTGACGCCGACGTAGCAGGGAGAGCTGACCAGCAGGACGTCGTCCGGGCCGGCGCAGAGCGCGCGCAGGGTGAGCAGCATGCCCTCCTGGGCGCCGACGGTGATCACCAGGGACTCGGGGGCGACGGTCAGGCCCTCGTCGTTGGCGAGGGTGCGGGCGACCAGGTCGGCGATGATGCCCTTGGTCGGGCCGTACTGGAACAGCGCGGTGCGCACGGCGTCCCGGTCGAGGCCGCGGTCGGCGAGGTGGGCGAGGAAGCGGTCCAGGTGGGCCGGGACGTCCTCGGGTTCGAAGAAGCCCTCGTACGGGCGGCCGGGGGCGAAGGAGACGGCGTCGGGGTAGCGGGTGGTGACCTCGTTGAGGAAGGTCATCGCGTCCAGCAGCGGGTCGGCCAGGGAGGCGTGCAGGTCTTCCAGCGGGAGCTTCACCGCAGGGCCTCCCGCAGGCGCCCGGCGGCGTACGCCTGGGCCTCGGCGGCGGCGTCCAGGGTGCCGGTCATCGCGAAGAAGCCGTGCGGCACGCCCGGGTAGCGGCGCAGTTCCACCGGGACCCCGGCCGCGCGCAGCGCCTCGGCGTACTGTTCGCCCTCGTCGCGCAGCGGGTCGTACTCGGCGGTGAGGACGGTCGCGGGCGGCAGGCCGGCCAGGGTGGCGGCGCGCAGCGGGGAGGCGTACGGGTCGGCGCCGTCGGCCGGGTCGGCCAGGTAGTGGCCCCAGTACCAGGCCACCGAGCGGCGGTTGAAGAACAGCGGGTCGTCGTGTTCGCGCAGCGAGGGGGTGTCGGCGCCGTGGTCGGTGTTGGGGTAGACGAGCAGCTGGTGGCGCAGGGCGGGGCCGCCCTCGGCGCGCAGCAGGAGGGTCAGGGCGGCGGTGAGGTTGCCGCCGGCGCTGTCGCCGCCGACGGCCAGGCGGTCCGGGTCGAGGCCGAACTCCTCGGCCCGTTCGACGAGTCGGACGAGGGCGGCGCGGCAGTCGTGCAGGGCCGCGGGGAAGGGGTGTTCGGGGGCCAGGCGGTAGCCGACGGAGGCGGTGACGCAGCCGACGGCGTTGGTGAGCCGGCGGCAGATCGCGTCGCTGGTGTCGGGTGAGCCGAGGGTCCAGCCGCCGCCGAACAGGTAGAGCAGGGCGGGCAGTCGGCGGCCGGGCGGTTCGGGCCGGTAGAGCCGCAGGGCGAGTTCGCCGCCGGGGCCGTCGATGCGGTGGTCCTCGACGGCGGCGACCGGTTCTGGGGTGCCGGCCGCGGCGCGGATGTCGGCGAGGTCGGCGGCGCGGGCCTCGGCCGGGGTGAGGGTGTAGAGCGGCGGGGCGCCGCTGCTCGCGCGGCGGGCGCGCAGGGCCTCGGCCTGGGGGTGCAGGGGCATGGGTGGTCCCGTTCTGGGGCGGCGGGGTTCGGCGGGTGGCCTGGGTGGCCCGGGGGTCAGCGGTCGGCCCGGGGTTCAGCGGTCAGCCCGGGGGTTCAGCGGTCAGCCCGGGGGGTCAGCGGTCGGCCTCGACGTAGACGGTCTCGTCGGTGCGGAAGGCCGTGTCGAGGTCGGCGACGTCCGGACGGAGGCCCTCGCGGTAGGCGCAGTGGCGGATCTGTTCGGGGGCGAAGCCGGCCAGGGTGAGGACGTGCCGCAGCTCGTCCAGGTCGTAGATCCACTGGTGGCCGTAGTGGCGGAAGATCTGGTTGACCAGGAAGGCCGGGCGGGTGGGCATCGGCGGGCCGAAGCCGAGGGTGGTCAGGCGGCGCCGGTGCTTGGCGAGGAAGCCGTCACCGGTGGCGTAGCCGACCAGGTAGCGGGCCAGGTCGGGGGTGGTCAGCCGCAGGACGCCGCCGGGGCGCAGCACCCGGCGGGCCTCGCGCAGCCAGCCGACCGCGACGGGCATGGTGACGTGCTCGATGAGGTGCTCGGCGTACACCCAGTCGACGCTGGCGTCGGCGAAGGGCAGCGGCTCGGCGATGTCGAGCTGGGTGAACCAGCGGTCGCCGTCGACCCGGTAGAGGGTGCCCGGCTCGGTGACGGTGGTGGTGGCCGTGCCCGGCTCGGTGCCGGGACCGCGCAGGGCGGTGAGGTCGGTGCCCAGGCCCTCCGGGTGGGCGGTCCGGAAGGCGGCGAACTCGATTCCGGTGAGGCCGAGTTCGCGGAAGCCCGCGTGGTCGCGCGGCAGCCCGCCGGGGTGCGCTTCGAGCGTGGCACAGGTGGCGACCTGCGCGCTGAAGTCGTCCAGTCGGGTGGCCAGTCCGTCCGGATCGTCCCAATCCCAGCCGGGGAACCGGTCAGGGTTCCGGCCGGGGGGTCGTTCGGGGGATCGTGCGGGTTGGTCGGTCATGTCGGGTCTCTTTCTCGAAACTACGGGGCGCGGCTGTCGGGCGGTTCAGCCGGCCGCGTACGGCCAGGGCGCGAGCACCGTGCGGTCCAGGTCGGCGAGCCGGGGGCGGCCCAACAGGGCCATGGTGTGCTCCAGTTCCTCGCGCAGCAGGTCGAGCACCCGGTGCACCCCGGTTTCGCCCTCGGTGGCGAGGCCCCAGAACGCCGGGCGGCCGACCAGGACGGCGCGGGCGCCGAGCGCGAGCGCGACGGCGATGTCCGCGCCGGTGCGCACGCCGCCGTCGAGCAGCACCGGCAGGTCGGCGGGGACGGCCTCGACCACCTCGGGCAGCGCGGCCAGGGCCGGGACCGCCCCGTCGAGTTGGCGTCCGCCGTGGTTGGAGACCAGAACGGCGTCGGCGCCGTGCTCGACGGCCAGCCGGGCGTCCTCGGCGGTGAGGATGCCCTTGAGGACCAGCGGCAGCCGGGTGCGCTCGCGCAGCCAGACGAGATCGGCCCAGCTCAGGGTGGGGTCGAACTGCTCCCGGGCGTGCTCGGCGATGCCCGAACTGCCGCCCGCCGCCCGGTGGCTGGCGGACATCAGCGCCGCGTCCAGGTTGACCGCGCGGACGGCGGGCGGGATGGCGAAGCCGTTGCGCAGGTCGCGCAGCCGGCGGCCGATCCTCGGGGCGTCCACGGTCAGCACCAGCGCGTGGAAGCCGGCTGCCTCGGCGCGCTCCACCAGGGCGGCGAGGGCGGCGCGTTCGCGCAGCCAGTACAGCTGGAGCCAGAGCGGGCCGGTGGCTGCCTCGGCGATCTCCTCCAGGGTGCGGCTGGCGAACATCGCGGCGACCAGCAGGGCGCCGGCCCGGCCGGCGGCGCGCGCGGTGGCAGTCTCGCCCTGCGGGTCGACCAGGCGGTGGTAGGCCATCGGGGCGATGCCGAGCGGGAGGCCGAGCGGTGCGCCGAGCAGGGTCAGTGCCGGGTCGCAGGCGGAGACGTCGACCAGGGTGCGCGGGCGCAGCGCATAGTGTCCGAACATCTCCCGGTTGGCCGCCAGGGTGCGTTCCGCGCCGCTGCCGCCTTCGATGAAATCCCAGATTTCCGGAGAAAGTTGTGCGCGCGCCGCGCGCTCGATCCCGGCCAGCGTGAGAGCTCCCACGGGCATTCCTCGTTCCAGGACGGCCACGCGCGGACCAGTCCCGGTTCGGCAGCGTAGGAGCAACGGGCACATTGGTATAGACCTTGATTTGACCAAACGTCTGTGCCATGGTCTGGCAACGGAATTGACCGTTTTGGCTGTGGATAGCGTTCATGTCAAATCCCCCTCGCTCGTATGGAGCCGTGTTGACCGGCTTTTCCCCCTCTTCACTTCCGCCTTCCGTTCCACCGCACTCCGACGCCCCGGAGGACTGGGTCGACCGGCTGCTGCTGGCCGGTCCCGGCGACGAGGAGTGCCTGCGCCTCGGCGCGCCGCTCGACCGGGACGCCCTGCGCGCCCTGGTGGACGAGCAGTCCGTCCGGCTGGCGGCCGCCGGGCTGGGCCCCGGTGGCACGGCCGCGCTGCGGCTGCCGCCTTCGGTGGCGTTCGTCGCGGTGCTGCTGGCATGCTGGCGGCTGGGCGCCCAAGTCGCCCTGCTCGACCACCGGTTGACCGACCACGAGGTCGACGCGGCGGTCGCGCGGCTGGCCCCGCAGGTGCTGGTAGGCTCCGCCCACCGGCCGGCGGCGGCACTGCGCGGCTTCTCCGAGGTGGATCCGGTGGCCGTCCCGCTGCCGGACGGACGACCGGCCCGCACCGGGCACGCGTTGATCCAGCTCAGCTCCGGATCGACCGGACCGGCCAAGGTCATCGCCCGGACCGCCACCGACCTGCTGCGCGAACTCGACTGCTACCGAAAACTGGTGGAGTTCCCCGGCGAGGGCGAGCGGATCGTCCTGCTCTCCTCGGTGGTGCACGTGCTCGGCCTGGTCGGCGGGCTGCTCAACGGCCTGTACGCCCGTGCCGCGCTCACCGTGCCGGAGCGGATGACGGCCGCGGGCATCCTCGCCGCGGTCGCCGGCTCCGACCGGCCGACCACGGTCATCGGGGTGCCCTTCCACGCCGAACTGCTGGCGGGGACGGCCGCTCCCCCGCCGCTGCCGATGCTGCGACGGATGGTCGTCGCGGGCGAACTGGTCCGCCCGGGCCTGCCCGCGCTGTTCACCGGGCGCTACGGCGTCCCGCTCGGCACCATGTACGGCATGACCGAGACCGGGGTCATCGCCACCGACCTCGACGGCACCCTCCACCCGGCCAAGCGTCCCGTCCACGGGATGCGGATGCGCCTGATGAAGGGCGAGTTGCAGCTCGGCGCGGCGGCCTCGCCGTACCCCGGGCTGGACGACCCGACCCGCTGGTCGGACGGCTGGCTGCACACCCGGGACGCGGCCGAACTGGACGAGGCCGGGGGCCTGGTCACCGTACTCGGCCGACTGGACTCCCAGGTGTCGATCGGCGGTCTGAAGGTCGACCTCACCGAGGTCGAACAGACCCTCACCGCACTGCCCGAGGTCCGCGAGGCCGTGGTCGTCTTCGACGGCGGCGCCATCGAGGCCTACCTCGCCACCGAAGTCGACGCCGACCTCACCCTGCTCCAGACCGGGCTGGCCCGCCGCCTGGCCGCCTACAAGCGGCCGCGCCGGCTCGCCCTGCTCCCCGTACTCCCCCGCACCGCCACCGGAAAGCTGCTGCGCGACCCGGCCGCCCTGCGCGACGCCGCCGCGACCTCCGCCGCGACCTCCTCGGTGGCCGCGCACTGACCCGCACGCACACCCGCGGCCCGGTTCCGCACGCTCGACGGCCCCACCCCGGCCGCACCGCGGCCCGACTCCGCTCGCACCACCACCCCGACAAGGAGCCCACCACCATGCAGGACCGCATCCGCGCCTTCGTCCTCGCCGCCCTGACCGAGATGCAGTACGACGTCTCGGAGGTCACCGGGGACACCGACCTCGGCCCGGCCGGGCTGGACCTCGAATCGCTCGCGCTGGCCGACCTGTCGGTGCAGGTCGAGGACGAGTTCGGGATCAAGTTCGACCTGGACGAGATGGAGAGCACCGCGCTGATGACGCTGGACGAGTTCACCGCCGACGTCGCCCGCCGGATCGACGCCCTCGCCGCGACGTCCGCCACCTCCGGCAGCGCCGCATGACCGGCTCCCCGCGTCCCGACCGCCTCCCGGACCGGGCCGAGGTGCTGACGATGCTGGCGGCGTTCGGGCAGCGCGCCGCCGACACCGTGCCCGAGGAGCTCGGCTCGCTCGAACTCACCTGGCTCATCGCCGAGTTCGAGCAACGGTACGGCCTGCAGCTGGACCTGGACGACGAGCGCTTCGGCGCGGTGCGGACGGTCGACGACGCCACCGGACTGCTGCGCGACGCCGTCCTGGCCGAGCGGGCCGACCCGGCCGAGCGCGCGGGCGCACAGCCGTGAGCGGCATCGCCACGGGTGCCGAACCTCCCGGACCGACCGAACCTCCCGAACCTCCCGGACCGACCGGACCGACCGGACCGACCGGACCGACCGGACCGACCGGGCAGCCGGGGCGGGCGCGGGTGGTGGTGACCGGCGTCGGCGTGCTCAGCGCCGCCGGTCGCGGGCTCGCCGAGCTGACCTCGGCCGCCGCGCACGGCAAGGCGGCGTTCGGCCCGGTCACCCGCTTCGACGTCAGCGGCCGCCGCACCACCCGGGCCGCCCTGCTGCCCGGGCACCTGCTGCCGGATCCCGTACGGCCCGACGCCCTGGTTCTCGACCTTCCTGTCCCCGGCACCACGGCGTCGACCGGCGCTGCGCCGTCGACCGGCACCACGTCTTCGACCGGCACCACGTCTTCGACCGACAGCACGTCTTCGACCGGCACCGTCCCGCCGGCCGCGGCGGTGCTCGACGCCATCGGCCAGGCCTGCCGGCAGGCCGGGCTGACCGCCGCCGAGGGCGCCGCGCTGCCCGTCCTGCTCGCGCTGCACAGCGACGAGCGGACCCGTGCCACCGCCGACGCGGTGGCCGCCGGGGTCCGCGCGGACTGGGGAGCCCCGGGCGTCACCCGGGTCTACACCGGTGCCTGCGTGGCCGCCGCGACCGCCGTCGCCGACGCCGCCGTCCTGGTGGCCACCGGGCGGCACGAACGCGTCCTGGTCGCCGCCGTCCACCTGGTCGGACCGGGCGTGTTCGCCGTCTTCGACGCCGGGCGCGCGCTGGCCCGCGACGGCGAGCTGCGCCCGTTCAGCGCCGGACGGACCGGCACCCTGCTCGGCGACGCGGCCGCCGCCGTCGTGGTCGAGGCCGCCCCGGCCGCCGAACGACGCGGTGCGTCCGCGCTCGCCCGGCTGGCCGGCTGGGGCCGCACCGGGGACGCCCACCACGTCTGCCGCCCCGAGCCGGACGGCACCGGAGTGGCCCGGGCGGTCGAGGCCGCACTCGCCCGCGCGGGCGTCGCACCGGCCGAGGTCGGCTACGTCAACGCCAACGGCACCGGCTCCGGCCTGGCCGACCAGGCCGAGGCCCGCGCCCTGCGGCGGGTGTTCGGCCCGCACACCGACCACCTGCCGGTCAGCTCCAGCAAATCCGTCCACGGGCACGCCCTGGAGGCCTCCGCCCTGCTCGAACTGGCCGTCACCATCGGCGCGTTGGACACCGGACTGCTCCCGGTCAACGCCGGCTGGCTCGGCCCGGACCCGGACGTCGGCCTGGACCTCGTCCTGGACGGCCCGCGCGCCGCCCGCCCCGCCTACGCGCTCAGCCTCAACTCCGCCTTCGGCGGCGCCAACACGGCGCTGCTGCTGGCCCCTGGATGACACCGACACCACGATGACCACCCCTGCCGACGACACCCACCGCCTGCGGGTCCTCGCCGAGGCCCGCCGCCCCGCGCCCGGCCTGGACGGGCCGCCGCCACCCCTGCCCGGCTTCGCCGCCTCCGGTTTCAACCCGCTGGTCGCCGACACCGCCGACCGCTGCCTGCGCGAGCACCACGGCGCGCCGCCCGCCCCCGGGCGGACCGCCCTGCTGCTGGCCAGCGCGAGCGGCGACCTCGCCACCGCGCGGGCCATCGAGCAGAGCGCCGAACCCGGACGACGGACCGGCCCGCTGCTGTTCTTCCAGTCCAACCCCAACGCCGTCCTCGGACACATCGCCGCCCGCTGGGGCCTGACCGGCCCGATCGTGGCGATCTGCCCGGACGAGGCCGAACCCGGCCGTGTCCCGGCGGAGGCGTACGAGCTCGCCGCGCTGCTGCTCGCCGACGGCGACGCCGACCGGGTGCTGCTCATCGCCGCCGAGCAGACACCCGACGGGGACCACGCCGCCGCCGTGCTGCTCACCGTCCCCGCACCCTGACGCTCCCCTGCCCCGGAACCACCACACCCCGGGGCCCCGCCGCCCGGACCCCGACGGCACCGACCTGAACCCGCCGATCACCCCCGGCCGTATCCACCACCGAGGCCCGGCGCCTGACGCAGCCGTACCCGGCACACCAGCCGCCCCGCCCGACACCGCCTCACCACCGCACCACCCCCTCGCCACTGCCGCACCACCCCCGCCTCACCGCCCGCGCGGCCCCCGCCGCCCCGGTCGTCCGCCGCCCGCGCGACCGACCCCGCCACCCGATCAGCCGCCCGGGCCGTCCACCGGCCCCGAGGGAGGGATCCACCCCCGTGACCATCCGCAGTCTCCGCACCCTGCTCGCGGACGACCCCGACGTCGGCGCCGGCAACGTCCTGACCGCCCGGATCGCGCTCGGGCTGGACGTCGACGAGCCGCTGCTCACCTTCGACACCCCGGTGGACGACCACCCCGCCTGGCAGGCGCTCACCCTGCGCGAGCTCGACCGCGCCGTCCGGGCCCGCGCCGCCGCCCTGCACGCGCTCGGCATCACCCGGCGCGACCCGGTCGTGGTCTACGCCGACGACGCGGCCGACCACGTGCTGGCCTTCCTCGCCCTGGCCCGGCTCGGCGCCATCCCCGCCCTGCTCAACCCCAACCTCGACGGCGAACGCGCCGCCCGCTACATCGCCCGCCTCGGCGCGGCCGGCGTCCTCGCCGACCCGGCCCACCGGGCCGCGCTGGCCGGCCACGACCCCGGCGCGCCGCTGCTCCCCGAGATCGGCACCCTCGGCGCGGGCGACCCGGACGCCGCCCCGGCGCCGTACCGGCACTGGTCCGGCGACCCGGTGGCGATCACCCACTCCTCCGGCACCACCGGCATGCCCAAGGCCGTCGTCCACTCGCACGCGAGCCTGTACGCGGCGATCCGCCACCGGCTGCGGCTGCCCCGCCCGCAGGGCCAGGACCGGATGCTCAGCGCCCTGCCCGCCCCGCACGCCGCGACCCTGATCGCGCTCAACCTCGCGCTCAGCTCGCACACCCGGCTCGCCCTCCTGTCCCGGCAGTCCGGCGACGGCGTGCTCCAGGCGATCGAGCAGTGGCGGCCCACCGGCGTGGTCGGCTTCGCCGCCACCTGGGCCGACCTGGCCCGCCACGACCTCGGCACCCGGGACCTGACCTCCGTCGCGCTCTGGTGGAACACCGGCGACTGCGCCCACGAGGTGCACATCCGCCGGCTGATCGCCACCGGCAGCCGGGAGACCGTCACCCGGGCCGGCCGCTCCCGCACGCCCGGCTCCCAGTTCGTGGACGGCCTCGGCTCCACCGAGATGGGCCACTCGCACTTCTTCATCACCCACGGCCCGGGCACCGAGCGCTACGGACGCTGCGTCGGCCGCCCGCACGCCTTCGTCGACTGCGCGGTGGTCGGCCCGGACGGCGAGCCGCTCGGCCCCGGCGAGGTCGGCGAACTCGCCACCGCCTCACCGACCCTGGCACTCGGCTACTGGAACGACTCGGCCACCACCTTCCGGACCAGGATCCGCGGCCGCTTCCTCACCGGGGACCTGATGTACCGGGACGAGGAGGGCTACTACTACCACGTCGACCGGGCCGTCGACTCGGTCGAACTCGGCGACGGCGGAAGGCTGTTCACCGCGATGTCGGAGGAGCGGGTGCTGGCCGCCTGCCCCGACGTGCTGGACTGCACGGTGGTGGCGGTCCGGGACGGCGAGCGGGTGGTCACCGACGTCCTGCTGCTCCTCACCGAGGGCGCCGACCGGGCCGCGGACCGGACCGGGGCGGTCGTCGCCGCGCTGGACGAGGCCGCCGCCGCGACCGTCCGCCGGGTGCTGGTGGTCTCCCCGGACGACATCCCGCTCGGCCCGACCGGCAAGGTCCGCAAGGTCCTGCTGCGCGAGCGCCACCTCGCGGCGGTGGGCGCGTGAGCGAGCCGTCCGAGCGAGCCGCCGAACCGACCGCCGGGCGGAGCGCCCGCCGCGGAGCCGTCGTCACCGGCATCGGCCTGGTCTCCCCGCTCGGCCGCAAGCCCGCCGAGGTGTTCGAGGCGCTGACCGCCGGGTGCTCCGGCGTCCGCGCCGTCCCCGAGGACCACTCCGCGCACGGCTGGCTGCCCGCCGCCGGGATCGCCCCCGCCGTGGACGGCCGGGAGGTGCTGCCGCCCACCGAGACCCGCTGCGTGGACCGCTTCGTGCTGCTCGGCCTGGCCGCCGCCGACGACGCGCTGGCCGACGCCGGCCTGGTGGTCGGCCGGGACGCCGACCCGCACCGCACCGCCGTGGTCCTGGCGACGGGCGGCGGCGGACTGGAGACCTTCGAGCAGCAGTCGCACCGCCGGCTGGAGCGCGGCCGCCCGGGCGTCAGCCCGTACCTGCTGCCGGGCATGCTCTCCAACATGGCCGCCGCCAGGGTCGCCATCAAGCACGGCATCCGGGGGTACAGTTCCGCCGTCGTGACGGCCTGCGCGGCCGGCGCCCAGGCGATCGCCGAGGGGCTGCGGCTGATCCGCGCCGGCGACGCCGACGTGGTGGTGTGCGGCGGCACCGAGTCCTCGCTGCACCCGACGATCGCCGCAGCCTTCACCAACGCCCGCGCCCTGGCCCAGGGTTGGGAGGACCCGGCGCTGGCCAGTCGGCCCTTCGACCGCCGCCGCAACGGCTTCGTGCTCGGCGAGGGCAGCGCCGTCCTCGTCCTGGAGAGCGCCGAACACGCCGGAGCGCGCGGCGCCGCCGGCTACGCGGAGGTGCTCGGCTGGGGCGCCTCCACCGACGCCCACCACCCGACCATGCCCCGGCCCGACGGCACCGGCGCCGCCGACGCGATGCGCGCCGCGCTCGCCAACGCGGGCCTGGTCCCGGGCGACATCGACTACGTGAACGCCCACGGCACCGGCACCAAGCTCGGCGACGTGGCCGAGACCGCCGCCCTGCACGCCGTCTTCGGGGCGCACCCGCCCGCGGTCAGCTCCACCAAGGGCGCGACCGGCCACCTCCTCGGCGCCGCGGGCGCGTTGGAGGCGGCGGTCACCGCCCTGGCGGTGGCGCGGGGAACGCTGCCGCCCACGCTCAACCTGACCGACCCCGACCCGGCCTGCGACCTGGACCACGTCCGGGGCGCCGCCCGGACCGTCCCGGTGCGCGCCGCGCTGAGCAACGCCTTCGCCTTCGGCGGCCACAACCTCAGCCTCATCCTCGGCCCGACCGCCACCCGGGCCTCCCGATAGCCGTCGGGAGCCTCCCGACAGCCATCGGGAGCGCCCAGTACCCGATCGGCCGGCAGCGCGCCGGTCCACGACCCGCCATCCCTCCGGGGGGAGATCCCGATGTCCATCCAGACCATCGCCCACGTCGAGTTCCACTGTGCCGACGCCGACAAGACCGCGGCCGGGCTCCGTGCCGACTACGGCTTCACCGCCGACGCCCCGGCGACCGCACCGGACGGCACCCGCACCATCGAACTGCGCCAGGGCACCATCCGGCTGCACCTGACCTCCGCCGCCGACCCCGGGCACCCGGTCGCCGACTTCGTCGCCCGGCACGGGGACGGCGTCGCCGTGCTCGCCCTGGGCTGCCCCGACCCGCAGGCCGCGCTGCGGCGCGCCGAGCGGCACGGCGCCCGGGTGCTGGACCGGGCCGGCGCCCTGATCGCCGGCTTCGGCGACACCGCGCTGCGCTTCGTCCCGCTGCCGACCGCCGAACCGACCCCGGCGCCCCGCCTGCTGGACGAGCTCGACCACGTCGCGATCTGCCTCCCGGCCGGTCAACTGGTGGAATCCGTACGGTTCTGCGAGGCCGCGCTGGGCTTCCGGACGATCTTCGAGGAGTACATCGAGGTCGGCGAGCAGGCCATGGACTCCAAGGTGGTGCAGAGCCCCTCCGGCGCGGTCACCTTCACCCTGATCGAGCCCGACACCAGCCGCCGCCCCGGCCAGATCGACGACTTCCTCGCCGCCCACGGCGGCGCCGGTGTGCAGCACCTCGCCTTCAGCACCCACGACATCACCAGCGCCGTCCGCACCATCCGCGCGCGCGGCGTGGAGTTCCTGACCACCCCGGGCGCCTACTTCGACGCCCTGGCCGAGCGCTTCGGCACGACGGCCATCCCGGTGGAGACCCTGCGCGACCTGCACGTCCTGGTCGACCAGGACCACGGCGGACAGCTGTTCCAGATCTTCGCCCGCTCGACCCACCCCCGGCGCACCTACTTCCTGGAGCTGATCGAGCGCCAGGGCGCGGGCACCTTCGGCACCGCGAACATCAAGGCCCTGTACGAGGCCATCGAACGGAACAGCTCCGCCGCCTCCGTCTGACCACCCCCGCACCTCCGAAGGAGGCCCACACCATGACCACGACCGCCGAGTTCCGGCTCACCGAGGCCGAGCACGAGCTGCTGCCCACCCCCGACGAGGTGGCCCACTACCGCGAGCACGGCTGGTACCTGTCCCGCCGGCTGTTCAGCGACGAGGAGCTGGACACCCTGCAGGCCGCCACCGAGCTGTACTACTCCGGCCACCGCGACCGCGAACTGCCCGTCCGGCCGCCCCGGTTGGCCTCCTGGCAGCCCTCGGACGGGCCGATCCAGCGGCACAACGACTACGTCCACCACGAGAGCGACGCGATCGGCGCGATCCTGCGCAAGCCGCTGGTCGGCGCGGTGGCCGCGCTGCTCGCCGGGGCCGAGGAGATCCGGATCTTCCAGGCCACCCTGATCTACAAGCCGCCGGTGCCGGAGGAGCCCAGCAACCGGGTGCCGTGGCACTTCGACAAGCACTACTGGCAGACCTGCACCTCGCCGGAGATGCTCACCGCGTTCATCCCGTTCCACGACTGCCGGGAGGAGAACGGCACCATCACCATGGTCGACGGCAGCCACCGCTGGCAGGAACTACCCTCCGGCGAGGACTCCACCCGGCACTTCGCCGACCGCGACGGCTCCGAGCTGGAGGACATCCTGGCCGCCAACGCCGCCCACAACGGGGCACGGGTGACCAAGGTCCCGATGCGGATCCCGCGCGGCCACATGTCCTTCCACCACTGCCGCACCTACCACGGCAGCGGCCCCAACCTGGCCTCCTACCCGCGCCGCGCCGTCTCGCTGCACCTGCAGGACGGCGCCAACGAGTACCAGCGGCACGACAAGGCGGACGGCAGCCCGGTGGTGTACAACCACGACGTGCTGGTGCGCCGCACCGCCGACGGCCGGCCGGACTACGCGGACCCGGAGTTCTGCCCGACGGTCTGGCGGGGACGGCCGTGACGGCTGCGCCGACGACGGCGGACGAGCCCGCGGCGGCGGACCGGTCGGGCCTCCCCACCACGGCGGCGGACGAGCCGGGTGCCGCGCCGACGGACCGGCCGGGCCGCCCGGCCGAGCTGGGCACGGCCGCCGAGCGCTACCGGATGCTGCGGCTGGTCCGCGGCTTCGAGGAGCTGGCGCTCGGCCTGGTGAAGTCCGGCGCGATCCCCGGCGGGATCCACCCGTACATCGGGCAGGAGGCCGTCGCGGTCGGCGTCTGCTCGGCGCTGGGCCCGGCCGACCGGCTCACCAGCACCCACCGCGGCCACGGCCACGTGCTCGCCCGGGGCACCGCGCCGCACCGGCTGCTCGCCGAACTCCTCGGACGCGTCGGCGGTTCGAACGGCGGCCGGGGCGGCTCCATGCACGCCGCCGACCTCTCGCTCGGCATCCTCGGCGCCAACGGCATCGTCGGCGCCGGCGCCCCGATCGCGGTCGGCGCCGCCTGGGCGGCCCGGCAGGCACGGGCCGCCCACGAACCGACCGGGCGGACCCCGGTGGCGGTGGCCTTCTTCGGCGACGGCGCGCTCAACCAGGGCGTGCTGCTGGAGTCCTTCAACCTGGCCGCGATGTGGCGCCTCCCGGTGCTGTTCGTCTGCGAGAACAACGGCTACGCCACCACCCTGCCCGCCGCCACCGCCGTGGCGGGCAGCGCCACCGGACGGGCGGCCGGCTTCGGCATCCCCGCCGAGGAGGTGGACGGCATGGACACCGAGGCCGTCCGCGCGGCCGCCCTGCGGGCCGTCGACCGGGCGCGCGGCGACGGCGGTCCCGGCTTCCTGGAGTGCCGCACCTACCGCTACGAGGGCCACCACACCATGGAGCGCCGGATGAAGCTGCGCTACCGCGCCCCCGAGGAGGTCGAGGCCTGGCGCGAACGCGATCCGCTCCCCCGGGCCGCCGCCCTGCTCGCCCCCGCGACGGTCGCCGACCTGGACCGGTCGGTGGCCGAACAGCTCGCCGCCGCCGAGGAGTTCGCGCTCGCCTCCGAACACCCCGACCCGGCGGGCGCGTTGGACCACCTGTACGCCGACGGGCTGCGGCCCCGGGCGGGAGTGACACCGTGACCAGGCTCTCGTACACCAAGGCGCTCAACCGGGCGCTGGCCGACGAACTCGCCGCCGACCCGGCGGTCTGCGTCTTCGGCGAGGACATCGGCGCCGGTCTGGCCGGTCCCACGCTGGGCCTGCTGGACCGGTTCGGGCCGGCACGGATCGTCGACACCCCGCTGTCCGAACAGGCCTTCACCGCGATGGCGGTCGGCGCCGCGCTGGCCGGCCGGCGCCCGGTGCTGGAGTTCCAGATCCCCTCGCTGCTGTTCCTGGTGTTCGAGCAACTCGTCAACCAGGCACACAAGTTCTCGCTGATGACCGGCGGCCAGGCGGCCGTGCCGCTGACCTGCCTGGTGCCGGGGTCGGGTTCCCGGGACGGCTGGGCCGGGCAGCACTCCGACCACCCCTACAGCCTGTTCGCCCACGCCGGGCTGAAGACCGTGGTGCCCGCCACCCCGACGGACGCCTACGGGCTGCTGCGCTCGGCGATCCGGGACCCGGACCCGGTCGTGGTGTTCGCGCCCGCCGCCGCCCTGCCGGTGCGCGAGACCGTCACCTGGGAGCTGGAGCCGGTGCCGCTCGGCCGGGCCCGGATCCACCGCCCGGGCACCGACGTCACCGTGGTCGCCGTGGGCCACCTGGTGCACGACGCGCTCGCGGTGGCCGAGGAGGTCGCCCCGGACGTCTCGGTGGAGGTGTTCGACCCGCGCACCGTCCACCCCTTCGACTGGGACGCGCTCGCCGACTCGCTGGACCGCACCGGCCGGCTGGTCGTGATCGACGACTCCAACCGCAGCTGCGGCTTCGGCGCCGAGGTGCTGGCCACCGCCGCCGAGGAGCTGCGCCTGGTCGCCCCACCGCGCCGGATCACCCGGCCCGACGGCGCCGTCCTGCCCTTCGCCCCGGCCCTCGACCGGGCCGTGCAGCCGAGCCGCGAACAGCTGCGGAACGCGCTGTACGCCGTCATGAAGCAGCCGTGACCCACCCGTTCGCCGGCCCCCGGACCGACATCCCCGTGCCCGGCGGCTCGTGAACAGGCGTCCTGAACACACCTCGTGAACAGACCTCGTGAAGCACCCCTGACCGACAAGGAGCCCGCATGTCCGCCAACCGCTACCACTGGGACCGCTCGCACCCCGGACTGACCAGCCTGCAGCAGGCCATCGACCCGCTGCGCCGCGAGGTGGTCGGCCATTCCGTCTACCACCGGCTCAGCAGCATCGAGCGCGTCCGCACCTTCCTGAACAGCCACGTCTTCGCCGTCTGGGACTTCATGTCGCTGCTGAAGAGCCTGCAGCGCGACCTGACCTGCGTCGAGGTGCCGTGGGTCCCGAACGGCCCGACGGCCAGCCGCCGGCTGATCAACGAGATCGTGCTGGTCGAGGAGAGCGACGAGCTCGGCGAGGGCTACACCAGCCACTTCGAGCTGTACCTGGAGGGCATGCGCCAGGCCGGCGCCGACGCCCGCCCGGTGGAGGAGTTCCTGGCGCTGCTGGGCACCGGCACGGCCGTTCCGGAGGCGCTGAAGACGGCCGAAGTCCCCCAGGCCGCCGTGGACTTCACCGGGACGACCTGGTCCATCATCGAGAACGCCCCGGTGCACTGCCGGGCCGCCGCCTTCGCCTTCGGTCGCGAGGACCTGATCCCCGACATGTTCGCCCAGGTGATCGCGATCGACGACCCGGACGGCGTGCTCACGGTGTTCAAGGACTACCTGGCCCGGCACATCGAGGTCGACGGCGAGCAGCACACCCCGATGGCGATGCAGATGCTGATCGACCTGTGCGGCGACGACCAGGCCAAGTGGGACTCCTGCGCCGAGACCGTCCGCACCGCGCTGCAGGCCCGCTCGCGGCTGTGGACCGCGATCGAGGGCTCCTTCGCGTAGCGGTCAGAGCACCTTCGGCAGCACGGCGGCCGACGCGGGTGGCTCGTCGGCCGCCGCCCGGTACCGGTGCAGCGCCGCCCGGCCCTCCGCCCCGCGGGCCCGGGCGGCGAGCCGGGCCGGCAGCACCACGGTGGCCAGCCAGCCCTCACCGCGGAATCCCTCGACCGTCCAGCACACCCACGGCAAGGGGTAGTTGGCCGTCGGGCTGAAGAACACCGGCCGGTGCCCCTGGAAGCTGACCAGGTACGCGCCGAAGCCGCTCCAGTTGGAGAAGCTGAACCGGCGCGCCTGCGGGTCGAAGCCCAGCGGCACGCACTCGCGCAGCCGCGAGCGGCCGAGCGCGGCCAGGAACCCCAGGTTGGCCCGGAGGTTGAGGTGCGCGGTCGGGAACTCCTCGACCGCGGCCCGCAGCGCGCCCGCCAGCGCCGCCGGCCCGTCCTTGGGCCGGTGCGGCACGTGCACCTCGCTCAGCAGGTTGCCGATCAGGGCGGGCGAAAGGCCCAGCCAGCGGCGCGCGTTGACCGGGACGGTCAGCATCCGCTCGGCGTCGTCGCCGTCCAGTGCCCGCAGTGTGTCGAGCAGATGGGCGCAGAGCACGTCCCCGGAGGAGAGCCGACGCCCGGCCGCCGCCCCGAACTCCTCGCGCATCCGGGCCACTTCGGCCTCCGTGAAGGCGATCTGGACGGTCCGGTTGGCCCGCGGGCCGGCGGCCACCTCGCGGGCCAGCAGCTCCGCCTCCGCCGGCGGGGGCAGCCGGAAGCCGGGCCGCCCGCAGTCCTCGGCCGGCAGCACCCCGTCCAGCAACAGGTCCTGGTCGTCCACGAGTTCGGCCTCCGGGAGCCGCTCGCCCTCGACCGCCGCCGACCAGCTCCGCAGCAGCAGCATGAAGCTGTTCAGGTCGCCGATCGCGTGGTGCCAGGAGAGGCCGAGCACCGTCCCGCCGTCGGCGGTGCGGGTGACCCGGACGGTGAACAGCGGTGCGCCGCCGGACCGCGCGCCCGGGGCGTCCACCCGGTCGACGAGTTCGGAGCCGGCCGCCGTCACCCGGCCCATCGCCTCGGCGAGCGTGCCGTCCACGGTGTAGACGTCGAACGGCACGCCGGAGTCGTCGCAGACCGCCTCCAGGACGCCGTCGACGGTGCGCAGCCGCCCGGCGAAGACCGGGACCCGCTCCAGGGCGCGGGCCAGGCCGGCCGCGAGCCGGTCGTCGTCCAGCGGCTGCTCGAAGCAGAGCACGACCGAGACGGCGAGGTCGGCGAGCATGGTGTCCATCAGGCCGCAGCGCAGCACCCGCCCGGTGGCGGCCCCGGCTCGGACGGTCCGGGATCGGCGCAACTCGGGCCAGATGCTCATGGGTTCCGTTCCGAAGCACTCGATGACACTCGGCGACACCCGGCGCTCGGCGACCCGCGCGGGCATGCCGAACGATAGTGCCGGGTCCGGGCAATGGTCCAGTCCAATGTTGCAGTCGATGTCGTAGTCCGGAAAGGCCGCCGGCATCCGTCGGCGATAGAATGCGCAGCATGGGAGAGCGCCCCGGCGCACTCACTGCGCCACCCCTCGTCCTGGCCACCGCGACCGACTCCCAGCTGATCGACCCGGCCCGGGCCTATCACCTCGGCCGTGACCCGACCAGCGAGATCGTGCTGGACGACCCCCGGGTGTCCTGGCACCACGCGATCGTGCGCGCCACCGACGGCCACTGGCTGGT
This sequence comes from Kitasatospora sp. NPDC086791, assembly GCF_040685975.1. Classification (NCBI taxonomy): domain Bacteria; kingdom Bacillati; phylum Actinomycetota; class Actinomycetes; order Kitasatosporales; family Streptomycetaceae; genus Kitasatospora; species Kitasatospora sp. NPDC086791. Next base: position 17,208 of record NZ_JBFBOC010000013.1, on the reverse strand, counting down.
GGAGGACGTCGGCAGCACCAACGGCACCTACGACGAGGGCCACCGGGTCAGCCGCGAGGACATCGGCCCGGGCACCCGACTGCGCTTCGGCGATCCGGTCGACGGCCCGGCCGCGACCTTCGCCGGGATCCCCGGCGCCGAGCCGGGCCGTGGTCCCGACGCCGGCCCGGGCGCGCGGACCGTCCTGCTCGCCCCGCAGTCCTCCGGCGTCTTCCGCAGCCCGAGCGCGGTCCTGCGGCTGCCCGGCCACACCGTGCGGATCGGCCGCGCGCCGGACAACGAGATGGTCCTGGACGACCTGGTGGTCTCCCGGCACCACGCCGAGCTGCGCGAGCTGCCGGACGGCGGTCACGAGATCGTCGACCTGAACAGTCACAACGGCACCTACCTCAACGGCCGTCCGGTCCGGCGCGCCCCGGTCGGCCCGGCGGACATCGTCGGCATCGGCCACTCCGCGCTGTGCCTGGTGGACGGCCGGCTGGTCGAGTACACCGACACCGGCGAGATCTCGCTGGACGTCCGGCACCTGGTCGTCCGGGTCGGCCCGGAGCAGCGGGTCCTGCTGGACGACGTCAGCTTCCCGCTCCCCGAGAAGACCCTGCTCGCGGTGGCCGGCCCGAGCGGAGCGGGCAAGTCCACCCTGCTCAACGCGCTCACCGGGCTGCGCCCCGCCGACCAGGGCACCGTGCTGTACGACGGGCGCGACCTCTACCGCGACTACGCCGAGCTGCGCCGGAGGATCGGCCTGGTCCCGCAGGACGACATCCTGCACACCCAGCTCACCGTCCGCCGCGCGCTGTCCTACGCCGCCGAGCTGCGCTTCCCCGGCGACACCGACCCGCAGGAGCGGGAGGCCCGGGTCCTGGAGGTGATCCACGAACTGGGGCTGGACAACCGGGCCGACCAGGTGATCGCCAGCCTGTCCGGCGGCCAGCGCAAGCGGGTCAGCGTCGCCCTGGAGCTGCTCACCAAGCCCTCCCTGCTCTTCCTCGACGAGCCGACCTCCGGCCTGGACCCGGGCATGGAGCGCTCGGTGATGCGGATGCTGCGCGGGCTGGCCGACGACGGCCGCACGGTGGTCGTCGTGACGCACAGCGTGCTCAGCCTGAACGTCTGCGACCGCCTGCTGGTCCTCGCCCCGGGCGGCCGGACGGCGTACTACGGACCGCCGGGCGAAGCGCTCGGCTACTTCGGCCAGGAGGAGTGGCCGGAGGCCTTCGAGGCGTTCGAGAGCGACACCGGAGGCGTCAGCCGGGACCGCTTCCTCGCCTCGCCGCAGCACCAGCGGTACGTGACGGCCGAAGCGGCGCACCCGCTGCACGAACCCGCGGCGACCGCGCCGACCATCGGCCACGAGAAGCCGCAGAGCTGGCTCTCCCAGCTGAGCACCCTGGTGCGCCGGTACGCCGCGGTGCTCGCGGCCGACCGGCTCTTCCTCACCGTCATGACCGTGCTGCCGTTCGTCATCGGCCTGATGTGCCGGGTGATGGCCGGCTCCCGCCTCACCGACGAGAACGCCATCAACTGCCTGCTCACGCTCTGCCTCGGCGGCGTGCTCACCGGCTCGGCCAACTCGGTGCGCGAGGTGGTCAAGGAACGCGCGATCTACCGGCGGGAACGCGTGGTCGGGCTCTCCAGATCGGCGTACCTGGTCTCCAAGGTGGTGGTGCTCGGGACGGTCACGGTGGCGCAGGCCGCGGTGCTGACCGTGGTCGGCCTGGCCGGGGTCACGCTCTCCGGACGGCCGCGCCCGAACGCCCCGCCACCGGTGACGACCGGCGTGCTGATGCCCCAGCTGCCCGAACTGATCATCGCGGTCGCGATGCTCGCGTTCACGGCGATGATGCTCGGCCTGGTGGTCTCCGCGTTCGTCGACAAGGAGGAGACCACGATGCCGCTGCTGGTCCTCCTCGCCATCGTGCAGATCGTGCTCAGCGGTCTGATGCTCAAGCTGTACGGGGTGCCCGGCCTGGAGCAGTTCGCCTGGCTGTTCCCGGCCCGGTGGGGCCTGTCGTCCATGGCCCGGACGGTCGACCTGAACGGGATCACCGTGCCGTCCCCGATCACCGCGGACCCGTTGTTCCGCCACGACCGGACCGGCTGGCTGGTCGGCATGGCCTCGATGATCGGCCTCTCGGTCGCGTACGGGCTGGCGGTGCTCGCCCTGCTGCGGCGGCACGAGCCCTCGATCATGCGCAAGTAGCAAGCAGCACGTAGTGCCCGTGCGTCGTGCACGGTCGCCGTGCGCCCGTACGCCGTGTGCCCGTACGCCCGTACGCCGTGCGCGACGGGTCGGTCCGGGCCGCCGCCGGTAGAGTGGAAACAGCCCTGTGGTGCGAATCGTGCCGCGCGCGGCGGGGGTCGCGCGGCGGAGGAAAAGTAGCCGCCCATGGACGAGTTCGCGTTCCACCCCACCCACGTCGTCCCACCGGACGGTCTGGCTTCCTGGGCCGCCCCGGATCCGGCCCGGCCCACCGCCCGGCTCGACGCGCTGCTCCCGCTGCAGTTGCTCGGCCGCCAGGGCGACTGGGCGCAGGTCCTCTGCTCCAACGGCTGGACGGCCTGGGTCGACGGCCGTCTGCTGGTCTCCCTGCCGGAGCCGCCGCCCGCGGCCGGGGGTCCGCCCGCCCGGACCGCCGACCCCCGCCCGGCGCTCGCCGACGCGGAGACCGCGCTGGCCCGCTACCGCGCCCTGCTGGAGGACCTCGCGGTCGGCATCCTCGACCTGGAGGCCTTCCGGGAGCGCTCACGCGGCCTGCGGGTGGGCCTGGTGGTGGACGGCGAGGCGCTCTGGGTGTTCGACCCCGTGCACGACCGCTGGTGCTACTGCGACGGGCTGCAGCTCCAGACGTACGCGGCCACCGACCGGACCCCGCCGGCCTCCTCGCCGAGGCCCGCCCCGACTCCGACGCCGTCCGCGACGCCTTCCCCGACGCCGACCCCGACCCCGACCCCGACCCCGGCACCGGCACCGGCACCGGCACCCTCCCCGACGTCCTCCCCCACTGCGGCACCGACGTCGGCTCCCACTGCGGCTCCCACGCCCGCGCCCGCGCCGGCGCCCGCACGCGGCCCGTACGCCCCCACCCAAGCGGGTGAGCCGTGACCTCCGCCGACCGGCTGTCCGCCCCGAGCCTGCCCGCCGGCCTGGTCGGGCGGAAGGTCGCGGGCTACCGGCTGGAGAGCGAGATCGGCCGCGGCGGCATGGCCGTGGTCTACCGGGCCAAGGACCTGCGGCTCGGCCGGACCGTCGCGGTCAAGCTGCTGGCCCCCGAACTGGCCCGCAACGAGGTGTTCCGGCGGCGCTTCATCCACGAGTCCGAGGCCGCCGCCGCGATCGACCACCCGCACATCATCCCGGTCTTCCAGGCGGGCGAGCACGAGGGCATCCTGTTCATCGCGATGCGCTACGTCGGGGGCGGCGACCTGCGGGCCCTGATCAACCGCAGCGGCCCCCTCCCGGTCGACCGGGCCACCCGGCTGGCCCTGCAGATCGCCTCCGCGCTGGACGCCGCGCACGAACACGACCTGGTGCACCGGGACGTCAAGCCGGGCAACGTGCTGGTCGCCGCCGGAACGGACAGCGAACACCCCGAGCACCTGTACCTGGCGGACTTCGGGCTCACCAAGAAGTCCCTCTCGCTCAGCGGGCTGACCAGCGTCGGCCAGATCGTCGGAACGCTGGACTACGCGGCACCCGAACAGATCTCCGGCAAGCCGCTGGACGGCCGCTGCGACCAGTACAGCCTCGGCTGTGTGGTCTTCGAGATGCTCGCGGGCACCCCGCCGTTCCGCCGGGAGAGCGACCTCGCGCTGCTCTGGGCCCACCTCAACGACCCGCCGCCCGCACTGGACGAGCAGCGGCCCGACCTGCCGGCCGCCGTGGTGGCGGCGGTCGCCCGGTCGCTCGCCAAGACGCCGGAGGAGCGGTTCGAGAGCTGTCGGCAGTTCGTCGCCGAGCTGCGCACCGCGCCCGCAGCCGCGGCCCCGGGCTGGTGGGGCGGGGGCGGGCCGCCCACCCGGGTCGTCCCGGCTGCCTCGAAGGGCGGGCCGCGCGCGGCACCGGAGCCGCCCGCCTGGGCCGCGCCGGTGCTCCGCCCGCCGTCCGCACCTGCGTCACCGTCGTCCGCGTCGTCACCGCCACCGTCGTCATCGCCGCCGGAGTCGCCGCAGTCGCCGCAGTCGCCGCAGTCGCCGCAGTCGCCGTCATCGTCGCCCCCGACGTCGGGAGGGAGCCGCCCGCCATGGACGCCGTGAGCCAGGTCTTCGCCATGGTCGCCGCCGCGATCCACCTCGTCGCGTGGCCGCTGGAGAGCTTCCTGTACGGGCACCCCCGGGTGCGTTACCTGCTCACCGGCAACACGGCGGACGCCCCGGAGGTCCGGCTGTGGCGCTTCAACGTGGGCTTCTACAACCTGTTCCTGGCCCTCGGCCTGGTCACCGGCCTGGTCCTCCTGCACTCCGGGCACAGCGGCCCGGGCCGGGCGGTGATCCTCTACATCGCCGCGTTCATGGTCGCGGGCGGGATCACCCTGTTCGTCTCGGAGCCCAAACTGTGGCACGGTGCGCTCGCCCAAGCGGCCCCGGCGGCCGTCATCCTTGTGACCGAGGCTTTTTGACGTCCAGTCACAGGTTTTACCGCCCCTTGGCATGGCAAAAATCCGCCTACTCCGCGACGGTCGCGGCGGCTGGGGGTGACAGCAGTGGTCAGGTTCCCGATCACCGACCGGTACATCGTCGGCCTCGGCTGCCGGGTGAGCGTCGAACGACGGCCCGGCATGATGAAGGTCAACTGGAGCATCGCGCACCTGCCGGACGGCGGCTCGCCCCGGCCGACCCGCGGGTCCGAGCAGGTCGGCATCACCTGCCCGCGGTGCCGGCGCTCGTTCTCGGTCCGGGTGGAGACCGCCGCCAGGGCGCGGGCCAAGCGGCAGGTCCAACGGGTGCTGGGGTGGTTGCTGGTGCTCTCGCTCCTGGCCACCGTCCCCATGCTGATCCACCTGGGCGGCCAGACCGTCGAGGAGGGGGACGACCAGGCCGTCGACACCTTCGGCCTGCTCCTCGGCCTGGCCGCCCTGGGGGTGATCGTCGGCCCGTCGCTGCTGTTCAGCGCCGGCATCCACAACGGCGTCAACAAACTCCGGCTCGTCCGGCGCGGCGGCAGCAGGACCATGTGGGTGCAGGGGCACCGGCTGTTCTGAAGGCCCGCTCCGTCACCCGCCCGGCGGCCCCTCCGCCGTCACCTCGCCCCGGTGCTGCACCCGGGTGGCGACCAGCGCGCCGAGCCCGCCGGTGACCAGCCCCCAGGCCGCCGCCAGCGGGACGGCCGTCACCAGCGAAGGGTGCAGGCTGATGCTGCCACTGCCGAGGCCGGCCAGCGGGTCGGAGTCGCCGAGGACGGAGCCGAGCAGGTCGCCCAGTCCGCCCTGGCCGAGACCGACGCCGAGCACGGACAGCCCGTAGGCGGCGTCCATCCGCGTCCACAGGCCGACCAGCAGCATGGTGACGGCGGTGGCCAGCGCGAACCGCACGGCGTGCCGCCAGAGCCGGACGCTGCGGGGCGAGCGGCGGGCCGCCAGGAAGGCGGCCGCGAGCAGCACGACGGCGGCCAGCGGCAACAGCCACCAGCTGCGGGCGTCCTGCGCGGCCAGGGTGCCGAGGTCGACCGTCGCGGTCTGCCCCTTCGGGACGCGCAGCACCTCGGCGAGCGGCTTGGGGACGGGCAGGCCGACCGCGCCGGAGAGCCGGCCCTGCCAGTCGGCCCCGAGGCCGAGCCCGAAGGCCATCCAGGCCAGGTCCGGCAGCACGAGCAGCACCACCGCCATGGTATGCCGGGCGTCACCGTGCACGATCGCGGTCAGCACCCCGGCCACCGCGCCGATCACCAGGTACGCCAGCAGCACCATCCAGAGCGCGAACGCGGCCGGGCGGACGGCGAGTTGGTGGCGCACCAGAGCGGGCGGCAGCGGCGCGCGCCGGGACACCGCGAAGGTGGCCGCGAGCACCAGCAGCATCCAGGCGAGCCCGATGCCGATGGTGCTCGGGGCGTCCGCGTGGAAGCCGACCTCGGGGGTGAGCCCGAGCGCGCCGCTGATCGACTGCGCGAGGTCGCCGCCGAGCGGGACGACGAAGCTGTGCCGGGCGAGGAGGGTCAGCAGCACGAGCGCGAGCACCCAGACCACGACCGTCCGGGCGATCCGGCCGAGCAGTTCGCCGCCACCGGCCACCGCGCGGAAGCGCAGCTGACGCAGGAACACCTCGACCATCACGACCGCGCCGACCAGCGAGACGGTCAGCGGCATCGCGCTGATCCCCGCGTCCACAGCGGCGAAGTTGCCTGCACCGCCGTCGAGTTGGACGGCTCCGCCGACGGCGAGAGCCATCGTCGCGGCGACCACCGAGGGGAAGCCGCCGCCCGGGAGGTCTGCGGCGCCGGCCAGCCAGAGGCCGAGCGCGGCCACCGCCGCCATCGCGACCAGTCCGGCCAGCACGACGGCGAGCGCGTCCAGCCACCCGCGGACGGCACCGGGCGGGCCCGCGGCCCGGGTCGTGGGCTGCTGCATGCCGCCTCCTGGTCACTCGCTGGGCTGGTCGCTGGGCTGGATCACTGGGCTGGTCGCCGGGCCGGTCGCTCGACGGGCCGGCCACTCGTCGGCTTCCGGCTCTGCGGCCCGGCCGGTTTCCAGAGTGGCCGACGGTCGCCACGCACGCTCGGCGACGGCCGGGCACCTGCTGTTGCGGCGAGCGGGGCGCCGGGGGAGAAATGGAAACCAGTGGCAGGAGCTTCCCGTGCCGGACGTGATCGCCGGCCGCCTGCGAAACGGAGCCTCGATGACCTCCCAACCGCCGCCGTCCGGCCCGCCGAGCGAGCCGCCGTACGGCCCCCCGTCCGGACCGCTGGCCGGACCGCCCTCCGGCGGAGGCCCGGCCGGACCGCCGACCGTGCCGCCGCCGCCCGGGGGTTCCCGGCCCTCCGGCGCGGCCGGCGGCGGGCCGCGCCGACCGTGGTGGCGTTCCCCGAAGGGACTGGCCGCGGCGGCGGCGACCCTGGTGGTGGCCGTGGTGGCCACGGTGCTGATCGTCAGCAACCGGAGCAGCCACACCGAGGCCATCCCGGCCGCGAACGAGGTGGCGCTCCAGACGCCGGCCGACCCCGGGCCGGCCCCGTTCACCCCATCGGTGGCGAACCAGGGGATGACCGCCCCCGCGCCCGCCACCTCACCGGCGCAGCAGCCGGGCGGCGCGGCCTCCAAGGGCGGCTCGACGGCGGCCCTCCACAGCGTCGAGGGCAGTTCCCCCGGGCTGTACGGCGGGGAGATGGGCAAGTCCAGCTGCGACACCGAGCGCCTGATCGGGATGGTCTCCGGTGGTGACACCGGGCGCGCCTGGGCCTCCGCGGCCGGCATCGCGCAGGCCGACATCCCCGGCTACCTGCGCTCGCTGACGCCGGCGTACCTGCGGGTGGACACCCGGGTGACCAACCACAGCTACAAGAGCGGCGCCGCGGTCGAGTACCAGTCCGCGCTGCAGGCGGGCACCGCCGTCCTGGTGGACTCCCACGGGGTGCCCCGGGTGCGCTGCGCCTGCGGCAACCCGCTGGGGCCGGCGAAGTTGATGAGCAACGCCAAGTACACCGGCAAGGCCTGGACGGGCTTCGAGCCGACCACGCTGATCGTGGTGGTGCCGGCGCCGCAGCCGGTGTCCGAGATCGTCCTCGTGAACATCGAGACCGGCGGCTGGTTCGCCCGGCAGACCGGGCGGATCCTGATCGTGGACAAGCCCGTCGAACCGCCGAAGGTGCTGGTTCCGGGCATCCCTCCGGCCGTGCCCTGGCAGCCGTCCACGCCGTCGGGCTCGGCGACGGCCTCGGGCGCCACCACCTCGGGTGCCACCACCTCGGGTGCCACGACGTCCGGTTCGACCACCTCGGGTTCCACGACGTCCGGCTCAACGACATCCGGGTCCACGACGTCCGGGGCCACGAGCTCGGGCCCGACCACCTCGTCGGGCGGGCCGTCGTCCCCCTCGGCGACCTCCTCCACCACCACGAGCAGTCCGTCGCAGACGAAGACGACGTCGAGCGCCACCGCGTCGACCGCCACCGGTACCACGACGAGCGCCGCCGTCACCACGACCACCGTCAAGCCGACCGTCACCACGACGCCGGCCACCAGCACCACCGTCTCCACGGTGAGCACCGCGCCGAGCTGACCGGCGTCCGGCCCACCCACCCCCGCTGCCGCCGTCCGGGCCTCCCGGCCGGTGGCAGCGGCGCGCCTCAGGGCAGCAGCACCGTCGCGTCCTCCGGCCCGAGCACCCGCCCGTCCGCCGCGCGCACCTCCACCGGGGCGACCGGCGCGCCCGACTCCCGGTCCACCAGACGGGTCCTCGGCTCGCCCTCCTCGAAGAACCAGCGGTCACCCCACTGGCGCAGCGCGGTGATCACCGGGAACAGGGCACGGCCCTTCTCGGTCAGCACGTACTCCTGGTACGGGCTGCCATCGGCGGCCGGGGCGAGTTCGAACACGCCGTTGGCGACCAGGTTGCCCAGGCGCGCCGAGAGGATGTTCTTGGCCAGGCCGAGGCTCTTCTGGAACTGCCCGAAGCGGCGCAGCCCGTCGAAGGCGTCACGGACGATCAGCAGCGCCCAGCCGTCGCCGACGACGTCGAGCGGACGGGCGACCGGGCACGTCCACTCCTCGTACGTGGTGCGTTTCGGCACTTCTCCCACCTCTCGGCTCTCATCGGCTCGCGGCTCTCATCGGCTCGTGTCCGCGCGCGTCGGCTCCCGCCGGTCGGCGCCCAGCGTACCGACCGGACGAGGTTGCTTATTGAAACCAGGATATGCCAGGGTGTCGTGGTAGCACTTTGAAACCATGCTGGTGCCGCCCGAGGGAGCCCGCCCATGACCACACCCGCACGCACCACCGCAGCCGGAACCACGACCCCGACCGTCCCCGCCGTCGAGACCCCGGCGCGCGGCCTGCCACCGGCCGTCAACTGGCTCCTCTCCGTCCTCTGCGGCCTCGCCGTGGCCAACGTCTACTACTCCCAACCGCTGCTCGACCTGATCGCTCGGGACCACGGCATCGACCCGGCCGCGATCGGCCTGGTCGGCACCCTCACCCAGATCGGCTACGCCCTCGGCCTGCTGCTGCTCGTGCCGCTCGGCGACCACGTCAACCGCCGCGCGCTGATCACCTCCCAACTCGGCCTGTCCGTCCTCGCCCTCGTCGCCGTCGCGCTCGCCCCCTCCGCGCCGCTGATGCTCGCCGCGATGGCCGCCGTCGGCGTCCTGGCGGTCGTCGCCCAGGTCGTCGTCGCGCATGCCGCCGCGCTCGCCGCGCCGGGCGACCAGGGCCGCGTGGTCGGCACTGTGACCGGCGGCATCGTGGTCGGCATCCTGCTCGCCCGCACCGTCGCCGGGACCATCGGCGACCTGGCCGGCTGGCGCGCCGTCTACGTCGCCTCCGCCGTCGCGACCGCCGCCATGGCCCTCGCCGTCGCCGCCGTCCTCCCGGCCGAGCGGCGCCGCTCGGCCGAACGGGTCGGCTACCTGCGGCTGATCCGCTCGGTGTTCACCCTGTTCGCCCAGGAGCGCGTGCTCCGGGTGCGGGCCGTCCTCGCCCTGCTCACCTTCACCTCCATCACCGTCCTGCTCACCCCGATGGTCCTGCCGCTCGCCGCGCCGCCCTTCAGCCTGAGCCACACCCGGATCGGCCTCCTCGGCCTCGCCGGCGCCGCCGGGGCGCTCGGCGCCGGGTTCGCGGGCCGCCAGGCCGACCGCGGCCGGGCCGACCGCACCGCAGGCCTCGGGCTGGCGGCCATGACGGTCGGTTGGCTGCCGGCCGCGCTCCTGCCGCACTCGGTGTGGTGGCTGGTGCTCGCCATGGTGGTGATCGACTACGGCCTGCAGTCCGTCCACGTCGCCAACCAGCACCTCCTCTACCAAATCCGCCCCGAGGCCCGGAGCCGGCTGACGGCGGGCTACATGCTGCTCTACTCCGCCGGGTGCGCCGCGGGCGCGATCCTCTCCACCGTGGTCTACGAGCACGGCGGCTGGACGTCCGTCTGCGCCCTCGGCGCCGCCACCAGCCTCGCCGCGCTCGGCTACTGGCGGGCGACCACGACGGCGCCCCGCCGTTGACGGCCGCTCAGAGCTCGAACAGCGGCACCCCCGCCCTCGGCGGCACCGGCTCCAGGACCTCGCGCAACGCCCGTACGCCCCGCCGCCACGCCAGGCCCTCCGCCGTCTCGTCCCACAGCTCCGCGAGCTCCGACTCCTCGGCCACCACCCGATCGAGCGCCGCCACCGCGAGCCCCCGCAGCTCGACGGCCGACGGCGGTATCGCCCCGTCCGGACCGTAGGCGCTCGCCACCGCCGCGCCGCCCGGGCACTGCGCCGCCACCAAGGCGGCGGCGGCCACCGCCTCGACGCCCTCGCCGTCGTCCAGGTACTCCCCCGCCCGGGCGGCGCCCAGCAGCGCGGACCGGAGGATCGCCTCGCGCTCGGCCGGCGCCGCCTCGTCGAGGCCGTCGGCGAAGTCCGCCGCCGTGTCGTTGTCGAAGTGCCCGATGCCCCAGGTGCCCATGCCGATCCCCTCGCACGCCCTCCGTGTTCGCGTGCGACCGATGCTTGCACGTCCCACTGACAAGTCCGCCCGGCAGGCGGATATTCGCTGGTCAGCGGCGCAACCACGGGGCAGAGTAGGCCCCATGACGACCAACCGGGGACTGGACGCCGAGGGATGCATCGCACGGGAGGGCTCGCTCGACCGGGTGGCGGCCGCCTTCGCGCCGGTGGTGGCGGCCGCCCGGGAGCGGATCGCCGACGCGTTCGGCCCCGAGCGGCTGCACAGCGCCTACCTCTACGGCAGCATCCCGCGCGGCACCGCGGTGCCCGGCGTCTCCGACCTCGATCTGCTGCTGGCCCTGCACCACGAGCCCACGGCCGCGGACCGGGCGGACGCCGACGCCCTCCAGGCCGCGCTGGACGCCGAGTTCGCGCAGGTCGACGGGGTCGGCGTGCTGCTCTTCGGCACCGCCACGCTGCTGAGCGAGCTCGAACGGCACGACCTGGGCTGGTTCGTCGCCTGCCTCTGCACCCCGCTGCTGGGCCCGGACCTCGCCGCCGGGCTCCCCCGCTACCGCCCCAGCTCCCTGCTCGCCCGGGAGACCAACGGCGACCTGGCCCTCGCCCTCCCGGGCTGGCGCGACCGAGCGGCCGTCGCCACCACGGACGCCGAACTCCGCGCCCTCACCCGCGCGGTCACCCGGCGGATCGTCCGGACCGGCTTCACGCTGGTCATGCCCCGCTGGGGCAGCTGGACCAGCGACCTCACCGCCTCCGCCGAGGCCTTCGCCGCCCACTACCCCGAGCGCGCCGGCCAGATGCGCCTCGCCGCCGCCACCGCCCGGGCCTCCGTGACGGCCCGCACCCCGGAGGCGGACCGGGCCGTTCTCGCCGTGCTCATCGAGGACTTGGGCCCCTGGCTCGCGGCGGAGTACACCGCCGTGCACGGCGAGAAGGCCCCGCGCCCCTGACCGGCGGCGGCCCCGGCCGCGCCCACGGGTCGTCAGTCCACGCAGGGGATCCCGCCCGCCTTCACCGCGGGCCCCTGCATCGGGAGGACGGCGGACGGCGCACCCGACCCTGCCGCGCCCGAGGGCCCGGGAGCGGCCGGGGTCGGGGTGCGGGCGGCGGCGAGGGTGAGCAGGACGTGGCCCGGCGGAACGGCCCCGGAGGGCGCGGCGGTGACGCCGTAACGGGCGGCGAGCTGCTGGGCGTCGGTCTTCGCCCCGGCGCCGTAGGCCACCGTGGTGACCCTGGTCCTGGCCGGGGCGTCGCCGATCCGGCCCGCCTGGTAGCCGAGTTCGGCCAGCGCCCTGGACTCGTTGGCGGCCGCACCGGCGCCGGCCGCCGCGTTGACGTCGACCACCGCCTTCGCCGGCCCGCCCGGACCGCCCGGCGCCGGAGCCGAGGCCGGGGCGGAACCGGCCGGGGAAGCGGCGGAGGCCCCGGCGGAGGCGGAAGCATCGCCCGGGGTGTCCCCGGGAGCCACGCCCGGCGCCGACTCGTGGTTGAACAGCTGCCGGACGATCTTCTTGATCAGGTCCGGGTTGACGGTGTTGACCTCCTGCCCGCCGACCGTCCTGAAGCCCGCGATCGGCAGGGTGTTGAACTCGACGTTGCCGCCCGTCAGGTTGGGCGCCTGCTGGGCGAAGTCGAGGATGTTCCACTCGTTGTCGATGACGACGTCCTTCTTCACCACCCCGAACAACCTCTGCATCTGCCCGAAGTCGTTCAGGATCCCCTGCTGCTTGAGCTTGTACTCGACGGAGGAGATGAACGCCTGCTGCCGGTGGGTGCGGTCGAGGTCGCCGTTGGTCAGGTGGTGGCGCTGGCGGACGAAGGAGAGCGCCTGGGCGGCGTTGAGGGAGCTGATCCCGGCCGGGAGCTTGAGGCCGGTGCCGCCGCCCTCGTGGGTGGCGGTCCGGGCGATGATCGGATCGTCCACCGGGTGGTTGAGACAGACCTGGATCGGTTCGACCGCCTTGGCGATGTCGTAGAAGCCGATCAGGTTGACCTCCGCGAAGTGGTCGATCGGGACGTCCAGGAAGCCCTGCACGGTCTGGATGGTGGCCGAGCGGCCGGCCTCCCGGCTCTGCCGCTCCAGCTCCGCCTTGGAGAGCCCCTTGCCGGCCAGCTTCAGCTCGGCGGCCTCCTTGGCGATGCCGTACGCCTCCTTGATCTTGTGCATCCGGCCGTCGGCCCCGACGGTCTGCACGTAGTCGTCGCGCGGGACGGACAGCGCGGTGACCTTGCCGCCGTTGGCCGGGATGTGCAGCACGATCAGGGCGTTGGTGTTGTAGCCGCCGATCTCGCTGGAGCCGGCGTGCAGTTCGTCCTCGACGAACTGCTTGGGCAGGTCGTTGCCGTCCATGTCCTTGCGGCTGTCGAGGCCGATCAGCAGCAGGTTGACGGACTTGTCGAGGTGCGGCGGGGCGTTCTTCTTGGCCTCGCTCAGCGCGGTGGACTTGATCATGCCGTCGTCCAGGCTGCGGTACTCGTACCAGGTGAAACCGCTGGCACCGAGCACGGCGACGGAGACGGCGCAGGCCAGGGTGCGCCCGGCGACGGTCAGCGGGGCGACGCCGCGCCGCGGGGCGCGACCACGCGGGACGCCGGTGCGGCCCTGGCGGGCCTGGCGGCCGCCGGCACTGCTGCCACTGGCACTGCTGCCGCCGCCCCGGCTCACGTTCCGGTTCGCGTTCCGGTTCGCGTTCCGGCTCCGGTTGCGCTCAGCCACGGCGGCTCCCCCCGGTCGGGCCGCCCGAACCGTCGGGTCGTCGGCGGTCGAGCACCGTCCGACGGCGGCTCAGCACGGTCCGGCGGCGGTCGGCCACCGCCCGCCCGACGGCCACCGCCAGCGCCACGCCCACCGCGGTGGCCATCACCGGGAACGCCTCGACCACCCAGCGCAGCGCGCCGGTGCCGAGGTTCTTGCCCTGGTAGCGCTCGGGGTCCGCCGCGTACTCCACGCCCGATGCGACGAGCAGCACCACGACCGGTGCCGCCGTCACCACCCACCACCGGCCTGCCCGGCTGCACACCGCCGCCGCGGCGCCCGTCCCCAGCACCGCGCCCACCGCGAAGAGCAGGCCGACGCCGGGCCCGCCGAGCTCGTCCGCGACGGCGCCCAGCAGGGGCAGCCCGACCGCCGAGCCCGCGGCCACCAGCCCACCGCGCCGCCGCGCCTGCTGCTGCCGACGGCGCGCCTCCCCCGCCCGCGGCGCCCGCGCCGACCGCTGCGCGCCGGCGCCCCCGGCGTCCGCCGCGCCCCCCGGGTCACCGCCCTCGCGGGAGCGCTGGGCCGGGAAGGCGCGGTCCTCGGTACGCGGTCCCGCGTCCTGGTACGGCGTTCTCGCCCGCTGGCCGGCCATGCGCACTTCCCTCGATCGTTGCGGCTGCGGCGGCGCGATTGCACCGCCGCCGGTGCCGGGACGCCTTCCGTCCCGGCGGCGATCCCGTCCTCTACACCTCTGTAGAAGTCGGGTTGGAGCATACAAACCCGGGTCGACCACGTCACCCGCGGCCGACCGGCAGCAGGCGAACCGTCCGGTGGGCCGTCGTTAGGATGGTCATGATCCCCGCCACGTCGGCACACCATCAGGAACGCATCAGAGGAGCAGAGCGTCACCATGTTTGAGAGTCTGAAGAACCTCGCGGACAAGGCCACCGACCTCGCCCGCGAGCACGGCGACGTGATCGGGCAGGGGCTGGAGAAGGTCGGCGACGCGATCGACGACCGCACGGACGGCAAGTACAGCGGGCAGATCGACACCGGCGTCGAGAAGGCGAAGGACTTCCTGCGCAACCTCGACGAGGGCCGGAAGCCCGCCGAGTAGCCTGCCGCCGGGCACGATCGACCGTACGGCGATCGAACGGACACACGGGCGAACGGGAAGGGCCGGCAGCGGTGAGCGAGGAACAGAAGCGGCCCGCCGGCTGGGGGCGCTGGCTGGTGATCGGCGTCGTGGTCGTGGCCGGGCTGGGCCTCATCCGGGGCAACGGCCACGACGGAGCGACCACCGCCGACCCCGCCCCGTCCGCCGCCGCGTCGTCACCGGCCTCCGGCACCGCACCGTCAGCCGGTGCCTCGGCGGCGCCGTCGAAGCCCTCGGGGCGGTACGACCCCGCCGACTACGCCGCGCCGGTCCGCCAGTACGCCGCCGAGGCCGGGGTCAACCCGCAGCTGCTGATGGCGATCCTCTACAACGAGTCGTACAAGCCGCACGACCCCGAGCTCGAACGCGCCTGGCAGCGCGGCAAACCGGACGCGTCCTTCGGCATCGCCAACATGCACCGGGCCGCCTTCGACGACACCAAGCCGGGCCGCCCGTTCGCCTCCCGCCAGTGGGAGGAGCTCCCGGACGACCGCGACCTGGCCGTCCAGGCGGCCGCGTGGCACCTGCACGACCTCGCGGCCCAGCTCCCGGCCCGCCCGGGCGTGCCGCTGAGCCGCGACGAACTGGTCGCCCTCGGCTACAACGCGGGCGCGGGCAACATGCTGGCCTTCGCCCGGGGCGTCAAGATCGGCTCCCAGGCGCAGTCCTACCTGGACCGGCTGCGCGACAACTGGACGAAGTCCGGCGAGGCCGTGCAGTGACGCTGTGCAGTGACGATGTGCACTGAGGCCGTGGAGCGAGGCGGTGGGGGCGGAGCCGGGCGGCGGCCGGCCCCGCCCCGCCTCCCCGGGCGTCAGACGCCGAGGCGGGCGGCCCACTTGGCGCGCCAGGCGAGCGCGTCGGCGACCCCCTCGGCGATGCCGCGCCGGGGCTGCCAGCCGAGCAGGTCGCGGGCGGTGTCGACGGAGGCGTAGCAGCCGATCACGTCACCGGGGCGCGGGCCCGCTTCCCGGACGTCGAGGCGGACCCCGACAGCCTGTTCGAAGGCGGCGATCAGCTCACGGACGGTGGTGCCGTCGCCCGTCCCGACGTTGATCACGCGGTAACGGTCCGCCGCGCCCGGGGCGATCACCTGGTCGAAGCGGAGCAGCGCGGCGACGTGCGCCTCGGCGAGGTCCTGGACGTGGATGTAGTCGCGGATGCCGGAGCCGTCGCGGGTCGCCCAGTCGACGCCGGTCAGGGTGAACGGCGCGCCGGTGCTGTGCGCCTCGATCAGCTTGCCGAGGGCGTGGGTGGGGTGGAGGTCCTGCAGGCCGGTGCGCAGCTGCGGGTCGGCGCCGATCGGGTTGAAGTAGCGCAGGGCGATGACGCGCTGGCGCTCGGCCCCCTCGCCCCGGGTCCAGTCCTGGAGCACCTGCTCCATCATCTGCTTGGTGCGCGCGTACGGACTGCCGGCGTCGACCGGGCAGCTCTCGTCGACCCGGGCGTCCGGGGTGGGCGCATAGATGGAGGCGGAGCTGCTGAAGACGATGCGGGTGCAGCCGTGCCGCTGGAGGGCGTCCAGGAGTTCGATGGTCTTGGCGACGTTCTCCCGGTAGTAGTACAGCGGCTTGGCCACCGACTCCGGTACGACGATCTTCGCGGCGCAGTGCACCGTCGCGTCGATGTCCGGGTGGTCGGCGAAGATCCGGTCGAGCAGGGCGGCGTCGGCGATGTCGCCCCGGTAGAAGATCCGGTCCTCGACGAACTCGGCCCGGCCCTTCGACAGGTCGTCCAGCACGACCGGGGTGATCCCCCGGTCGAGCAGGGCGGAGGCCACCGTGCTGCCGATGAACCCCGCGCCGCCGGCGATCAGGACCTTCTTCATGCGCGGATGCTCCCCTGCGATCGGCCGGGCGCCCGGTGGTGCCCGCTGACCGGAAGGGACGTCGGTTCGTACCCGGGCGGTTCCCGGCTGGTTCCCGTACCGGTCGCGGGCGGCGCGTCCCGACGGTCGCGGCGGGGCCGATCAGGCCCGGCGGCGGCGGAGCCAGAGGCCGGCGCCGGCCAGCAGGACGGCCGCGGCGGCGGTGCCGACGGCGGCCCAGGTGGTGCCGTCGGAGATGGTCTCGCGGGCGGGGCCGGTCTGGTGGGCGGAGGCGACCGTAGTCCCGTCGGCGGGCCCGGTGGTGGTCGGCTGCGCGGGGGCGGGCGTCGGGGCCGGGGCGGCTCCGGTGACCGTCTCCAGGGTCGGCCCGGCGGTGGTGTCGGTCGGCCGCGGCGAGGCCGCGGTACCCGCGGGCACCGGGTCGTTGATGGCGGTGGCCTCGACGTCCAGCTCGCGCTGGGCGTGGCCCAGGGAGGGGAACGCGCAGTCCACGGTCACCTGCCAGTGCCCGGCGGGGAGGATCTCCCGGGTGGTGTACGTCCCCGGGTGGCCCGGGACGGCGACCAGGCGCCAGGGGCCCACCGCGCGGCCGTCCGCGGCGGTGGCGGAGAGGGTGCCGGCGAACTCCTCGGTAACCGGGTCGCGGTCGTTCTCCCAGGTGGCGACGGTACTGACATGGCCGTTCTGCTGGCCGGTGACGTCGAGGTGGACGCTGTCGCCGTGGGCGGCCGCGGGCACGGCGGTGGCGAGGACGGCCGCCGCCGCGAGCGCGGCGGCGGCGAGGGTCGGGCGGGTTCGCATGGCGGTCATTCCTCGGGGCGGTGTGGGGGGACGGGCGCGGGAAGCGGGGGCGCCGGCCACCCCGGTCTGGGTCGCGCGGGACGGCGACGCGCTGGTCTTCACCACCGTGACGAAGACCGGCAAGGTCAAGC
>NZ_JBFBOC010000012.1:0-194103 GCF_040685975.1 Kitasatospora sp. NPDC086791 | reverse complement strand
GGTTACATTCCGAACCCGGAAGCTAAGCCTTACAGCGCCGATGGTACTGCAGGGGGGACCCTGTGGGAGAGTAGGACGCCGCCGAACAATTCTTGAGAAGAACCCCCGTCCGGATTCCGGATGGGGGTTCTTCGCGTTTCCGGGAAACCGGCAGGCCCCGAAGTCGAAGTCGGTCCCGAGGCCGGCGGGACAGGAGTTGGCCGAACGCTCACGCAGCGTTCGCGTGCGGTCCTTGTACGGCCTCGCCCGGGTGCCCTAGGTTTTTCGAGCCTTCGGGGACCCCTGCACGCACCCGTGCACCCATGACGGAAGGACAACACGTGGCCTCCATCGACCGGCGCCGATTCCTCCAGTTGGGCGGCGCGTCCGCGGCCGCCGCGGGCCTCGCCGCGTTCCCACCCGCGGTCGGCAAGGCCCTGGCACTGCCCGCGATCGGCAGGACCCGTTCGATCGAGGACGTCGAACACGTCGTCATCCTGATGCAGGAGAATCGTTCCTTCGACCACTACTTCGGCACCCTGCGCGGTGTTCGGGGGTTCGCCGACCCGCGTCCCACTGTGCTGCCGAACGGCCGGCCGAACTGGCACCAGCCCGCCGCCGCCGTGCGGACCGGCCGGTACCACGACCGAGGCCTGCCCGCCTCGGAGCAGGAGGTGCTGCCCTGGTACATCGACCCCAGGAACACCACCGAGTACCAGGCCGGTACGGACCACGGGTGGAGCAGCGGCCACCTCGCCTGGAACGAGGGGCGCCACGACCAGTGGGTGAACCAGAAGCAGGACGTCATGACGATGGGTCACCTCAAGCGCCAGGACGTGCAGTACCACTTCGCCCTGGCCGACGCCTTCACCGTCTGCGACGCGTACTTCTGCTCGGTGCACGCCGACACCGCCCCCAACCGCATCTACCTGTGGACCGGCACCAGCGACCCGCGCAACGCGTACGGCCGCAAGCCGAACGGTCCCGGGCTGTGGGAGCGCAACGACACCAACGGCTACACCTGGACGACGTACCCCGAACGGCTGGAGGCGGCCGGCGTCAGCTGGAAGCTGTACCAGGGCGGTTCCGGTGAGCCGGGCACGCCCACGGACAACTACACCGACAACTCGCTGATGTTCTTCGAGCGGTACCAGGTGGCCGAGGGCGCGTCCGGCCCTCTGGTGGACAAGGGCGCCACGGACCACACGCTGAAGGAGTTCCGGGCCGACGTCGAGCAGGGGCGGCTGCCGCAGGTCTCCTGGATCGTCCCGCCGTACAAGTACAGCGAGCACCCGTCCGCGACGCCGACGGACGGCGCGTACTACATCAACCTCGTGCTGGACGCGCTCACGTCGAACCCGGAGGTGTGGGGCCGGACCGTCTTCCTGATCAACTACGACGAGAACGACGGTCTGTTCGACCACGTGGTCCCGCCGATGCCGCCGGTGGTCAGCGGTCCGGGTGGTCAGGGCATGGTCTCCGCCGACCTGGTGGCGAGCCTCGGCGACGAACTGCTCGACCTCGGGAAGTACCCGGGCGAGATGAGCCCGCTGGTCCCCGGTGCGGACCGGGGCGGCCTGCAGCCGATCGGCCTCGGTCCGCGCGTGCCGCTGCTGGTCATCTCCCCGTGGTCGCGGGGCGGTTGGGTCTGCTCGGAGACCTTCGACCACACCTCGGTGCTGCGGTTCCTGGAGGCCCGGTTCGGCATCGAGGAGCCCAACATCAGTGCCTGGCGCCGGTCGGTCTGCGGTGACCTCACCTCGGCGCTCGACTTCTCCGGGGCGGACGGGCGGCGGGTCGCGGTGCCGGTGCCCGCGCCGATCGCCTCGCAGGGCAAGCCCTACCAGGTGCCGCTGCCGCAGCGGATGCCCACCCAGGAGCCGGGCACCCGGCCGGCCCGTGCGCTTCCGTACGACCTGCGGGTCAACGAGGAGGAGACGGACACCGAGGGGCAGTTCCGGCTCGAACTGGAGAACCGGGGCTCGGCGGGCGCGTGGCTCTACGTCTACGACCGGACGGCGCCGACGGCCGCCCCGAGGCGCTACACGGTCTCGGCGGGCGACACCTTCGCCGACTTCTGGCCGGTGACCGGCACCGGCGGTTACCACCTCGTCGGCCACGGCCCGAACGGCTCGGTGCAGGAGTTCGAAGGGGCGACGCAGAGTGGGTTGGTCGGATTCTTCGACGCCTCGAAGAACCAGGTGCGCGTCACGGTCGCCAACAACGGGCCGGTGGCCCGGACGGTGACCGCCGAGAACGCCTACGCGAAGGGCTCGCGGCAGAGCCGTACCCTCCGCCCGGGCGCCTCGGCCCGGTTCGCGTTCGACGTGCGCGGCGACAGCCGCTGGTACGACGTCACCGTCGCGGCCGCCGGCGGACCGGCGTTCCGCCGCCGCTGGGCCGGTCACCTGGAGAACGGCCGCCCGGGCACCAGCGACCCCGGCCCGCGCTGACGGCTCCTTCCTGAGGGCCTGCACTGAGGGTCCGTACTGGGCCCCAGTCCGAGCCCGAGCCCGCGTGGGCTCGGGCTCGGACTCGGGCAGCGGCCGTGGCCGGCCCCGCGGCCCGGGGTGCTCGACGGCGTGGGCGGCCCGCTCAAGCGCCCTCCCGACCTGACCGCCTACACTGCCGACGCCCACGGGGTGCTCGCACCGCTGCACTGATCGCGGTGCGGCGGGCGCGGGGCCGCCCGCACCACGACCTCACCGGCCACGCCTTCGAGCACTGGCACGACGAAGTCGCCTGGAAAATCCGGGCGTTGCTGTGGGGCAACCTCCACCGCACCGGTCGGCACACCGCGCGCGTGGCACTGGGCCGGATGGCGGTCGCCGCGGCCCGCCGGCTCGAAGACCCGCCCGTCGAGGGCCGCAGCCTCAACGACCAGGGGCAGGCCTGGAGCGCGGTCGGTGACCTGGGCCAGGCGTGGCAGCACTACGAGCAGGCCCTCGACCTGGTTCGGGCGGCCGGGGACCCGGCGGTCGAATGCCAAGTACTGGCCAACCAGGCCGCGTTCCTGTTCTTCTCCGGCCGGCCCGACGAGGCGCTGCGCCACTTCGCGCGCTCGCTGGCCGTCGGCCGGAGCATCACCGGGTACACCGACCAGCGGGCCCACTCCCTGGCCGGACCGGCCGCCGCGCAGCAGGCGTTGGGGTGGAACGCCGCCGCCCGGCGCTCCTGGGCGGTCGCCCTCGACCTGTACCAGGATCGTCCCGCCCACTACGGCGGTGCGATCGACCTCCTGACCTCCGTCGGCTTCACCCCGCCGGACGCCGCTCCCGCCCCGCCCGACGCCGCTTCGAGCCGTGAGCCGTGAGCCGTGGGCGGTGAGCGGTGCGCCCGAAGGCGCCGGTCACGCTTCGAATCCGCTGACACGACGATGCGTCAGGTGTCGTCAGGTCCTGCGCAGGGCGCCCTCGACGCGCAGGTCGGCGAGCGTCGGGTAGCCGTCGACGGCCATCAGCAGGTCGGCCTCGGCCAGCAGGGTGCGCAGCACGTGCACGATGCCGTCGGTGCCCTCCAGCGCCAGGCCGTAGGCGTACGGGCGGCCGATGCCGACGGCCGTGGCGCCGAGTGCGAGGGCCTTGACGACGTCGGCGCCGGAACGGACGCCGGAGTCGAACAGGACCGGCAGGCCGTCGGCGGCCTCGACCACGCCGGGCAGCGCGTCGAGTGCCGCCAGGCCGCCGTTGGCCTGCCGGCCGCCGTGGTTGGAGCAGTAGACGCCGTCCACGCCGCCGTCCTTGGCGCGGCGGACGTCCTCGGGATGGCAGAGGCCCTTGAGGAGGATCGGCAGGTCGGTGAGCGACCGCAGCCAGGGCAGGTCCGCCCAGGTCAGCGGGTTGCCGAAGATGCCGATCCACTCCAGGACGGCCGCCTGGAGGTCCTCCTCCGGAGCCCTGGCGAGGCGGGTCCGGAAGACCGGGTCGGAGGTGTAGTTGGCCAGGCAGTGGCCGCGCAGCTGCGGGAAGTTGCCGATGGCCAGGTCGCGCGGGCGCCAGCCGGTGATCCAGGTGTCCAGGGTGACGACGATGCCCCGGTAACCGGCGGCCTCCGCCCGGTGGACCAGGCTCTCGGCCAGCGAGCGGTCGGTGGGGGTGTAGAGCTGGAAGAACCCCGGGGTGGCGCCGAATTCGGCGGCGACCTGCTCCAGCGGATCGACGGTCAGGGTGGAGGCGACCATCGGCACCCCGGTGCGGGCGGCGGCCCGGGCCGTGGCGAGGTCCCCGTGGCCGTCCTGCGCGCACAGTCCGATCACCCCGACCGGCGCCATGAACAGCGGCGACGGCAGGCGCATCCCGAACAGGTCTACGGAGAGGTCGCGCCGGCTCGCGCCGACCATCATCCGCGGCACCAGGCCCCACCGGTCGAAGGCGGCGACGTTCGCCCGCTGGGTGGATTCGTCGCCCGCCCCGCCTGCGACGTAGGAGAGCACCGACGGCGCCAGCGCGGAGCGGGCCCGGGTCTCCAGCTCGGCGAAGGTCATCGGCATCGTCGGCAGCACGCCGGCGAGCCCGTTCAGGTAGATCTCGTTCTGGTAGTCGCCGAACCGCGTGCCGAACTCGGGGTCCATCCCGGTCGCCGTCCTTCCGCCGGTCACCCGCCCGGGCACGTCCCGGCCGGTGGCACCGGCCGTCCGCCTCGTCGGGCGGGCGGACGGCGCTCCGGCATTCTCGTCAGGGAGGGCGCCCGTGACCAGTGCGCGGCCGTTCGGCGGCGCAGCGTCCGTGTCGGTGTCGTCCGCGTCGGTGTCGTCAGCGGCGCGGAGGGTGCGGACGGGCGTCGCGGGACGGCCGAGATGACGGGTTTCGGACAAGATGATCCCCGGGGCGGATTTCCTGGAACCTCCACCGAATTCTCACCCCATCTCCCTTTAGGGTGACTCTCGTTCCGCCGTCGGTCACCCCGACGGGCGGGACGCTTCCCTCGCCCCCGATGTGTCTGGAGTGGTTCGACGATGAATGTCCGTCAGCTGTGGAAGCGAGCGGCGGCCGCGGCCGCCGGTCGCGGGATCGGAGCCGCCGCGGCGGCGTTCGCGCTGGTCGCGGCCGTCGTCCTGGGCGGTACGGTCTCCGGCATGTCCTCGGCGGAGGCCAAGCCCGCGTGGCCGTCCGGCCGGTGGGCCTGCTCCGGGCAGCCCGTCGACGCCGGGAACGTCATCACGGACCACGACAGCGCCGGCTGCGGCGGCTTCGGGTCCTGGTACCAGCAGCCGGCGAAGGACGGGATCTGGACCTGTTCCGGCTCCCCGGTGGTGGCCGGCTACGTGATCACCGACCACCAGACGTCCGGCTGTCGGGGCATGGGCTCGTGGCGCCACAGCCTGGTCAGGGACGGCATATGGACGTGTTCCGGCTCGCCGGTCGTGCCCGGGTACGTGATCACCAACCACCTGCGGGCCGGCTGCGGCGGCATCGGCTCCTGGCAGCACGGCCTTCCGCACGACGGGATCTGGACCTGTTCCGGCTCCCCGGTGGTGGCCGGCTACGTGATCACCGGTCACCAGCAGGCCGGCTGCGACGGTGCCGGTTCCTGGTACCACAACATCGCCCGCGTGGGCCTGTGGGCCTGCCCCGGCTCGCCCGTCCCGCCCGGCTTCCGCGCCACCACCTACAATGCCGGCGGCTGCAACGGCCTCGGCGCCTGGGCGCTCGCCCGCGCCTGACGGCCCGTCGGCCCGTCGGCCGCCGTTTCGCTTGCTCGGCCCTCGTCCCCGCGTCCGGATCCGGACGCGGGGACCGGTCGTTCGGGAGGACCGGCCGCTCGCGGGGCCGTCAGGTCCGCGCGTCGTAGGACCAGTCCGGGTCACGGCCGGTGAGGGCCAGGAGCCGGTCCTGGGCGTCGGCCCCCGGGGCGGTGACGAGCGGCGGGTCGAACATGCCGGTGCCGGCCAGGTTGCGGTAGCCCTGGAACTCGGCGAGCGCGTACCCCGCGGCGCCCGGCGGCATCCGGCCGCTCTCGCCCAGGGCCCGGGCCAGGTCCCAGCCGTGCACGACGGTCTCGGCGGTCAGCTCGCGGGCGTACCCGCCGGCGTCGCGCGCCCCGTACGGCAGGTGCACCAGCTGGTCCGGCACGCCCGGCTGGTGGAGCGCGCGCACCGCGGTGTCGGCGGCCATCGCCCACACCCCGACGGGGTTGCGGCCCAGTACGTCGCCCCCGAACCGGTGGCCGATCGCCTCCGGGGTGTATCCGGCCACCGCCTGGCACACCCAGAGGTGCTGCGCGGCAAGGTGGTTCATCAGTGTGCGGACGTCCCAGTCCCGGCACGGTGTGGGCGCCGTCCAGCCGTCTTCGGGAACGGCCCGCACCAGGCGGGTCACCTCCGCCACGGCGGCGACGTAGCGTTCACGGACCTCGACATGGAAACCGGGTGGGTGCGGACATTCCATCGGAGGGCCTCCCTCCTGCCCTGCTCACTCTCAGTAAACCGCCACCGGGAGTGACGTGCCAGGCGTACGGGGGACCGGCTGCCGTGCGTGCCCGGTCGGTGCCTCTCCCGTCAACGGCGCGTCGCCGTCTCCGTCAGCGGTGCGCCGCCTCCTCCAGGACGGCCCGCGCCGCGTTGTGCCCCGGGATGCCGCTGACGCCGCCGCCCCGGACGGCTCCCGCGCCGCACAGCAGGACGCCCGGGCGGTCCGTGGCCACGCCCCAGCGGGCCGCGGCGCTCCCACCGGCGCCCGCGACGCTCCCGTCCGCGAAGGGGAAGTCGTCGTCCGCGAAGGGGAAGGAGAGGTCGCGGTGGAAGATGTGGCCGCCCGGCAGGCCGATCTCCCGCTCCAGCTCCGGCGGTGTCCTGGCCTCCAGACAGGGCCGGCCGTCGGCGTCCGTGGCCAGGCAGTCGGCGATCGGCTCGGCCAGCACCGCGTCCAGCTGCGCCAGACTCGCGGCCAGCGCACGGTCCTTCGCCGCCGGGTCGCCGAACAGCCGGGCGGGCATGTGCAGGCCGAAGAGGGTCAGCGTCTGGAGGCCCTGCCGGACGGCCTCCGGGCCGAGGATCGACGGGTCGGTGAGGGTGTGGCAGTAGATCTCGGAAGGCGGCGCCGTGGGCATCCGGCCGGCCCGCGCCTCGGCGTGGGCGGTCGCCAACTGCCGGTAGCCCTCGGCGATGTGGAAGGTCCCCGCGAAGGCCTCGCGCGGGTCCGCGGCGGTGTCCCGCAGACGCGGCAGGCGGCGCAGCACCATGTTGACCTTCAGCTGGGCGCCCTCCGGCGCGGGCCCCGGGTCGTCGCCCAGCAGCCGGGCCAGGACCGCGGGCGCGGCGTTCACCAGCACCCGGCGCGCCGCCACCGTCCCCTCGCCGCCCCGCGCCAGGTCCCGGTACGACACCTCGGCCTCGCCGTGGCCGCGGCCCGTGCCGGCGCTGCCGCCGCCGCTGGTGCCTGCCCGGTCGGCGGTGATGGCGGTGACCTCGTGGCCGGTCCGGATCTCCGCGCCGGCCGCCAGCGCCGCCCCGGCCAACGCGTCCGTCACCGCGCCCATCCCGCCGACCGGTACGTCCCAGTCGCCCGTCCCGTTGCCGATCACGTGGTATAGGAAGCAGCGGTTCTGCCGGAGCGAGGGGTCGTGGGCGTGGGTGAAGGTGCCGATCAACGCGTCCGTCAGGACCACCCCGCGCACCAGGTCGTCCGCGAAGCTCCGCTCGATCACCGCGCCGAGCGGTTCCTCGAACAGGGACGTCCAGGCCGCGTCGTCCGCGATCCGCCGGCGCAGCTCCGCGCGGGAGGGCAGCGGCTCGGTGAGCGTCGGGAACACCCGCTCGGCGACCTGCCCGGTCGTCCGGTAGAAGCGCTGCCAGGCCTGCCACTCCCGGTCACCGCCGGTGAGCGCCCGGAACGACTCCCGGGTCCGGCCGGGATCGCCCGCGTCCACCAGCAGTCCGGTCGGTTTCCCGTCCCGCTCGACGGGCGTGTACGAGGCGATCCGGCGGCGCCGCAGCTCCAGCCGCAGCCCGAGGTCCCGGACGATCGTCCGCGGCAGCAGGCTCACCAGGTACGAGTAGCGCGACAGTCGCGCGTCCACCCCCGGGAAGGCCCGGGCGGACACCGCCGCCCCGCCCACCCGGGCCAGCCGCTCCAGCACCAGCACCCGCTGCCCGGCCCGCGCCAGGTAGGCCGCCGCCACCAGTCCGTTGTGCCCGCCGCCGACGATCACGACGTCGTACCGCGAGGACGCGTTCGTGTTCATCCGGCCACGCTACGCCACATCCCGGGAGCGCGGAACGGGTGTGCGGCGCCCCGGTCGGAGGCCGGGGGCGGCAGGCATCGGTCGGCGGGCGGCGGGGGGCTACCGGGCGGCGGGCGGCTACCGGTCGGCGAGGGCGCGGAGGTAGGTGAGGACGGCGAGGACGCGGCGGTGCCCGGTGTCGGGGGCGGGCATGCCGAGCTTGGTGAAGATGCCGCCGACGTGCTTGTTCACGGAGCTCTCGGCGATGAACAGCAGCCGGGCGATGGCGGGGTTGCTGTGGCCCTCGGCCATCAGCGCGAGGACTTCGCGTTCGCGCGGGGTGAGGGCGGCGAGCGGGTCGTGGGCGGTGTGCCGGGCCATGAGGTGGGTGATGACCTCGGGGTCCATGGCGGTGCCGCCGTCGGCGACCCGCCGGAGCGCCTGGAGGAACTCCTCGGCGCGGCCGACCCGGTCCTTGAGGAGGTAGCCGACACCGGTGGCGCTCCGGGCGAGCAGCTCGGTGGCGTAGGCGCGTTCGACGTACTGGGAGAGGATCAGGACGGGGAGCCCGGGCAGCCGGCGACGGGCCTCGACGGCGGCGCGCAGCCCCTCGTCGCGGAAGCCGGGCGGCAGGCGGACGTCGATCACGGCGATGTCGGGCCGGTGGTCGAGTAGGGCGGGCAGCAGGTCGTCGCCGTGCTCGACGGCCGCGCACACCCGGTGGCCCTCGCTGGTCAGCAGCAGTACCAGGCCCTCGCGCAGCAGGGCGTTGTCCTCGGCGATCAGGATCCGCACGGTATGTCCACTTCCAGTACGGTCGGGCCCCCGGGCGGGCTGGACAGGTCGGTGGTCCCGTCGAAGGCGGCGACCCGGCGCCGGAGACCGGGGAGACCGCTTCCGGCGCCTTCGACGGCGCCGCCCCCGCCGTCGTCCTCGACCCGGATGGCGATCGCGTCGGCGGTGATCCGCAGCCGGACGAGCGCGCTGCGGGCGCCGCTGTGCCGGGCGACGTTGGTGAGAGCCTCGGCGACCACGAAGTAGGCCGCGGCCTCGGCTGCGGCCGGTGCGCGCGGCGGAGGGCCGGCGCTCCCGTCGAGGTCGGTCCGGGTGGGGACGGCGCAGTGGGCGGCGAGCGAGCGGACGGCCTCGGTCAGACCGCGGTCGGCGAGCACGGGCGGGTGGATGCCGCGCACCAGGGCGCGCAGGGACGCCAGGGCCTGCTCGGCGACGAGCTGGGTGGAGTCCACCAACTCCGCGACGTGCTCGGGGCGGTGGGCGAGGGCCCGGCGGATCATGCCGAGCCGGAGCGAGACGGCGACCAGGTCGGCCTGGGCGCCGTCGTGCAGGTCCCGCTCGATCCGGCGCAGTTCGGCGGCGTGGGCGTCCAGCGCCCCGGACCGGCTCAGCGTCAGCTCGTGGACGCGCTGCGCGAGCGAGTCGCGGCGGCGGGCGACCAGCAGCCGGCGGGAGGCGCGTGCGTGCAGGTCGGCCAGCGGCGGCACGGCGGCCAGCGCGACCAGCGCGTAGCCGACGCCGCCGACCGCCGCGGTGGCCGCCACCGGCCAGGAGTCGACGTCCAGCAGGATGATGGCGTCCCGCTCGCGCGGCAGCAGCCGCCACCAGAGCGGCGCGGTCAGCCAGTTGACGGCATGGCTGCAGAGGGTGAGGGAGCCGGCGCACAGGGCCGTGCCGGCGGTGCCGTGGGCGAGGAGCCAGAGCAGGTCCTTGCGGACGGCCGGGTCGCGCGGGGACGGCCGGTGGTCGCGGTAGGGCGTGCGGACCTCGCGCCCGAGCCGGCGGCCCACCATGCGGCGGTGGAACTCGGCATAGTGGCGCAGCAGTTGCAGCGCGCGGGGGAGGAGCGGGACGCCGGCGCCGACCAGCCAGAGGACCAGGACGGCGCACAGGAGGACGACGGCGACCAGGGCGCCCAGTCCGGTGCCGAGGCAGCGGAGCGTGTACCAGGCGGCGGAGGGGAAGCGGCGGACCGTCGACCGGGCGGTGGCGGCTGCGGCCGCTGCGCTGATTCCGGCTGCTCGCACGATCGTTGAGTGCCTCCGAGTCGACTTCCCGATCACCCTAGCACCGGCCCGCCGCGGCTCCGGTGCGCGGTTCGGGCCCTTTCGTCGGGTGGTCGCCGGCCCCACAATGGGGCGGGCGGATCATGACGGTGAGTGGACCATGACGGCGGGCGGATCACGACGACGGGGGGAACCGGGGTGGAGTGGCTGCTGGGGATCGGCGGAGCCCTGTTGCTCGGCGTGGTGACCAATCTGGTCTACGACTTCGCCAAGTACGGCGGCTCGCGCATCGGTTCACGGGTACCGGCGCCGCGGGTCCGCCGGGCGACCCTGACCGAGGCGGCGCGGGCGCACGACGTGCGGGCGGACGGGCTGGCGCCCCTGATCACCTGGTCGGCGGCCCGACCGCTGACCCCCGGCACGCTGGTCACCTCGTACGACGGGCGGGTGGTCCGCCCGCACGTGCTGGACGCGGCCGGGTGGGCCGAGGAGGTGGCGCGCCAGCGGGCCGCCGGTGCGGCGGGGCGAACGGCGTACGTCTCGCGGCTGACGGTCGATCACGGCGAGCACAGCGCGGCCCGGGTGTGCGAGGTGGGCATCGCCGAGAGCGACTACGCGGAGTGCATGGCCACCACCCGGCTGGGCCGGGAGGAACCGGAGGCGGGCCGGCTGCTGCGGGAGGCACTGGACGAGGGTCTGACGAGCTTCGTGGCCGTCGCGCCGCCGACCATGATGAGCGCCTGCGTCGCGGTACGGGACCGGGCCGGCCGACTGCTGCTGCTCCGCCGCTCACTGGCGGTCACCACCTTCCCGGCGCAGTGGACGGTCGGGATCAACGAGACCATGAAGTACCGCGACGAGCCGGGCGCGGCCGAGGACTTCTACGCCTTGGTTTACCGGGCGCTGGAGGAGGAGCTGGGACTGCTCCCGGCCGACGTCGGACCGACGGTGATCACCTGGCTGGGCTGGAGCGAGCCGGCCTCCTGTTACACGCTGGTCGCCACCGTCCGGGCCCGGCTCGACGCGGCGGAGATCGACCGCCGCCGCGAGGCCTGCCACAGCACGTTCGAGCACGACATGGCGGTCTGGGTGCCGTTCACCCGCCGCTCGGTGTCCGAGCTGGTCGAGGGCGGTGTCTGCCCCGACGGCTCGCAGCGCTGGTCGTACCTGGCGCCGCTGGTGGCGTGGGAGGCCTGGCGGGCGGCGCAGCAGGAGCGGTGGTGACGGCCGAGCGGCCGAGGATGAGGGCAGCTCATGAGGGGCGGGAGGTATGAGCGGGTCTCATGGGCTGCCGCATGAGCGGACCTCATGGGCCTGTCCCATGAGACTTCCTCATGACGTCACCTCATGAGACTTCCTCGTGGCGAGCCCCCATGAGCTCGGCTCAGTTCGCCTCTCATCTCATGAGCACGCCTCATGAGCTCCGCTCATCAGCCGCCACCGCACGTCCCCGCCGTCAGCGGACGGCGGACTGCCAGTCCGCCGGGCCGCTCGCCGGGAGGTGGCCGGGCAGGCCCGGGGTCCAGCGTTTGGTGGCGTCCGGCAGGACGGCCAGCGCCTCGATGCCGGGCCGGCGGGTGGCCCAGGCGAGGGCGCGGTCCGGGCCCATCGCGAAGGCGGCGGTGGCCCAGGCGTCGGTGCGGGCGATGCCGGTGCCCGGGGCGCCGACCAGGGTGAGGGAGGCCAGACCGGTGGCCGGGCGTCCGGTGCGCGGGTCGAGGATGTGCGCGCCGCGCTCCGCGGTGCCGGAGGTGGCCACCGCGAGGTCGTGGCCGGCCAGCACGGCGGCGAGCCGGCCCGGCTGCCAGGGGTCGGCGACGCCGATCCGCCACGGCCCGCCACTGGTCTGCACGTCCCCGCCGCCGCTGACGCAGTACTGCCGGGCGCCGGAGGCGCGCAGCAGGGCGGCCGCCTCCTCGACCGCCCACCCCTTGACCCAACCGCTGGGGTCGAGCCGGCCGCCGGGCCGTTCGGTGAACCAGCCGTCGGTCTCCGCGGCCACCTCGCGGCAGGCGGCCAGGACGGTGCGGACGTCGGGATCGCAGTCGTCCGGGGCCAGCTCGCCCCGGTCGAGGCGACTGATGTCGCTCTCCGGCCGGTAGGTGGAGAACACCGCGTCGATCCGGTGCAGCCGCTCGACGACCCGCTCCAGGGCGTCGGCCGTCCGTGCGGCCGGGTCGCGGACGGTGATCGAGAAGACGGTGCCCATCACGGGTTCGGCGTGGCGGAGCACGGGTCCTCAGCCCTTGGCCCGGTCGAGGGCGCTCTGCAGGGAGCGGACGTAGCCGTCGCTGGTGTAGGTCGCGCCGCTGACGACGTCGATCGCGGCGCTCTGCGCGGAGATCGCCTCCTGGTTGAGCAGGGGCAGGGCAGCGGTGTTGATCTCGCGGTCGCGCCGCTCGGAGGTGGGGTACTTGACCACGTCCACGGCGGTGATCCGGCTACCGGCCAGGGTGACCTGGACCTGGACCGGCCCGTACCGGGTGTTGACGGTGTCGCCGCTGACCTTCCGGGTGGCCGCACCGGTACCCCCGGACCCGGACCCGGACGCCGAGGCCGACCCGGACGGCGCGGGCGAGGCCGGGGCGTTCGACGGCTGAGAGACGTCGGAGCCGACGCCGGATCCGGAGCCGGTGCCGGAGGGGGATCCGGCGCCCGCCCCCGAGCCGATCACCGGGGCCGGCCCGGTCGCCTCGTGCGGTTTCAGGGAGAGCAGCAGCACCACCCCGGCAGCGGTGGCGGCGCTGGTGACGACGGCTCGGCGCATGGATTCGACGCTCCTCGGGAGTGCGGGACGGCTCGGCGGGACTCGGCCGGCCTCAGAAGGAAAAGTTCTCGTGGTGGATGCGTCCCGGCGCGACCCCCGCCGCCCGCAGCGCGCGGACGGCCTCCGCGGTCAGCGCCTCCGGGCCGCACAGGTAGACCTCGTGCTCGGCGAGGTCCGGGACGAGCCGGGCGAGCGCGGCGCCGAGGTCGCCGACCTGCTCCCGCGAGCCGAGCAGCTCGTGCGCGACCGCGCCGCGCCGCCGGGCGACCTCGGCCAGTTCGGCCCGGAACAGCAGGTCCTCCGGTCGCCGGGCCCGCTGGACCAGCGTCAGCTCGCCCGGCAGCGTCTCGAACAGGGCACGCAGCGGGGTGATCCCGACGCCCGCCCCGAGCAGCAGCACCCGGCGCTGCCGCAGGCGCCGTGCGGTGAACGCGCCGTACGGGCCCTCGGCGCGCACCCGGGTGCCCCGGCTCAGAGCGGCGACCGCGGCGCTGTGCCCGCCGAGGTCCTTGACCGTGAAGCGCAGGAACCGCGGGTGCGGCGGCGCGGACAGTGAGTACGGGTTGGCGGCCCAGCGCAGGCCGGGTGCCTGGAACTGGAGGCGGAAGAACTGCCCGGGCTCGGCGCGGAGTTCGTCCAGCCGCTGTCCGGTCAGGTACAGCGAGACCACGCCGGGGCCCTCCGGCCGGACCTCCGCGACCTGCAGCCGGTGCCGCCGGTCGAGCAGCCACGGCCGGGCCAGCCGGTACCAGCCGAGCAGCGCCGCCGTCCCGAAGTAGAGCGCGTACCAGGCGGCCTGGCCGGGGCCGCCGCCGAGGTCGGCGCCGGTGGCCAACTGGTGGGAGAAGCTCAGCGCCACCGCCAGGTAGGTGGCCAGGTGCAGGTAGTACCAGGCCTCGTACGACAGGCGGCGGCGCGCGGCCCGGGCGGAGACCGCACCGGTGCCGAGCAGCAGCAAGGTGCCCAGGGTGGCCTTGATCATCTCGGGGTAGTGGAAGACGATCTCCACGCCCTCCCCGACCAGGCCGCGCCCGTCGGTCAGCGCGTAGCCCCAGACGATCGTCAGGACGTGCACCGAGACGGCGGCCACCAGCCAGCGCCCGCCGAACGCGTGCCAGCGGGCCAACCGGTCCGCGCCGACCCCGCGCTCCAGCGGCGGCAGCCGGGCCATCAGCAGGAGCAGGACCGGGGCGGCGTACCCGGCGAGCAGTCCGGTGATCCGCCCGGCGCCGGTCAGCCAGCCGGCCGCGCCGACGACCGACGGCGTGCCCGTCCACCACAGGCCGAGCACGACGAGCGTGCCGGCGGCGATCAGACCGAGCGCGACGGCCGGGTCCAGGGCGAACAGCGGGCGGCCCGCGGCCCGCCGGCCCCGGTGACCCCCGTGAACGGGCGTCGGCCGGGGCCCGGGCCGCGACTCCGGTGCGGCGGCAGTGCTCATCGGGAACCTCCTCAGCGCCCGGCGGCGGGTGCCGCCGAGGCCGCCCACGATGGCACCGCAAGCTCTGAGCCGCCTCTGAGCGACCCTGTGCTCCGCCCCCTTGATCATCGACATCAGGCCAGGTCAGGCCGGTTGTGCCGGCCTACGAACGGCTTCCGCAGGTCTCACGGCTTTCTCATCGCGGCGGTGCAGAATGAGCGCTGCCCACACGGGCCCGGCGCGGGCCCGGCACCGACCAGGCCCGAGCCCGAGGGAGCAGCATGGACGACACCGCCGACCGCCCGGAGTGGCGGGTGCTGGTCGTCGACGACGAACCGGACCTGGTCGAGGTGGTCTGCGGCGCCGTCCGCTACGAGGGCTGGCAGGCACGCGGCGCGACCACCGGCCTGGCCGCCGTCGAGGCCGCCGCGGCGTGGCGCCCGCACGCCGTGGTGCTCGACGTGATGCTGCCCGACCTCGACGGCCTGGAGGTGCTGCGCCGCGTCCACGCCGAGCAGCCCGAGGTGCGGGTGCTCTTCCTCACCGCCCGGGACGCCGTCGAGGAGCGGATCGCGGGCATCGCCGCGGGCGGCGACGACTACGTGACCAAACCGTTCAGCCTGGCCGAGGTGGTCGTCCGGCTGCGCGGCCTGCTGCGCCGGGCCGCCCCGCCCGCCGCGCTCGGCCGGCCGCCGGCGCACGCGCTGGTGCTCGGCGACCTGGTCCTGGACGACCGGGCCCGCGAGGTGACCCGCGGCGGCGAGACCGTCGAGCTCAGCCCGACCGAGTACGCGCTGCTGGCCCACCTGATGCGCCACCCCCGGCAGGTGCTCAGCAAGGCGCAGATCCTGGACGCGGTCTGGTCCTACGACTTCGGCGGGCAGGCGCACATCGTGGAGCTGTACATCAGCTACCTGCGGAAGAAGGTCGACGCCGGCCGGAGCCCGATGATCCACACGGTGCGCGGCGCGGGGTACCTGATCAAGGCCGCGCCGTGAGGCCGGACGCCGTGAGGCCGGAGGCAGTGAAACCGGGCCCCCTGAAGCCGGGTGCCACCGGGCGGGACTCCCGCAGGACCCGCCTCCGGCCGGCCCCGCGCACCCTGCGCGCCCGCCTGATCGCCGGCCTGCTGGTGCTGCTCGTCGTCACCTGCGCCGCCGTCGGCTTCGCCACCACCGCCGCGCTGCGGCACTTCCTGGTCGACCGCCTCGACCAGCAGCTCGCCGAGTCCGGCGGACGCTACGCCGCGAGCCTGGAGCACGCCGGCCAGGGCACCGGCCCCGACACCCGGGCCCAGACCCCGGGCACCCTCGGCGTCCGGCTGATCGGCGGCCGGGTGACCGCGGCGGGCGTGGTCGACGGCGACGCCGACGACACGGACGGCCCCGACGACGAGGACGACCGGATCACCTTCACCCCCGCCCAGCAGCGTGCGCTCGCCGCCCTGCCGGCCGGCGGCCCGGCCCGCACCCTCGACCTCGGCGGGGCGCAGGGACACTACCGGGTCCGCGCGGTCGCCGGGCGGGACGGCGACGTGCTGGTCAGCGGCCTGCCGCTGCGCCCGGCCGAGGAGACCGTCCGACGGCTGGAGACCCTGGAACTGACGGTGTTCGCGATCGCCGTCGTGGCCGCCGGCACGGCCGGGGCGCTCCTGGTGCGCTGGTCGCTGCGCCCGCTGCAGCGGGTGGTGGGCATGGCCGAGCGGGTCAGCGCGATGCCGCTCGCCAGCGGCGAGGTCCTGCTGGCCGAACGCGTGCCGGACGACGACCCGCGCACCGAGGTCGGCCGGGTCGGCGCCGCGCTCAACCGGATGCTCGGCCACGTCGGCGACGCCCTGGCCCGCCGCCACGCGGTGGAGGAGCGGCTGCGGGCCTTCGCCGCCGACGCCAGCCACGAACTGCGTACCCCGGTCGCGGCCGTGCGGGGCCACGCCGAGCTGGCGCTGCGCCACCCCGGGGCCGTGCCGGCGCCGGTCCGGCACTCGCTGGAGCGGATCGACGCCGAGGCGGTGCGGATGGGGGCGATCGTGGAGGACCTGCTACTGCTCGCCCGGCTGGACGCCGGCCGCCCGCTGGCCGCCGCCGAGGTGGACCTGACCCGGATCGCCCTCAACGCGGTGGCCGACGCCCGCGCCGCCGGACCGGAGCACCGCTGGCGCCTCGCCCTGCCCGAGGAGCCGGTCGTGATCCGCGGCGACGAGCACCGGCTGAGCCAGGTGGTGGCCAACCTGCTGGCCAACGCCCGGTCCCACACCCCGCCCGGCACCGGCGTGGAGCTGCGGCTCGAACGCGACCGGACCGGCGGCCAGGTCGAGTTGAGCGTCGCCGACGACGGGCCGGGGATCGCGCCGGAGCTGCTCGACCGGGTCTTCGAGCGCTTCGTCCGCGGCGACCGGGCCCGCTCGCGGGCCACCGGCTCGACCGGGCTCGGGCTGGCGATCGTCCGGGCCGTCGTCCAGGCGCACGGCGGCACGGTGGACGCGGCCAGCCGGCCGGGCCGTACGGCGTTCACCGTCCGGTTGCCGTGACACCGGTCGCGGCGACCAGGGCGTGACGGGCCCGGGCGCGACGTCCAGGTCGGGGCGGTCCCGGCCCCGGTCGAGGCTATCCCGGTGCGGGCAAGGGGCGCCGCCCGGACGATTCGGTTCTCGCCGAACGGTCTTGCGGAGGTGCCGGTCCCGGGGTGACGATCGCGGTCGTGCTGCGAATCATCTTCGGTGCGGACGACCTGGCGCGGGTCCGGGTCGCGGAGCGCCCCGACATGTCGATGGAGCTGTCCCTCAGCGTGCACGCCTTGGTGAGCGGGCTGCGTGATCCGCGCTTCGAGGGCTGGCGGGACCACCTGCGGGCGTCCTGGAACCCGCGCACCGCGCTGCTGTTCGACCTCTACACCGCGTCGGCGATCCCGGAGTTCCTCGCCGTGCGGCGCGACCCGGGCGCCACCGAGAGCGCCACCGCCGAAGCCCCCGAGGCACCGCTGCGCGACCACCTGCGCTCGGTCGGCGGGGAGCGGGAGTTGAGCGCCTTCGCGCGCGGCGTGGCGGCCGGTGACCGGCGGGCCAGGAGGCTGCTCGGCAACGTCACCGCCGACTACCAGGTCCGGGCGATCGACCCCTACCGGCGGCAGATCGAGACCATCGTGACCACCGAGCACGGGCGGTGGCACCGGACCGCCGAGCCGGACCGGGTCCTCGGCACGCTGCACCCCGCGGTGTCCTGGCGCCGCCCGGTGCTCAGCTTCCCGCTGGCGAACCGGTGCCGGCACGACGTGCGGCTGGACGGCCGCGGGTTACTGCTCCAGCCCTGCGTGTTCGGCCCCCGCCGCCCCGTCATCGCCCGCTTCGAAGACCCGGAGCAGCAGCCCGTGCTCCTCTACCCGGCCCGGATCGGTGGACCCTTGCGCGCCGAGACCGAACCGACCCCCAGCCGTACCCTGACCGCCCTGCTCGGCCAGACCAGGGCCGCCGCCCTGGACGCGATCGCCACCCACGGGCCCTGCTCCACCAAGGAGTTGGCGGCCCACCTGGGCATCTCCTCCGCCTCCGCGAGCGAGCACGCCACCGTCCTCGCCGACTCCGGCCTCACCGCCAAGGACCGCACCGGCCGCACCGTGACCCACCGCCCCACCCCGCTCGGCGAAGCCCTCCTGGCCGGCCGCCTCGCGTCCCGCACCGCCGGCCCCGGCGCCGCCTGACCGCCGCCTTCACCCACTGCCCCCGGTCGGGGCCGGCCGGGAAGGGGCCGGCCGTCAGAGGTCGGGCGGGAGGGCCGGGGTGCGGCGGGGCTGGCGGGGGAGCGGGAGGGTGAGGGCTTCGGGGGAGGCGGACGGGAGGGCGAGGGCGGAGGCGGCTTCGGCGGGGAGGGGCTGCAGCCCGAGGAGGCCGGCGGTGAGGCGGGTGGTGGCGCGGTGCCAGTCGCGGACGCGCTGGAGCATGGCGTGGCCGCTGCCGGTGACGGTGTAGCCGCAGACCCGGGCGCCCGCGGCGCGGCTGCGGGCGGCGAAGGCGCGGGTGTCGGCGGGCAGGGTGACGGTGTCGCGGTCGCCGTGCAGCAGCAGCACGTCCCGGTCGGCGAGCTGTTCGCACGGGTCCTCGGGCGGGCACCACGGGGCGAGCACGACCAGTCCGGTGACGGAGGGGTGTCCGCCGGCCTGCAGGGCGGCCCGGCCGCCCATCGAGTGGCCGATCAGGACGGTGGGGACCGGGCCCAGCAGCGCGGCCAGTTCGTCGAGTGCGGTGAGCGCGTCCCGGGCGGCGTCGGCGCGCTCGCCGTTCCAGCCCCGGTGGCGGTAGCGGACGGTGGCGACGGCCACTCCGGTCTCCGCCGTGGCCCCGGTCAGGGAGCGCAGGAAGCCGTGCATCCGCAGCAGGGGGAGGTTGAGCCGGCCGGGCCGGGCGAGGTTGTGCTCCTCGCCGCCGTGCAGCACCAGGACGGCGGCCCGGGCCCGTTCGGGACGGGTCCGCCAGTGCAGCGCCCGGTGCCCCACCGCGCTGTCCGCCGTCGTACCGCTCACTGCCGCACCGTCCTGTCCGTCCCGCCCCCGTAGCCCGCCCCCCGGACCGCCACTGTACGCGTGCGGACCGGCCGGCCGTTCACCCGAGGGGACCATCCCGGACACCGGGCGCGCGCGGCCCGGAGGGGGGCCTGCTATCCACGAAGGGCGGGGGCCGCCGCGCCCGCTCGTGGCGCCGTGTCACCGAGTGGAGGACTTCGTGGCTCAGCAGCTCGCACTGTCCGTCGACTTCGGATCGGGCTTCACCGAGGCCTGGTCCAAGATCGCCAAGGTCATCCCGCAGTTCATCGCCTTCCTGGTGATCCTGGTCATCGGCTGGTTCGTGGCCAAGGCCCTCGCCAAGCTGCTCGACCGGGTGATGCGCAGGCTCGGGTCGGAACGGGTCGCGGCGGTCCGGGATGGCCGCGCGCCTGGCCGGCTCGAAGTACGACCTGACCGGCATCGTCTGCAAGGTCGTGTCCTACATCATCCTGCTGATGGCCCTGCAGCCGGCGTTCGGCGTCTTCGGCCCGAACCCGATCAGCGTGATGATCCACAGCGTGGTCGCCTGGCTGCCCCGTGCCATCGTCGCCGTCGTGATCGTGGTGGTCGCGATGGCCATCGCCAACGGCGTGCGCGACATCGTGGGCAACTCGCTCTCCGGCGCCTCGTACGGCCGGGCGGTCGCGACCACGGCCTGGTCGTTCATCGTCGCGCTCGGCGTGATCGCCGCCCTGGGACAGGTCGGGATCGCGACCGCGATCACCACGCCGCTGCTGATCGCCGTGCTCGCCACCATCACCGGCGTGCTGGTGGTCGGGGTCGGCGGCGGCCTGATCATGCCGATGCGCCAGCGCTGGGAGCGGTGGCTGGACAGTGCCGAGCAGGAGACCGCGAAGCTGCGCGGCAGCGCGTACCAGGCCGGCCGCTCCGACGCGCTGGCCAACCAGCCGGTCCGGCCGACCGCCCAGACCGGCCGGGGCACCCCGCCCGCACCGGGCATCCCGCCGGCCCCGGGCGCCGAGCCCGGCGAGGACCGGTGACGGTGACGGGGACGGGCGACGGACGGCTGACAGCACGGGCGACGGGACGGCTGGCGGGACCGGCGACGGGCGGGCGGAGCCTCAGGCTTCCAGCAGGCCCTGCTCGCGCACCAGCCAGCAGATCGCGGTGAGCCGGAGCACGGCGTAGTCGTAGCCGACCGGCTCCCGCCAGCCGATCTCGGTGAGCGCGTCCAGGAATCCCAGGGTGTAGTCCGCCAGTTCCTCACGGTCCAGGGGCCGGGGCGCGAGCTCCGGCCCCTGCGCGTACAGCAGCTCGCGCAGCATCGCCGCGTGCTGGTCGACCGCCGCGACGAAGCCGGGCTCGAAGGCGAACTCGGCCAGCCGCGGCGTGAACGCCGTCACGATGCCGGGCAGCGGGCAGCCGGCCGGCCCGTCGGGGGAGGGCCGGAAGGATTCGTCGGGGGTCGCGAACATCCGTCCACGGTAGGCGAGCCCCCGGCGGGAACGGTCGGGCGTGACGCTTCCGTGCTGAGACCTTGGCCACCCGGGGCGAGCGGCCGGCACGTTCCGTGGTCTGGCCGGTTCCGTGCGCTCACGGCCGGGTGGTCGGTACCAGAATGGTCGGCATGGATCTCCGCATCTTCACCGAACCGCAGCAGGGCGCGAGCTACGACACCCTCCTGAAGGTGGCCCGCACCGCCGAGGAGCTCGGTGCCTTCAGCGCCTTCTTCCGTTCCGACCACTACCTGAAGATGGGTGACGTCGACGGCCTGCCCGGCCCCACCGACGCCTGGATCACCCTGGCCGGCCTCGCCCGCGACACCCGCACCATCCGCCTCGGCACCCTGATGACCGCCGGCACCTTCCGGCTGCCCGGCGTCACCGCGATCCAGGTCGCCCAGGTCGACGCGATGAGCGGCGGCCGGGTCGAGTTCGGCCTCGGCGCCGGCTGGTACGAGGCCGAGCACACCGCCTACGGCATTCCCTTCCCCAAGGAGAAGTTCGGGCGGCTGGAGGAGCAGCTGGCGATCATCACCGGGCTGTGGAACACCAAGCTCGGCGACACCTTCGACTTCGCCGGCGAGTACTACACGCTGACCGACTCGCCCGCGCTGCCCAAGCCCGCCCAGGACCGCATCCCGGTGCTGGTCGGCGGCCACGGCCCGAAGCGCACCCCGGCGCTGGCCGCCCGCTTCGCCGACGAGTTCAACCTGCCGTTCGCCTCGGTGGACGACTCCGCCGCCCAGTTCGGCCGGGTCCGCGCCGCCGTCGAGCAGGCCGGGCGCTCGGCCGACGACCTGGTCTACTCCAACGCCCTGGTCGCCTGCGTCGGCCGGGACGACGCCGAGGTGGCCCGCCGGGCCGCCGCCATCGGCCGCGAGGTCGAGGAGCTGAAGGCCAACGGCCTGGCCGGCACCCCGGACGAGGTGGTCGAGCGGATCGGCCGGTTCGCGGCCGTCGGCAGCGAGCGGATCTACCTGCAGATCCTCGACCTGGACGACCTCGACCACCTGGAGCTGATCGCCTCCCGGATCGCCCCGCAGCTCGGCTGACCACCGGGCCCGGTCGGGTCCTCGCCGGGGCGGCCCCGGCGAGGACCCGACCGAGGATCCGACCAGGCCCGTCGTGACCTCCGCCCTTTACTCGTTCTTGGGAATGCGCCATGCTCCTGGGGAGGGAACGGCGGGGGGAGAACCGGTGAGCGGGACGAGAACGGCGCGGGCGGCGGTGCCGGGCGTCCCGCCGCCGCGCACCGCCGGGGAACGCCTCGTCCTGCCCCCGTCGCACGACCCGCCCGCCGCGCAGGACCCGCCCGCGCTGCACGAGCTGCGCGGACCGGGCCCGACGGTCCTGCACTACCCCGCCGGTGACCTGCTGGTCGTCACCGGCCTGCCCGGCAGCGGCAAGAGCACCCTGATGCGCCGCTGCGTCCGCGCCCCGCTGATCGACTCCCAGCTGGTCCGCGAGGAGTACGCGGCCCGGCTGCCGGGCCGCCTCCCGTACGCCCTCTACCGTCCGCTCGCCCGGCTCGCGCACTACCGGCGGCTGCGCCGCGCCGTGCTGGACGGCGGTCCGCTCGCGGTGCACGACTGCGGCACGCTGCCCTGGGTACGGGCCTGGCTCGCCCGCGCCGCCGCCGGCCAGGGCCGCCGGGTGCACCTGCTGCTGCTCGACGTCGACCCGGCCGAGGCGCTGGCCGGGCAACGGCGGCGCGGGCGCGGCGTCTCCCGCTACGCCTTCGCCCGGCACCGCTCCGGGGTCGCCCGGCTGCGCCGGTGGATCGGGGCCGGCCGGCTGCCGGCCGGCTGTGCGTCGGCCGTGGTACTCGACCGGGCCGCCGCGCGCGCCCTGCGGGAGATCGACTTCTCGGCGTCGTAATCTCGGCAAGTCCGCGCCGGGCACCGGGCCGGCGGGTCCGGCCGGAGCACGCCAGGGCGTGGCCGAGACCCCCGTCGACTCCCCCGTCAGGAGCGCAGATGCGCCGTACTGCCCGGGTGCGCTCGCGTGCCCCCCGCCTGTTCCCCTGCGCCGCCGTGCTGGTGGCCGCCGCCGGCCTGAGCCAGTTCGCGGCGCCGGCTCCGCAGCGCGCCGCCGCCGTCGGCCCGACGACCGTCTGCGACGGCGCCGCCGCCGGGGCCGCCGACGCCGCCGACAGCGGGGCCGCCGCCCGGAAGCCGGCCGGCAGCCAGGCCGGGAAGGACCCGAACGCCGTCAGCGCGGCCCGGGCCCGGGCGATGCAGGCCGACCTGGACGACCGGCTCGCCGGCCTCGGCACCGCCCGTGCGCAGATCGGCTCCCCGACCACCGTCCGGGTCTACGTCCACGTGATCCACGCCGGCGACTCCGGGAACCTGGACGACCGCGCGGTCGCTGACCAGATCGACCACCTCAACGCCACCTACGGCGGCCAGGGCGAGGGCAACACCCCGACCCAGTTCCGGTTCGAGCTGGCCGGCACCGACCGGACCGACAACGCCTCCTGGTACACCGGCATGACGCCCGGTTCGGCTGCCGAGCGGGAGATGAAGACCGCCCTGCGCAAGGGCGACCAGGGCACCCTCAACCTCTACACCGCCCACCTCGGGCAGTCCCTGCTCGGCTGGTCGACCTTCCCGAACGAGTACCGGTCGGACCCGACCGACGACGGTGTGGTCGTGCTCGACGCCTCGCTGCCCGGCGGTTCCGCCACCCACTACAACGAGGGCAACACCGTCACCCACGAGACCGGCCACTGGCTCGGCCTCTTCCACACCTTCCAGGGCGGCTGCCTGCCCCCGGGCGACTACGTGGCCGACACCCCGCCCGAGCGCAGCGCGGCCTTCGGCTGCCCCGAGGGTCGGGACACCTGCCCCGGCGTCGGCCTGGACCCGATCCACAACTTCATGGACTACAGCTACGACGAGTGCATGAGCCAGTTCACCTCCGGACAGGCCCAGCGAATGGCGAACTCCTGGGCTGCCTACCGGAGTTGAGTCGGAATCCGTCGCTCAGGCGGCGGGCCGGGCCGCGCCACGGTCGGCGCGGCAAAGACCGGCCGCAGGCCCGGTGTGACCTATGTTCGAAGGGGCGGGACCGGTCAGGAGCCCCACCCGGCTGCACCGGCCGACAGAAGAAAGTGAAGGAGCAAGGCCATGAGCGCCATTCCCCGGATCGTCGTCGGCGTGGACGGCTCGCCCGCCTCGGAGCAGGCGCTGCGCTGGGCGGTCGACTACGCGAAGGCCGTCGGCGGCACCGTCAACGCCATCGCCGCCTGGGAGTACCCCGCCTTCTACGGTTGGGCGGGGCAGCCCGTGCCGACCACCGAGACCGTCAACCCGGAGGAGCTCGCGGGCAAGACCCTCTCCGACACCGTCGTCAAGGTGGTCGGTGACAGCCCGGCCGTGCGGATCAGCGAGAGCGTGATGCCCGGCAACGCCGCCAAGGCCCTGCTGGAGGCGGCCGAGGGCGCGGCGCTGCTGGTGGTCGGCAGCCGCGGCCTCGGCGGGTTCTCCGGCGTGCTGCTCGGCTCGGTCAGCCGCCACCTCACCGAGCACGCGCCGTGCCCGGTCGTCGTGGTCCGCGAGGGCCAGGCCCCGCAGTAGGGCGGTGGGCAGGGAGGCGGGGGCCGGTCGTCGCCGGGCCGCCGCGCGGGAGAGGATGGAGGCATGCCAGAAGGTGACTCCGTCTACCGCGTGGCGGCCCGGCTGCACGAGGCCCTCGCCGGACAGCCGCTGACCAGCGCCGACCTGCGGGTGCCCGCCCACGCCACCGCCGAACTCGCCGGCCGCCGGGTGCTGGAGGTCACCCCGCGCGGCAAGCACCTGCTCACCCGGCTCGAAGGCGGCCTCACCCTGCACACCCACCTCCGGATGGACGGCCGCTGGGAGCTCTACCGCCCGGGCGAGCGGTGGACCGGCGGCCCCGACTGGCAGATCCGGGCCGTCCTCGGCACCGACCGGGGCACCGCCGTCGGCTACCGGCTCCCCGTCGTCGAACTGCTGCGCACCGGCGACGAGCGGCGGATCGTCGGCCACCTCGGCCCGGACCTGCTCGGCCCCGACTGGGACCCGGTCGAGGCCGTCCGCCGGCTCCTCGCCCGGCCCGGCCGCCCGGTCATCGAGGCCCTGCTCGACCAGCGCAACCTGGCCGGGATCGGCAACGTCTACGCCAACGAACTGTGCTTCGTGGCCGGCGTGACACCGTGGACCGAGGTCGGCGAACTCCCGCACCCCGAACGGCTGGTGGAGCGCGCCCAGCGGATGCTGGAAGCCAACAAGCTGCGCCCCGGCCACATCACCACCGGTGACACCAGGCCCGGCTACCAGCACTGGGTCTACGGCCGGGCCGGCCGGCCCTGCCCGCGCTGCGTCACCCCGGTGGTGACCGGACGTCAGGGCTCGCCGCCGCGCGACCGGGCGGTGTTCTGGTGCCCGTACTGCCAGCGCGGTCCGGCTCCGGAGGCCGCCCGGGCCGGCCGGGGGAGGACGCAGTGGCGGTGAGGCGGGGCTACCGAGCCTCCACCAGCGCCGGGTGCCGGGGGTCGTCCATCCGGACGGTGAGGTCGGCGAGTTCGGCGGGGGCGGTCTCCGCGTCGTAGCGGGCGAAGGCGGGCAGGGTCCACTGCTGGTCGGCGGGGGTGCGGCGGGCCAGGGCGGCCGGGGTGAGGGCGAGGTGGACGGTCAGGTCCAGCGGCAGCCGGCGGCCGAGCAGGAGCGGTCCGTCCAGCAGCAGCACGCCGTTCGGCGGGAGCAGGGTGTAGAGGGCGCGGGTGGAGCGGTCGGTGACCGGGTCGCGCAGGGTGGGCAGGACACGGCCGCTGCCGCCGGGCTCCAGCGGGTCGAGGACCTCGCGCAGCAGGGCGCCGTCGTCCAGCCAGAGGTCGTGGAAGGCGTCCGCGTCGTGGTGGCCGTACTCCAGCCTGATCGAGGCCGGGCGCAGGAAGTCGGCCGCCGACACCCGCAGCGTGGGGCGGCCGCGCAGCCGCAGCGGCTCCACCAGGGCGTCGGCGAGCACTTCGGGGCGGGCGGCCGCCGCGCCGTCGACGGCCACCCGCAGTCGGCGCCCGGTGGCGTCGGGCAGGGTGGTGACGCGGTCGGCGAGGAGCTCGGCCAGGTTGTCGGGGGAGATCGGGCGTACCTGCATCGGGCCATCCTGCCGGGTCGGGGAGCCGGTCGGCTCAGTGCCGGGCCACCGCTCGGCTCAGGGGGGGGGCGGTCGGCGCCGCGTCGGAGAGCCGCTCAGCTCAGCGGGAGGGCGTGCAGGATGTCGTCGTGGCCCGCGTACAGGCGGCCGCCGTCGGTGGCGACGGTCCAGACGTCCTTGCCCGGGCCGGAGTCGTGGAAGGTCCAGCCCAGCCGGCCGGTCGGGGTGTGGATCGCGCTGACCCCGCCGGTCGCCGTACCCGGGACGAACAGCGTGTTCGCCGCGACCACCGGACGGCTGCGGCGGTCCAGCAGGAACGGCAGCCGACAGGTCCAGACCACCGCGCCGGTGACCGCGTCGTGACAGGTGACGATGCCGTGGTCGGTCGGGACGTACACCCGGGCGCCGTCCGGGACGGGCGGCAGCGCCCGCCAGGACTCGCCCCGGGCGGGGGAGTACGTCCAGCCCGGTTCGCCGGTGGGGCGCAGCATGCGCACGCCGCCGTTGCCGTCGGGGACGTAGACGTCCTGCGAGCCGGTGGCGCACCAGCGCAGGTCCTCGTCGCCGGGGGCGGTCCACAGCTCGCGGCCGGTGGCGGCGTCCCGGGCCACCAGTTCGGCGCGGAAGCCGAGGAAGCGGACGCAGGCCACGACCTGGCCGCCGATCCTGGTGGCGGGGGTGACCGGCTGCTCCTCGTGGTCGGTGGGGACGGACCAGAGGAAGGAGCGGTCGGCGACCCGCAGGGCGAAGAGGCGGTTGTCCGGCCGGGCGTCGTCGGGGCCGGGGCGGCCCCAGGAGTAGCCGTAGAGGATGCCGCGGTCGTAGCCGGTGAGGCGGGTCTGGCCCCGCAGCTCGTCGGGCAGCGGCAGGCTCCAGTCGGCGGCGGGGTCGGTGAAGTGGCGGGCGTCGAGGTGGCCCTCGTAGGTGGTGGTGAAGAGGAGGTCGGGCCCGATCACGACCTTGCCGAGCAGGTCGAGGTCGCTGGGCCAGTCCCGGCTGTCCGGCGGGTCGAAGACCAGCAGCCGGGCGGCGGTGCCCCGGGCGGGGTCGAGCACCTGCAGGCCGTTTCTGGACAGGTAGACCGGACGGCCCGGCGGGCCGGTGAGCCGGGCCGGGGTCATCACCTCGGGGCCGCGGTAGGTCCAGACGGGAGTCGGCCCGGAGAGGGCGGTGGGCTGCGGCCGGGTCGGCTTCGGCGGGGGGAGCGCCTCGCCGGCACCCGAACGGCCGAACGCCCACCCGGCCCCGCCCGCCGCGAGCACCCCGGCCCCGATCAGCAGCCGGCGCCGGCTCGGCCGCCGCCCGTCCCCGCCCCCGCCGATCACGTCCTCGGCCGCCGCGCCGTCGCTGTCTTCCTCCCCGTCCCACTGCCAGGACGTCCCGTGCGCGGCGTTCCCGGACGACGGCGACTGCATACCGCTCTCGCTTCCCCACCGGCGGCCCCACGCCGCCACCCGCCCGGAGGATATCGAACAGCCCTCGAACCGCCCGGAACCCGCGGATCGGCGGGTGGCGACGCGGTGGAGGGAGGAGAGGGGGGAAAGGAGGCGAGCGGCGCCGGGGCGCCGGTCGTCAGGGCTGTGCCGGGGGCCGGTCCGGCGGGTGGTCCGCGAGGTCGGCGAGGACGTCGGCGTGGCAGGGGAGCGGGGCGCACCAGCAGGCGAGGCGGTGGCCGCGCAGGGGCGGGACGAGGGCGAGGAGCTCGGGGCGGGCGAGCAGGTAGTCGCGGTACCTGGCGACCATCTGCTCGCGGGTGAGGTCGGGGCCCGGGCGGTACGGGCAGTGCAGGGGGGACTCGTCGAGGTGCCAGCCGCCGCGGTGCACGGCCCGGCCGACGTAGACGGCGTCCCGGTAGTCGGGGTCGTCGCGGTGGCCCTTGAGGTTGACCACGGTGGTGCGGCGGGAGGTGTTCGGCATGCCGTCCATGCTGGGGCCATCGGGGCGGCGCGGCAGCTCGGGGCGGGGCCGGCTCGCCTTGACACCGTTCCGGGCCCGGCGTAGCAAAAGAGCATGCGCCATCCGCGTG
This sequence comes from Kitasatospora sp. NPDC086791, assembly GCF_040685975.1. NCBI lineage: Bacteria > Bacillati > Actinomycetota > Actinomycetes > Kitasatosporales > Streptomycetaceae > Kitasatospora > Kitasatospora sp. NPDC086791. The sequence goes on along the minus strand of NZ_JBFBOC010000012.1, from coordinate 166,613 downwards.
CGGCCGGTGGGGCCCCTGGGGCGCGGTCGGGGCAGGACCGGCCGCGGGAGCCAGGGGCCGACGCGGTGGTGCGCCGGGCCGTCCCACCGTCCGCGCCGGAGAAGGTCCGGCCGTCGGACCACCTCCGGGACGAACTGCTCGCGGACGCCGTGCGCGGGGTGCTCGGGTCCACCGGGGCGTACGGCGCGATGGTGTACCTGGTGTCGCGGGACCGCAGGTCGCTGGTGCTGCGGACGATCGCGGGGGTGCCGCTGTCGGTGATGAGCCCGTTCCGGCGGATCGCGGCGACCGGGCCGCTGCCGGTCGCGGTCTGCTTCCGGACCGGGCACCGGGTCGTGCTCTCCGGCGGCGAGGACACCATGCGGCGCTTCCCGCAGCTCGCGGTCGGCCTGCCGTACGACTTCGCGTCCGCCTGCGTGCCGGTGGAGCACGGCCAACGGCGGTTCGGGGTGCTGAGCGCGCTGTGGCCCGTCTCGGACGACGGGGTGCCGGAGTCGGCGGGCCCGCCGATCTCCGCCGCCGCGGCCGAACTGGGCGACGGGCTGGCCGCGTTGGAGGCGGCCGGGCAGCCGGTGGAGCCGGGCGGGGACCCGGCGGTGGTCGAGCTGACGCCGCCGTCGGTGCCGACCACCCGGGTCGGGCTGTTCGACTGGAACCTGGCCACCGGGGCGCTCTCCGCCGACGCGCGGTTCCGGGAGATCTTCGGGTTCGGGCCGGGCGCGTTCGACGGCACGGTGGCCGCCCTGAACGGCCGGATCGCCCCGGGCGACCTGCCGCAGTTCCGGGCCGCCGCCCGGACGGCGCTGCGGAACGGCGAGGTGCTGGCCGCCCGGGTCCGGGTGCTCGGGCCGGACGGCCTGCCGTACCCGGTGGAACTGTGGGCGCGGGTGCCGGAGGCGATCTCCGACGGCCGGACCCACCTGGTGGGCGCCGTGCTGGACGTCCGGAGCCTGACCGCCGCCGCGGCCGCCGTCGAGCGACTGCGCGAGGGCGTGTTCTCGCTCGACCTGGACGGCCGGATCCGGTACGCCAACCGCGCCACCGAGGCGCTGCTGCGGGCCCGCCGCGAGGACCTGATCGGCCACCACCCCTGGGACGTGCTGCCCTGGCTCGCCGACCCCTTCTACGAGAACCGCTACCGCGCGGCGCTGCTCTCCAAGCGGCCCACCACCTTCCTGGCGGCCTGCCCGCCGGACGACTGGCTCGCCTTCTCGCTCTACCCCGACGCGCACGGCGTCACCGGCCGGGTGGTCGCCGCCGAGCCGCCGCCGGGCGCCGCCGAGCCGCCGGCGATGCCGCCGCCGGCCGTCCGCACCGGCGTCGGCAGCACCCACCACCTGCTCCAGCTGGCCAGCGCGCTGACCGAGGCGGTCACCGTGCGCGACGTCTGCCGGGCGGTGGCCGAGGAGATCCTGCCGGCCTTCGGCGGCGAGGAGCTGGCCATCTACACGGTGCGCGACCAGCACCTGCAGCTGGTCTCGCAGGTCGGCTACCCGGACGGCTTCCTGGACAGCTTCGAGGGCACCCAGATCGACGCCCGCGTCCCGGGCGCGGAGGCCCTCAGCACCGGCACCCCGATCTTCTTCGAGTCGGTGCGCGAACTCGCCGCCGCCTACCCCGGCCTCGCCCTGGACGAGATGGGTGCCTGGGCGTTCCTGCCGCTGATCGCCTCCGGCCGGCCGGTCGGCAGCTGCATCCTCGGCTTCGACCGTCCGCGCCCGTTCACCGTCGAGGAGCGCGGCCTGCTCACCGCCCTCGGCGGCTTCATCGCCCAGGCGCTGGAGCGCGCCCGGCTGTACGACGCCGAGTTCACGCTGGCCCGCGGGCTGCAGCAGGCGCTGCTGCCGCACCGGCTCCCCGCCGTGCCCGGGATCCGGATCACCGCCCGCTACCTGCCCGGCACCCAGGGGATGGAGATCGGCGGCGACTGGTACGACGTGATCGTCACCGACGGGGACGTCACCCTGGTGATCGGCGACGTCGAGGGCCACAGCGTCGGCGCCGCCGCCACGATGGGCCAGCTGCGCAGCGCGGTCCGCGCCTTCGCGACCGGCGACGACCCGCCCGACCAGGTGCTCGCCCGCACCAACCGGCTGCTGCTCGACCTCGACCCCGGGCTGCTCGCCAGCTGCTGCCTGGTCCGGCTCACCCCGGCCGACGGCACCGCCCGGATCGCCCGCGCCGGGCACATGCCGCCGGTGCTGCGGCACCCGGACGGGCGGGCCGAGGCGCTGTACGCGGCGGGCGGGCCGCTGCTGGGAGTGGACGAGCTGGCCGAGTACCCGGTCAGCGAGCTGCGGCTGCGGCCGGGCTCGGTACTGGCCCTGTACACGGACGGGCTGGTCGAGGATCCGGCGGTGGCGATCGACCAGGGCGTGGACCGGTTGCGGGCCGCGATGGCCCGGGCCGAGCCGGGGGAGGGGCTGGAGGAGGAGGCCGAGCGGCTGCTGCGCGAAGTCGGCTCCGCCCGCCGGGTGGACGACGTGGCGCTGCTGCTGACGGCCTTCGGTCCGGACACCGCCGGGCCGCCGTCGCCGCCGGTGTGACCGGGAGACTTTCGTCGGTGCCGACGACGACGAAGGTGGACGGCGGAGGTTCCGGCCGGCCGGTTAGCCTCGACGGGTGGATGCGATCACGCGGGCCTGGAAGAAGGCGGTACGGACGGCGCTGCCGGGGCCCTGGCGGCCGCGCCGGGTGGTGGGCGAGGCCGCGCTCGCCCTGCTGATGGGCGGTCTCGCCGCGCTGCTGGAGGTCGCCGCCGACAGCACCGGCCTGGCGGTGCCGTTCGGGCTGGGCGTCGCGGTGCTGTGGGTGCTGCGGCGGGGGCTGCCGGTCACCGTGCTGCTGGCCGCCTCGGCCGCCTCCGGCTGGTCGGCCGGTTCGGTGCTGCTGCTGGTCTGCGCGGGCTGGGCCGCCGGGGCGCGGATCCGCCGGGTCTGGACGCTGGTCGGCACCTTCGTCCTGGGCTGGGTGCTGTTCACCGCGACCGGTGTGCTGAAGGACGCCGGCTCGGTCTCGCCCAAGCTCGTCCTGGGGCTGTCGCTGGGCGGGTTCCTGCTGCTCGCCGTGCTGCCCGGGCTCTACGGCCGCTACCGCGCGCAGCGGCGCGCGCTGCTGGACGCGCTGCGCGAGCGCAACGACCAGCTGGTGCGCGAGCGCGTCATGGTGGTGCACCAGGCGCGGCTGCGCGAGCGGCACCGGATCGCCCAGGACATGCACGACAGCCTGGGCCACCAGCTGGCGCTGATCTCGGTGCACTCGGGCGCGCTGGAGGTGGACCGCACGCTCACCGACCGGCAGCGGGAGGCGGTCGGAGTGCTGCGGCAGGCCGCGGTCGCGGCGATGCGCGAGCTGCGCGAGGTGGTCGGGGTGCTGCACGACGAGTCGACGGCGGTGCCGCCGATGGCGGGGGCGGCGGGTGCCGCCGGCGCGTCGGGCGCGGTGGGTGCGGGTGCGGGTGCGGCGGGTGCGGCGCCGGCCCGGGGCGGGGTGGACGGGATCGACGGGCTGGTGGACTCCTCCCGGGCGGCCGGGGCGGCGGTCGTGCTCACCAGGGAGGGCGAGCGGCGCCCGCTGCCGGCCTCGGTCGACCACGCGGCGTACCGGATCGTGCAGGAGGCGCTCACCAACGCCCACAAGCACGCCCCCGGCGCGCCCATCGGCGTCGCGCTCCGGTACGAGCCGGACGCGCTGGTGGTGGAGGTCACCAACGAGCGTGCGCCGGAGCTCGTGGGCGCGCGCACCGGCGCGGGCCAGGCCGTGAGTGGCGGTCAGGGGCTGACCGGGCTGCGGGAGCGCGTCCGGTTGGTCGGTGGCATGGTGCATGCCGGGCTGACGCCCGAGCAGGGCTTCCGGCTGGCCGCCGTGCTGCCGTACGAGGGGGCGGAGGGCGGAAAGGAGGGCGCCGCCGCCGCGGCCGGCGTGGACGACTGGGTGTTCGAGGGCCTGCCGACGGCCGACGGGGTGGACGGCGAGCGCCGCAGTCCGGCGCTGGGGTGCGCGGTCGGCGTGGTGGCGGTCGGGCTGACCGTGCTGGGGCTGCTGGTCTGGGGCGTCGTGGCCTTCGTGGACGGCAGCCGCGACGCGACGGTGAAGAAGCCGCAGTACGACCGGATCGAGGTCGGTACCGCGCAGGCCGCGGTGATGCGCGAACTGCCCTCCGGCAACGGCTTCTTCACCGATGAGTACAAGGGCACCGGGCCGACCCCGCCGGACGGGGCGCAGTGCCGGTGGTACATCCTGGACGGCACGCCCGGTGAGAGCTGGGACGAGCAGCACGTGGCGCGGTTCTGCTTCAAGGACGGGGCGCTGGTGGACAAGCAGGAGTACGTCGACCACGGCTGACCCGGACTGACCGGGGCTGCCCGCGCGGGCAGCCCCGGGAGCCGGGGGCCGGGTGTCCGGTCCGGTCGGCGGTGATGTGAGGATGGTGCCGCAGCCGCAGCACTGTTCGAGGGGATGACCAGCGTGATCCGAGTCCTCGTCGCCGACGACGAGCCGCTGATCCGGGCCGGGATCAGGATGATCCTCGGCTCCGCCGCCGACATCGAGGTGGTCGCCGAGGCCGCCGACGGCCGGGAGGCGCTGGAGCTGGCGCGGGCGCACCGGGTGGACGTGGTGCTGCTGGACATCCAGATGCCGGTGATGGACGGGCTGACGGCGCTCGGGGAGCTGCCGAAGGTCGCCCCCGGCGCGCGGGCGCTGATCCTCACCACCTTCGGGGAGCGCGAGAACGTCCTGCGCGCCGTGACCGAGGGCGGCGCCGGCTTCCTGCTCAAGGACACCGCGCCGAACGAGCTGATCCAGGCGGTCCGGGCGGCGGCCGGCGGGAACGCCTTCCTCTCCCCGGCGGCCACCCGGCACATCGTCGACTCGCTCGCGTCCGGGCGCAGCGGCTCGCTGGCCGCCCGCAGCGCCGCGGCCCGGCGCCGGCTGGAGGTGCTGACCGGGCGCGAGCTGGAGGTGCTGGCACTGCTCGGCGAGGGACTGTCCAACGCCGACGCGGGGGCCCGGATCCACATGAGCGAGGCGACGGTGAAGACCTACGTGAGCCGGATCCTGGCCAAGCTGGGCTGCGAGAACCGGGTCCAGGCGGCGCTGTTGGCGCGGGACGCGGAGCTCGACGGCCGGAGCTGAGCGCGTTCGTTCAATCACGGAGTGTGGTCGATGTGGGCGATCCCACTCGACGGCCGCACGGAACCGGGAACTCCGGCTGCGTTGGTGACGGTCCGTCAGTGATCCGTCGCGGCGCGTCGATGGTGTGCCGGCACTTGCGAATGGACAGGTGTGAGCGAGGGCACGGAAAGTGACCATTTGATCTTGGAAATGCGGTCAAAACCGGTCGAACCGGGCGTCGTTTCTTGATCGATACCGCCGGTAACAGTCAACTGACCTGCGGCGTAGAAGAATTGCTTGCTGAGCCCCGGGGTTGCCCCTAGCTTCATTGGCGGCGCAACGAGCGCCACCCGGGTTCACCCCGACGCACTGCCCGCCGACTGACCCACGGCGCGAGGGCGGTGCCTGCCGACCAGGCCGGCTCGAACAGGCCGTCGGCGAGCGGAGGTGACCGGGGCGGCAGGGCACGTCCGACGCGTGCCCGGCCGCCGTCGAGTGAGGTGAGCGAACACGACCGGCCCATGTCCCGGGCCTGGTTCCGCCTGCCCGCCCGGGGCTTGTCGAGAGGATCCGCATGAATCCCCGTCACGAGACCACCGCTGCCACCGAGACCACCACCAAGCGCAACCGTGTGCGGATGGCGGTCGTCGCGGGCGCCGCTGCCGCGGCCCTGCCGGTGGTCGGCCTCGTCACGGCCACCTCGGCCTCCGCCGCACCGGAATCCGCCTGGGACGCCGTCGCCCAGTGCGAGAGCGGCGGCAACTGGAGCATCAACACCGGAAACGGGTTCCACGGCGGCCTGCAGTTCTCTCCCAGCACCTGGAAGGCGTACGGCGGTACCGCGTACGCCCCCCAGGCCAACCAGGCGACCAGGGCGCAGCAGATCGCCGTCGCCGAGAAGGTCCTCGCCTCGCAGGGTCCGGGCGCCTGGCCGGTCTGCTCCAGGAAGGCGGGGCTGAGCAAGGGCGGCGCCCCGGCCGCCGTCGACACCTCGTCGGCCGCCAAGCCGGCCGCCAAGCCCCCCAAGCCGCCGACGAAGGTGGCCCAGCCCGCCGTCAAGCCGGCCCAGGCCGCGCCGGCGGCCAAGCAGCAGGCGCCCAAGGCCGCCGACCCGGCCGCGGGCCGGCCGTCGGCGAAGCCGGCGCAGTCCGCGCCGTCGAGCCCGAAGAACACCGCGGGCGGCAGCTACACCGTCCGGAGCGGTGACACCCTGAGCGACATCGCGGCCAGGTACGGCGTCGACACCGACGCCCTCTACAGCAAGAACGTGCGCGTCGTCGGCGACAACCCGGACCTGATCTTCCCGGGTCAGACGCTGACCATCTGACGGATCCCGCGAACACCGATGCGGCGGAGTGCCCGACCCAGCCTCCGCCGCGGCCTCGCAACCCGGCCGAGCGGCTGCCCCCTGTACGGGGGCGGCCGCTCGGCGCAGTGCGTTCCGGGTGGGTGCGCTTCGGGCGGGGTGCGTTCCGGGTGCAGTGCGGTCCGGGCTGCGTCGGGTCGCTTCCGGGCTGTTCCGGGTTGCTCCGGGCTGATCCGGCGAGCTGCTGCCGCGCCGGTAGGGTCGGCTGATGGTCCGACTGATCGACGACAACGCGCTCACCGCCTCCTCCGTGGTGGCCAACAGCACCATGAACCGCGAGCGCGGGCTCAGCGGGGTGAACAGCTACGCCCGTGAGCTCGGGTTCTCGCCGCTCGCCTGGCTGCTGGAGCGCACCGGCGCGGCACCCGGCTGGCTGGACCTGTGCAGCGGTGAGGGCCGGGCGCTGGCGGAGGCCGCGCGGCGGCTGCCGGAGGGGGTCGAGCTGACCGGGGTCGACCTGGTCGGCCCGATGGCCCCGCCGCCGGACGCGGCGGCCCTGCCCCAGCTGCGGCTGGTCACGGCGGCGGTCGCGGACTGGGCGCCAGGCCGGTCCTACGACCTGATCACCTGTGTGCATGGCCTGCACTACCTCGGCGACCAGCTCGGCGCGATCGCCCGCGCCGCCTCCTGGCTGGCCCCGGACGGCCGGTTCGCCGCCCACTTCGACCCGGAGTCGGTGCGCCGGCCGGACGGGTCCAGCGCGGCCCGTCCGGTCGTGGCGGCACTGCGGGCGGCCGGGTTCGGGTACCAGGCGCGGCGGCACCTGCTGGTCCTGGACGGCGGGCGGCCGGTCGAACTGCCCTTCGTCTACGCGGGGGCCGACCCGGCCGCCGGGCCGAACTACACGGGGCAGCCGGCGGTCGGTTCGTACTACCGGTAGGCGGCGCACGTGCCGGAGCGCGGGGGCGCTTCGAGGCATGGTTGAACGTTGAACGCAACGTCCGAATGCCGCCGGAGGTTTCCGGCGCCCCGGACCAGGATCGAGTCATGTCCGAGATCGGAACGAGGAGTTCTGGAGATATGACGATGAACGGTGCGGCAGTGTCCGAGCGCAAGGTCGCCCTGGTGACCGGCGGCAGCCGGGGGATCGGGGCGGCGGTCGCGTTGCGGCTGGCCGAGGACGGCGTCGACGTGGTGCTGACCTACCAGGGCGGCGCCGAGCGGGCCGAGGAGGTCGCCGCGAAGATCACCGCGATGGGGCGGACCGGCTGGGCCGTCCGGGCGGACAGCGCGGACCCGCAGGAGGTGCAGGCCGTCGTGGCGGCGGTCGCCGAGCGGTTCGGGCGGCTGGACGTCCTGGTGAACAACGCCGGCATCGGCGTGCTCGGGCCGATCGACGAGCTGACGCCGGACGACGTCGACCGGGTGCTGGAGGTGAACGTCCGGGCGCCCTTCCTGTTCGCCCGGGCGGCCTCCGCGCACCTGGCCGAGGGCGGGCGGATCGTCACCATCGGCAGCTGCATCGCCAAGCGGGTCCCCTTCCCCGGTGCCACGCTGTACGCGACCAGCAAGGCCGCGCTGATCGGGCTCACCAAGGCACTGGCCCGCGAGCTCGGCCCGCGCGGGATCACCGCCAACCTGGTGCACCCGGGCCCGATCGACACCGACATGAACCCGGCCGCGGGCCCGTCGGCGGAACTCCAGCGCGGGCTCACGGCGCTCGGCCGCTTCGGCACCGGGGCGGAGATCGCGGCCGCCGTCGCCTACCTGGTGGGCGAGGACGGCCGGTACGTGACGGGTGCGGAGCTGGCGGTGGACGGCGGCTTCGCGGCCTGACGGCCCGGTGAGTCGGTCGGTCGGCGGGCCCGGTGGGTCGGTCGGTCGGCGGGCCCGGTGGGTCGGTCGGGTGCGACGGCAGGCGCCCGGCGCACGCGGGGGCGGTGTCGTGCCGGGCGGTCGCCGGCGCTCGCGCTTACGATCGCCCGGCACGACCCGTGCCCCCGACCGAGAGGTGTGCCATGACCGCAGCGGACGACCCGATCGGACTGCTCGCCCGGGCCCTCGCGCAGACCGCCGGGCTGATCGACGGCACCGGCGTCGAGCTGGCCGGTCACCCGACCCCCTGCCGCTCCTGGGACGTCGGCGACCTGGTCAGCCATCTGCTGCACGACCTGCGGCAGTTCACCGTCCGGGCGAAGGGCGGACAGCCGGACTGGTCGCAGCCCTTCGAGCGGGTCGAGGAGGACTGGCTGCACGCCTTCGAGGCCGGGGCCGAGGAACTGGTCGACGCCTGGCGCGCCGCCGGGAACCTCGGCGGCACCTTGGAGGTGCCCGGCATCGGGACCCTGCCGGCCCGCTTCCCGGTGGACCAGCAGATCGCCGAATTCGCCGTCCACGGATGGGACTTGGCCCGCTCCGGCGGCCAGTCCACCGAGGGTCTGGACCACGAGGTCGCGCTCGCCGCCCTCGCCTGGGCGGAGGGTGCGCTCAAACCCGAGTACCGCGGCACCGAGGAGGACCACCACGCCTTCGGCCCGGCCGTCGCCGTGCCCGAGGACGCCCCGCCGTACGACCGGCTCGCCGCGTTCTTCGGGCGCGACCCGGCGGCGCCCGTCGTGGGGTAGGCCGACTTCCGAAGTAGGGCTGCGGAGAGGGGACTTCGGAGGCAGTCGGGCGCGTGCAGGTACGCAGGCCAGTGCGCCGTCAGGGCCTGGCGGCCTGCCGGGCGGCCGCCTGCTTGATCGCCTCGCGGATGCGCGGGTAGGTCCCGCAGCGGCAGACGTTCTGGATCCCGTCGATGTCCGCGTCCGTCGGGTTCGGGGTGCGGCGCAGCAGGGCGACCGCCGCCATGATCTGGCCCGGCTGGCAGAAGCCGCACTGGGCGACGTCGCAGGAGAGCCAGGCCTCCTGGACGGGGTGCAGGGTCTCGCCGTCGGCGAGGCCCTCGATGGTGGTGACGCTGTGGCCGGCGCAGTCCTTGACGGACCGGGTGCAGGGCTGGAACTCCTGGCCGTCCAGGTGGCTGGTGCAGGCGCGGCAGACGCCCACCCCGCAGCCGTACTTGGGGCCGGTGACGCCGAGCTTGTCGCGCAGCACCCAGAGCAGCGGCATGTCGTCCGGGGCCTCGACGGTGACGGGCCGCCCGTTGAGGACGAAGGTGTGGGTGGGCATGGGGAGTCGGGATCCTCGGCTCTGGGCGGACGGACGGGTGGTCGCGATGTTCGGGTGGTGGTGACGGGCGGGCGGCGGCGCCGGAAGGTCAGAAGGAGATCGGGAAGGAGCGCGGGCCGGTGCCGGTCGCGCGGGCGTACGCGTTGGCGACCGCGGCGCAGGCGGCCGGGACGCCCAACTCGCCCGCGCCGCCCGGCGGTCCGCTCGGCGGCATCAGGTGGATCTCGACCACCGGTGGGGTGTGCCGCTGCCGGGCGTAGTGGAAGTCGCCGAAACTGCCCTCCCGGAACGCGCCGTTGTCGAGGTGATTGCCGGCCTGCAGGACCACCGAGATGCCGTCGACCAGCGCGCCGGTCAACTGCGCCTCCAGACCACGGGGGTTGATGACCCGGCCGACGTCGGCGGCGATCACCGCCTTGGTGACCCGGGGGTCGGCCCGGTCGGTGGCGTCCAGCTCGACCAGGTAGGCGGCGGCGCCGCCGTTCTCCTCGTGGTAGCCGATGCCCTGGGCCTGGCCGGGGCGCATCGGGCGGCCCCAGTTCCCCTTCGCGGCGACGGTGTCCAGGACGGCCCGGCCGGCGGCGCCGCGCAGCCGGGCGCGCCGGAAGGCGACCTCGTCCTGGCCCATCCGGCGGGCCAGTTCGTCCATCACGATCTCGTCGCAGACCCGGACGGTGCCCGAGTACACCGAGCGCCAGCTGCCGGTGGGCAGGTCCAGCGGGACCTCGGCGAGCAGTTGGGTGGGGATGCCGACGTCGTACGGGTTCTTCTCGGTGAGCAGGAAGAACACCTGGGAGGTGCCGAGCCCGGCCAGCGGGAGGTGGTAGCCGGCGGCGGTGAGCGCCTCGCCGAGGCCGTGGCCGAAGTCGGTCCGCACGCCGGCGACGCGGTGCTCCCAGCTGAGCACGCGGTCGAGGCCGTGGACGGCCCGGATCCGGTGGTGGCCGGCCGGGCGCATCCGGCCGTGGCGCATGTCGTCGTTGCGGGTCCACATCAGCTTGACCGGGCGGCCCGCGGCCTTGGAGATCCGGGCGGCCTCCAGGGCGGCGTCGAAGAACAGCCGCCGGCCGAACGAGCCGCCGCCGCGCACCACGTGGACGGTGACGGCGCTCTGCGGCAGGCCGAGGTCGGCGGCGATGGTCTGCTGGGCGACGATCGGGCTCTGTGCGGCGAACCACAGCTCGGCCCGGTTCGCCCGGACGTCGGCGACGGCGGTGAGCACCTCCATCGGGGCGTGGTTGACGAAGGCGAAGTCGAACTCGGCGTCGAGGTGCTGGGCGAGCGGCGGTGGCGGGAGGAACGGCGGGTGGGCGGCGCGCAGCCGCTCCCTGACGTCGTGGTCGGACAGGCCCGCGAGCGGGCCCGGGTGCCAGGTGGTGCGCAGTGCGTCGCGGGCCTTGAGCGCCTGGTCGAAGGTCTCGGCGAGGACGGCGACGCCGCTCGGGACCTGCACCACGCCGAGCACCCCGGGCATCGCGCGGGCGGCGGAGGCGTCCAGGGACTCGAGGGTGCCGTTGACGGTGGTGGGGCGGGCGACCACGGTCGGCACGGCCCCCGGGACCCGCAGGTCCCCGGCGTACGTGGCGCGGCCGGTGACGATGTCGCGGGCGTCGATCCGGCCGGTCGGCCGGCCGACCAGGCGCAGTTGGTCGGCCGCCTTGGGGAGGGTGGGGACGGCGGGCGCGGCGATCGTGGCCGCCGCGACGGCCAGTTCGCCGTAGCCGAGCCGGCGGCCGTCGGGGGCGAGGACGGCGGAGTCGGCGGTGCGCAGGGTGGCCGCCGGAACGTTCCAGCGCCCGGCGGCGGCGGTCACCAGTCGGGCACGGGCGGCGGCGGCCGCGCCGCGCACCGGGTCGTACAGCGAGCGGATGGAGTTGGAGCCGCCGGTCAGCTGGTTGAAGAGCAGTTCGGGGCGGCCGTCGGAGAGCGGCACGTCCACATCGGTGAGCCGGGCGTCGAGCTCCTCCGCGACCAGCATCGCGATCGCGGTGGTGAGGCCCTGGCCGACCTCCAGCCGGGGCAGGTGCAGCACGGCGCGCCCGGCGGGGGTGACTTCGAGGACCAGCAGGTGCGAGGTCGGCAACCCGGCGAGGATCATCGCGTCGCCGAGGCCGGCGACGTCCGGGACGCCGGGCAGGCCGAGCAGCTGCGGGGGTGCGGCGGTGCGGGCGGCCGCGGCGGCGTGGGTGGCCGGTCCGGCGGCCTGTCCGGTGCCCGGCCCGGCGGCCCGCGCGGTGGCGGGGTCGGCGGCGTCGAGGCCGAGGCGGGCGGCGACGGTGAGGGTGGGCGCGGCCAGTAGGTAGGTGAGGAAGCGGCGCCGGCGGGTCGGTCCGGCCTCGGCCGCCCCTGCCGCGCGGCGGTCGGCGGTGCGGGAGGGGTCGGCGGCGCGTGGGTGTCCGGCTGGGGTGGGGTGTTCGGCGGGGCCCGGGTTTCCGGTGGGGTCCGAGGGCGCGATGGAGGTGCTGATGGGAGGTGCCCTTCGAGCCGGAGACGGCGCCGGATCGGGCGGGCACGGCGGCCCCGGCCCCGGTGCCGGATCGCGAACGCCGTCGAGCATAAAAGGGCGCTACTGACGGGTCAACACGGTCAAAGTTGGCCCCTGGACCGGCTGATCGTGGTTTTGCAGCGTCCGGCCGGAGCGGATTCGGAGCGGGTACGGACGGCGCTTCGGCCGCGCGGGGAAGGCCCGGGTGGAGCGCCGTCGCAGCACCCGGAGACGCCAACGGGCCGGTGTCGCACGAGGGTTCAGCGCTCGGCCGGCGGTACGGCGGCGGGCGGAAGTGGCCCAAGGAATTCCTTGATCACTGGACCTGTCGACTGGTCCGGTTCCTGCCTAGGGTGAGGGGTGAAACCGTTGCCGACGGTGGTGAACCCACGGCCCGCGCGCCGCTCGCCGCTCCGGTGCTGTCGCCCGTCCGTGGGTGGACGGCCCTCCGTCGGCGGAACGGTGACGATCCGTCACCAGAGGAGGAGAGACGTGCCGGCCGACCCAGCCGCCCGGCGGGGCAGCCTGCTGCCGCCCGCCGGCCCCCAGCGGACCCTGGCCGCAGCCCAGTTGGCGAGCGCGGTGGGCGACGGCGCGTACTACACCTGCTCCGCGCTGTACTTCACCCGGGTCGTCGGCATGTCACCCACCGCCCTCGGACTCGGCCTCGCCGTCGGCTGGGCGCTCGGCTCGGTGGCGGGCGTCCCGCTCGGCCACCTCGCCGACCGGCGGGGCCCGCGCCGTACGGCGGTGGCGCTCGGGCTCGCGGCCGCGGCCCTCGCCGCCGCCTTCCTGGTGATCCGCTCCTACCCGCCGTTCCTGCTCGCGGTCTGCCTCTACGCGACCGCCCAGTCCGGGCTGACGGCGGCCCGGCAGGCGCTGGTCGCCGGTCTGGTGCCGCCCGGGGAGCGGACCGGCCTGCTCGCCCATCTGCAGTCGACCCTCAACGGGGGCTTGGCCGTCGGCGCGGCCGTCGGTGGCATCGCGCTGAGTGTCGGCAGCCGGGCCGCGTACCTGGGCGCCTTCGTCGTCACCGCGCTCGGCCTGCTGATCGGCGCGCTCGTCCTCCGGCTGCTGCCCGAAGTCCCGCCCGGGCCGAAGGAGTCCGGCACCGGACCGCGGCTGGCCGTGCTGCGCGACCGGCGGTACGCCGCCGTCACCCTGGTCAATGCCGTGCTGCTGCTGCGCATGCCGCTGCTCAGCCTGATCATCCCGCTCTGGATCGCCCGGCGCGCGCCCGGGATCGGCTGGCTCGGCTCGGCGCTGTTCGTGCTCAACACCCTGGCGGTGCTGCTCGTCCAGGTCCGGGCGGCGCGCGACGTCACCGGGCTCGACTCGGCCGCACGGGCGGTGCGCTCGGCCGGGGTGCTGCTGCTCGGCTGCTGCGCGGTCTTCGGACTGTCCGCGCTGGACGTACCGGTGTGGGCGGTCGGCGCGCTGCTGGTCGCGGCGTCGGTGCTGCAGGTGGCCGGCGAGATGCGGCAGTCGGCGGGCTCCTGGCAGATCGGCTTCGACCTCGCCCCGCCGGAGCGGATCGGCCAGTACCAGGGCTTCTTCGGCACCGGCGTCGCCGTCGCCCGCACCCTCGGGCCGCTGCTGCTCACCGCACTGCTGCTGGACGGGGGCCTCGCGGGCTGGCTGGTCCTGGGCGCGGTGTTCCTCGCGGCGGGCTACGCGATGGGGCCGGTCGCTCGCTGGGCGGAGCGGGACCGGGCGGATCAGGGCCGTGCGGAGCGGGTCCGTGCGGAGCGGGTCCGTGCGGAGTGGGACGGTGCGGAACGGGACCACGCGGCGTCACCGGCGTCACCGGTCGTGACGGGCGCCGCGGCGGAGGAGGCGTAGCGGTGCGCGGGGACGCCGGGCGCGCAGGGGCTGCCGGGACAGCCGAGGTGGCGGGCACGACCGGGCGGCTGGGGGCCTCCGGGCCGCAGCCGCCGGAAGCGGGAGCCGGAAACTGCTGGCCCCCACCCGCCGCGCGCTGGCATGCTGGCCGCGTGGACCGACCCCAGATCTGGCTCGACTTCGCCCCTGAGCTGCACCTCTTCGTCTCCTCGCCCCGGCGGGCGGGCCGCACCGCGCTGCGCACCGACGGCGTCTCCACCCTCGGCCACGTGGTCGAGTCCCTGGGCGTCCCGCTCACCGAGGTCGGCGCCCTGCTGGTGGACGGCCGGGCCGTCCCCGACGCGCACGTCCCGGCCGACGGCGAGCACATCGAGGTCCGGGCCGTGACCAGGCCACAGCCCTCGGCGGCCCCGCCGCGCTTCCTGCTCGACGTCCACCTCGGCACCCTCGCCCGCCGACTGCGCCTGCTCGGCGTGGACGCCGCGTACGAGAACCCCGACATCGGCGACGCCGCGCTGGCCGCCCGTTCCGCGGCCGAGCAGCGCATCATGCTGTCGCGCGACCGCGGCCTGCTGCGCCGCCGCGAGCTCTGGGCCGGTGCCTACGTCTACAGCCACCGCCCCGCCGAGCAACTGCGCGACGTGCTCTCCCGGTTCGCCCCGCCGCTCGTTCCCTGGAGCCGCTGCACCACCTGCAACGGCACCCTGCGCACGGCCACCAAGACCTCGGTGCGCGAGCAGTTGCGGGACGGCACCGAACGTTCCTACGACGCCTTCGCCCAGTGCACCGAGTGCGGCCAGGCCTACTGGCGCGGCGCCCACCACGCCCGGTTGGAGGCGATCGTCACCGAGGCCGTCCGGGACTTCGGGCCGGGTCGGGGGCAACTCGGGGTCGTCTCCGGGTAGCGCGCTCTGGCGGGCGGGCGGGTGACCGTGGTCCCATCGGCGGTGGGGGACGAGACCACGCTACTCGGTCACACGAGAGAGGCCAGGTCGTCGGATGAACCATCAAGCAGACCACCCGCCCTTCGGCACCGCGGACCTCGGGGACACCCCCGTGGTCACCGCCCCGGACGGCGCCGAAGTGCACCCGCTGCTGGTCCTGGAAGGGCGGGGGAGCCTCGCGGTGTTCGCGCTCGCTCCCGGACGGGTGACCCATGCGGTCTCGCACGCCACCGTCGAGGAGCTGTGGCTGGTCACCGCGGGCAGCGGCGAGCTCTGGCGCCGCCAGGACGGGCGGGAGGAGGCCGTACGGCTCGCTCCCGGCACCGCCGCGTCGGTGCCGCTCGGCACCGCCTTCCAGTTCCGGGCGGACGAGGACTCCGACGGGCCGCTGCGGATCACCGCCGTGACCATGCCGCCCTGGCCCGGGACGGACGGCGAGGCCCGCCCGGAGGAAGGTCCCTGGAAGGCGACCGCCCGATGAGGCGCACGCTGTCGCGCCGCGTGACGCCTCACCGCGCGCTGTCGCGCCGCCCGCTGGCGGCGCTGGTCGCGGCCGCGGCCGCGACCGCGGCGGTGCTCGGGCTCACGGTCGCCCCGGCGGCCGCCGCGCCCGCCGCGTCCCCGGCGCCCGTCGCGGAGCCCGTCCGCACCGTCGCCGGGTCCGGCCAACCGCAGCTGCAGTCGCGCTACGTGACCATGCCGGACGGGGTCCGCCTCGCCGTCGACGTCTACCTGCCCGAGGGCACCCGGGCCGGTGCCGACCTGCCCACCGTGCTGGTCACCCAGCGCTACTGGCGAGCCAGGGTCCGCGTCGGCGAAACCGCCGGTGTGAGCGGCGAGGCCGAGCTGTGGACCGCCCGCGGCTACGCCTATGTGGTCGCCGACCTGCGCGGCACCGGCGCCTCCTTCGGCACCCTCACCTCCGAACTCGGCGCCGCCGTCGTCGCCGACAGCGGGCCGCTCAGCGACTGGATCGCCGCCCAGCCCTGGTCCAACGGCCGGGTCGGCACCACCGGCATCTCCTACAGCGGCGACACCGCGATGCTCGCCACCGCCCTCGGCAACCACCACATCACCGCCGCCGCCCCGATCTCCTACGACTTCGACCCCTACGAGGACCTGGTGCGCCCGGGCGGCGCGCTCATCGAGCCCCGGCTCGCCCCGTACGCGCTGCTGCTGCGCATCCTCGACCAGGCCGGCGGCACCACCTGCGACACCGACCAGCGGACCCGGGAGCTCTGCGCGCACATCGGTCTCACCGGCCTCCAGCCCCGCCCGGTCGACGGCCCGGACGGCCCCGCCCTGCTCGCCGCCGCCCGCGCCGAGCACGCCGGCAACGCCAACCTGGTCGAGATGGCGGCCTCCGGCGTGTTCCGCGACTACCGGGACGGCCCGAAGAGCTGGACGGTCGGCAGCGTCGGCGAGCACACCGACGCCGTCGAGGCGGGCGGGGTACCGATCCTGACCCGGGCCGGCTGGCTCGACGCGGGCACCGCGAACGGCGTGCTCTCCCAGTTCACCGGCCTCGGCAACACCCAGGACGACTGGATCGGCCCCTGGAACCACGGCGCCGGCTGGCTCGCCGACCCCTTCCAGCCGGCCCGCCCGCTCACCCGGCCGGAACACGCCCAACTCGACCAGCGCACCTTCGACTTCTTCGACCGCTACGTCCGGGGCGACGCCCGCCCCGACGGCACCCGCCAGGTGCACTACTACACCTTCAACGAGGGCGTCTGGCGCACCACCACCCGCTGGCCGGTGCCCGGCACCCGCACCCAGGCGTTCTACCTCGGGGCCGGCAACACGCTCGGCCGCCGGCCGGCCGACCGCCGCACCGGTACCGACCTGCTGCGCCTCGACCCGACCGCCGGCACCGGCCCGCTGGACCGCTGGAACACCAACCTCAGCGGCGACGAGGTCAGTTACCCCGACCGGGCCGCCGTCGACGCCAAACTGCTCGGCTACACCAGCGCGCCGCTCACCGCCGACACCCGGGTCACCGGGAACGGGAAGGTCACCCTCGACGTGACCGGCCTGGCCGGCTCGGCCCGGGGCGCCCTGCACGTGTACCTGGAGGACGTCGCCCCGGACGGCCGGGTGACGTATCTGACGGAGGGTCAACTCTCCCTGGCCAACCGGGCCGTGGCCGATCGGGACGACAATCCCGACTGGCGCCGGCTGCGCACGCCGCGCAGCTACGCGGCGGAGGACGCCGAGGACTTCCCGCAGGGCGAGGCGCAGCGCGTCACCATCGACCTCCAGCCGGTCTCGGTGCTGTTCCGGGCCGGTGAGCGGATCCGGCTCACCGTGGCGGCCGCCAACCCGGACTCCTTCCAGCTGCTCCCGGCCGACGGCCGGGCGAGCTACCGGATCGGGTGGGGCGGGGACCGGGCGTCGGTACTGGAACTGCCGGTCGTGCGGTGAGGCCGACGGCGCGAGACCCGCGGTGTGAGGCCCACGGTGTGAGGTCCGGGGCCTGAGGTCCGGGGCCTCGGGCCCCCGGGGCGGGTGCCTCGGCGTGCGGTGCCCGGCCGCGGAGCCCCCGTGGCCGGGCGGCCCCGGCGCTACGCCTCCTCGACCTCCAGGCCGTACGCGACCACCGCCTGCCGCAGCCCGCCCGGGTAGCCGGCGAGGGCCGGGGTGAACTCCCAGTCGCCGGAGGCGTCGCGGTCGAACCGGCCGAGCCGCATCGCGGTGTTGGTCTCGGCGCCGTCCGCCAGGTGCATCACGGCGGCGTCCTGGTCGACACCGGTCTCCAGGATCAGCGCCGGTCCGGCGAATCCGGCCATGGTGGCGTCCGGGTGGTTCTCGGTGTCGGCCGCGGCGATGACGACGAGCCGGTCGACGTCGGCGGGCAGCGCGTCGAAGTCGACCAGCAGGCAGGCGTCGGCGTCCTGGTAGCCGCTCACCAGCCGGACCGAACCGTCGGGCGTGGAGCCGTTGTTGTAGAACACCAGGTGGTCGTCGGAGACCGCGACGTTCCCCCGGCAGACCAGGGCGGCGATGTCGTACTCCTCCTCCCCGGTCCAGTGCAGGAGCAGCCGGGCGGGCTCGGCGGCGACCTCGATCGCGGGCAGTTCGGCCAGACCGGCCGCCTCGGCGGCGGACTCCTCCTGGGCGGCGGTGAACACCTCGTGGAAGCCGTGGTGCTTGAGCAGTCCGACCAGCTCGGAGCCGTTGATCAGGGTGACGGCCTTGCCGGTGACGAACTGGTGCGAGCTGGGGCCGAACCGGCTGGTCGTGACGAGGACGGCCTTCGTCGCGGCCTCGTCGTGCCGCAGCGTTCCGTAGAGGTCGCGCACGGCCGAGGGCGGCACCGTGTCGCGGTACCGCTTCACCTGCACGATCACGTTGCCGCCGCGGAACGGATCGGTGTCGATGCCGCGGACGTCCACCCCGCCGTCCCGGGACCGCGCGGTGAGCTCGACCTTCAGGCCCATCGCCTCCATCAGCCGGGCGACGAGCCGCTCGAACTCGACCGGGTCCATCGACAGCAGGAGCTGGAGCTCGCGCACCCGTTTGGCCATCCGGCCGCGCTCGGCGGTGGTGTCGTCGCGGAGGTGGCGGAACAGCACGCGCTGGGCGCGGCGTTCGTCGGCGTCGGGGTTGCCGAGGCGGTGGAGTTTCCGGCTCCGGGACATGGAGTGCCCCCTCTTGCAGGTGACGATTGTTGCAGGCGTCACCGTAGGGGAATCGTGGGCGAAGTACTGCCGCCCCGTCAGTTCCGCCGCTCAATCGAGACCTGGGCCGACGGGGTGGGCCCGGATCCGGCGCGGCGGGTGCAGTTCGAGGCGCCAGGCGTGGGTGGTGTACGCGCCCATCCGGGTCGGGTGGCGTTCGACCAGGGTCGCGTCCAGCAGCGTCACGTCCGGCAGGGTCGCGTCTGGCGGAGTTGCGTCGGGCCGGGTCGCGTCCGGCCGGGACCCGGCCGGCAGGGTCACGTCCGGGCGGTCGGCGGTGCGGCGCAGCGAGCCGGTGAAGCGGTGCTGCCGGTCGGCGGCCAGCGGGTGCAGTTCGGCGAGGACGGCGTCGTCCAGGTCGTGCCCGACGGCCCGCAGCGTCCCGGCGTCGAGGACCAGGAGGGTGCCGTCCGGCAGCACCAGCGGCTCGGGGGCCTGCGGGTCGGCGAGCAGCGGGCCGCGTTCGATCCGCCCGCCGGGCAGCAGCCGCACCACCCGGCTCCGGGTCGGGCGGCGGCGGTCCGTCTCGACCACCCGCAGGCCGTCGCCGACGACGTAGTGCCCGTAGCTGGGCCAGGAGTCGACCGGGGTGCCGTCCCGGTCGTACGCCCAGGTGCGGAAGGTGTCGTAGCCCTCCAGTCCGAGCGCGAAGCGGCCGCCGTCCAGGGCCGCCGCGCGCTCGCCGCGCAGTTCGGCGACTGTGCTGCCGTCGGCGAGGTCGAGCAGCAGGGCCGGGCCGAGGTGGCCCCAGGCGGTGTAGTCGAAGGAGTCGGTGGTGACCAGCGCGCGGTCGGCGGAGAGGTGGGCCGCGTTCGGCCGCCCCGGGCAGGGCCGGCGCCAGCGGACCCGGCCGGTGGCGTCGACGCAGCGGAGTTCGCCGTCGCGGCCGTGCACCTCCAGCCCGTCCCGGCGGGCCAGCGGCCCCTCCGGGCGTCCCTGCGGCCGTCCGCCGCTCCTGCGTTGGTGGTCCGTGACGGTGACCTGCCAGCTCCCCATGGCGCGGATGGTAGTGGACTCGGCTGAACGGCGGAGGCGGTTTCGGATAGCGCCCGAACGGCCGACAATCTCTCCGGGAGTCCGTGAGCTCTCCCCAGGAGCCGAGGAGGAGGCCGCGGTGGAGTTCCAGGTGATGATCGAGATCCCGCAGGGGTCGCGGAACAAGTACGTGATGGACTTCGCGGCGGGCCGGATCCGCCTGGACCGCACCCTGTTCACGGCCACCCGGTACCCCGCGGACTACGGCTACGTCGAGGGCACCCTCGGTGGTGACGGCGAGCCGCTGGACGCCCTGGTGCTCGGTGGCGAACCGGCCGTCCCCGGCTGCGTGCTGACCTGCCGGACGGTGGGCATGTGGGTGATGCGCGACGAGCGCGGCCCGGACCAGAAGGTGCTCTGCGTCCCGGCCCGGGACCCGCGCTACGAGGCCCTGCAGGACATCGGCGACCTGCCCGAGTTCGACCTGCTGGAGATCACCCACTTCTTCCGGGTGTACAAGGACCTGGAGCGCGGCAAGTCCGTCGAGGGCTCGCACTGGGCGGACCGCGAGGCGGCCCACGCGGAGATCGCCGCGTCGCGGGTCCGGGCCCTGGGGACGCGCTTCGCCGGTCCGGTGTGAAGGGGCGGAGCGGGGGCGTGCGATCGTGCCCGGGGTGACAGCCCGCCGCCGCCCGCCGTGTGCCTGCAGGCCGCCCACCGCCCGCGCCGCGGGGTGTGGTTCAGAGGCGGGCACTGCTCAGGACGGCGCGGACCTGGTCGGCGATCGCGGCCTCGTTCTGCTCGAACTCCGGTGCGGTGAGGCGGTTCCGGTCGGCGGGGAGGCCGGTGAGGACCGGGGTGTGCAGGTGACCGCCGGGCAGGCCGGGGGCGAGGTCGAGGCGCAGCCGGTTGGAGCGGTAGGCGACCTCGTTGGAGAGGTACCCGCCGCCGCCTCCGGCGACCGCGCGGGAGCCGGCGGTGGGGCCGTCGGGGCGCACGACCGGATCGGTGGCGCCGGCCGGGATCTCGGTGACGGGGGTGTTGAGCAGGACCGGGTAGGGCTGCTGGACGGTCGTCATGGCGTCGGTGGGCAGGCTGGTGCGGATGAACTGGGGCCCGGCGGCCAGGCCGGGGGCGTCGACCGGGTGCCGGGTGGTCCCGCCGGAGAGGGCGCCGACGTTGTCGGTGGCCGGGTCGGCGGAGCGGGCCCGCCCGGCCCAGGCCTCCAGGGTGAACGTGCCGGGGTAGCCCTGGCTGATGCTGGTGATCAGGTCGGCGGACTGCGGGCCGGCCACCAGGTGCGGACCGAAGGCGCGTTCCACCATCCCCCGGTCGAAGTCGCCGTAGCGGACCGGCAGGACGACGGCCCGTACCTCGGCGGTGCTGCCGTCGGCGAGGGTGATCCGCCGTCCGTTCAGCTGCAGGACGGCCGCGCCGGAGGGGTTGGCGCGGCGCGGCTCGCTGTCCAGGCCGTACGGGTCGAAACCGCTGACGAAGATCCGGCGCAGGCCGGGCGCGGCACTGAAACGGTCGCCCAGGCCGCGCGAGGCGTCCTCGAAGCGGGCCCGCAACCCGGCGTGGTCGACGGCGAAACCGGGCTGCCAGTTCGCCAGTCGGACGGTCATGGCGAGCCGGGTCCAGTACAGCGGGCGGTCGTCGCGGGCGGGCAGTTCGCCGCTCGGCCGCCGGCCCTGGGCGCGGTCCACGCCGGCCTGCCAGAGCGCCCGGCCCCAGGCGTCCACCACCCGCTCCGCCCGGCGGGCGTCGTGGGTGGCGCACAAGGCCGCCGGGAAGCCGCGGAGCAGGTCGCGCAGGCCGGAGCGCTCGGTGAAGGCGGCCGTGCGGGTGTCCTGGAGGCGGGCCTGCTCGGCGTCGGGCGAGGCCGTGGTGGTGGTGCGGCAGCCGCCCGGATCGGCGTGGGCGGCGGCCGGGGCCAGCAGGGCGGCGAGCGTTCCGGTGAGGGCGGCGGCCAGCCCGGCGGTACGGCGAAGAAGTGTCATGTCCCTGACAATAGGTTCGGACCTGACGCCCCGCCAGGGTGCCGCCGCACGGCCCGCGGGCTGGGCGGGTGACAGCGCCCGACCTCACCCTCGAGACCCTGATCGCCGACCTGTGCGGCGGCGCCTCGCCGTACCGGCGTGCTCGTGCCGGCGGGCCGGGAACCGGTACGAGTTCTACAGCGTTGTCGTAGTCGAACAGCGGTACTCGTACGGTCGTGGAGGAAGTCCCATGAGTGTGGCCCTGACGAAGGGCGGCAACGTCTCCCTGAGCAGGCAGGCCCCCGGGCTGAGGGTGGCCCGGATCGGCCTCGGCTGGACGGTCGGAGCCGGGTACGACCTGGACGCCAGCGCGTTGCTGTGCGGGGCGGACGGGAAGGTCGGCGCGGACCGGAACTTCGTCTTCTTCAACAACCTGCGGAGCCCGGACGGCTCGGTCCGCCACCAGGGCGGCTCCGGCGGCGGGGCCGACCGCGAGCAGATCGAGGTCCGGCTCGCCGAGGTCTCCGCCGACGTGGAGAGGATCGTCTTCGCGGTGGCGATCTACGACGCGGCGCAGCGGCGCCAGAGCTTCGGGCAGGTCCGCGGCGCGTACGTCAGGGTCATCGATCCGGACGGCGGCACCGAGGTGGCCCGCTACGACGTGGCGCCCGAGGCGGGCAGCGAGACGGCGATGGTGTTCGGCGAGCTCTACCGGCACGGCGCGGACTGGAAGTTCCGGGCGGTCGGGCAGGGGTACGCCGCGGGGCTCGCGGGCATCGCCGCGGACTTCGGCGTGGACGTCCTGCAGCCCGCTCCGGCGGCCCCGCCGGCTCCGGTCTCGGCTGCGGCTCCGGTCTCGGCTGCGGCGAAGCCGGCCGGGTCGGCGGGACCGCCCGCACCGCCCGCGCCGGTGGTTCCCGCAGCAGCGCCCCCCGTACCGCAGACCCCGACAGCACCAGGGAGTTCCCCCGTGACGTGTTTCTTCGACCCCTCGCACGGCGCCGGTACGACGGCGGTGCTGTGGTCGCCGCAGTGGGGCGTGCCGCGCCAGATCGAGACCTGTGTCGCCTGCGCCCAGCGGGTGCAGACCACCGTCCCGCCGTTCTACACCCCGCAGCAGGGGTACCCGCAGCCCGTCCCGCAGCAGGGGTACCCGCAGGCACCCGGCCAGCAGGTCCAGCAGGGCCAGGGCGGCGGCCGGCGCTTCGGCGCCGGCGCGCTGATCGGCGCGGGCGCGGCGGGCCTGGTCGGCGGCGCGCTGCTGAACGAGGCGTTCGACGACGGACCGGAGGTCGTGGTCAACAACTACTACGAGGACGACGGCCTCTTCTGAGCGGTCGGGTGGCGCACCTGCGCTACGGGGGGCGAGGCCCCGGCCGGATCCGACGGCCGTACAACGCGACTGCGCGGTAAGGCCGTTCGCCTGCCCGGCAGCCCCGGCAGCCCCGGCGCCGCCGGCGCCCCGGGTGCGCTCCGCCTGCGCCCCGACGCACTGCGGCCCCGGCCCGGGAGATGTCCGGGCCGGGGCCGCAGCGGCTGCTGTACGGCGGTGGCGCACAGCAGTTCCGGGGGAGGGGGCGGCTCCGGTGGGCGCGGTCGAGGCGACCGGGATGGCACGCCGGGCGGGGTGGTCCTGCGCACCGGCGCGGCCCGCAGCGCCGCGCACCGAACAGGGCGCCGCGCCCACGGACGGACACCCTAGCGCGATTCGGACCCGGTCGTACCGCTCCCGGAGGGTGCGGATCCACGGGCCACGGGCCACGGGCCACGGGCCACGGGCCACGGGCCACGGGCCACGGGCCACGGGCCACGGGCCACGGGCCACGGGCCACGGGCCACGGGCCGCCTACCGCCGGTGCCAGGCGGCGAGGAGGTCGGCCTCCTGTTCGGGCGTCAGGGTCTCCGGCAGCGGCTCGAACGCGAGGACGTCCCGGGCGGTGTCGGCCACCGGGCGGAGCCGGAGGCCACTGGCGAGGGCGGCGGCCGGGTCGGCGGTGTTGGTGGCCCGGAGCTGCGGGCTGCCGGGCCACAGCGGGAGCGCCTGGTCCGGGACGCCGGCCGCGCGCAGGAAGTCCTCGGCGACCCAGGTGACCGTGGTGCCGGCCGGGGCGACCGCCGAGGCGACGGCGTCGAGGAGGTCGCCGAAGGTGAACGGCGGTGGTGTGGCGGCGTGGTGGGCTCCGGAGGCGTTCCGTTCCAGCAGGGCCAGCATCCAGACGGCGAGGTCGCGGGCGTCGACCACCTGGATCGGCGCGTCGGGCCGGCCCGGGGCCAGGACCTCGCCACCCCTTGCGAGGCGCTGCACCCAGTAGTCGAAGCGGTGGGTGTAGTCCTGGGGGCCGATCACGTACGTCGGGCGGACCAGTAGCGTCCCGGGGCCGAAGGCCTGCCGGGCCGCGCGCTCGCACTGCACCTTGAGGACGCCGTAGGTCTCGACGGTGACGGTGTCGGGCTCCGGGCCGTCGGCGGGGCGCAGCGGGGAGTCCTCGGTGAAGCCCGGGGCGGCCGGGGTGTCGTACACCGCCATGGACGAGACCAGGAGGTAGCGCCCGGCGGCGCCCGGGTCGATCGCGGCGGCCAAGTCCCGGATCTGGCGCGGGTAGTAGGCGCTGACGTCGACGGTGGCGTCCCAGTCGAGGCCGCGCAGGACGGACAGGTCGGCGTCGCGGTCGGCGATCAGGTGGGTGGCGTCGGGGAGCAGGTGGGCGCCGGACCTGCCCCGGTGCAGCACCGTGACGTCGTGCCCGGCGGCGAGGGCCGCCTCGGCGAGGTGGAGGCCGACGAATCTGGTACCGCCCATGATCAGTATGCGCATCGGACCATCGTGCCAGAGCGGGTTTCGGCCGCGCCGGGGTGGCGGTGCCGGTGCGGAAGTCGTCGCGGGGGTGGGTGAGATGGGGTGCGGTGTGCGCAGACCGGGCGGGACCTGTGTTCGATTGTCGACAGGTTCATGCGGTGTCCGGCGGCCGCGCCGGGCGATGGGTGGCGTTCCGTCGCAGGTCGGAGCGGTGGGCCGAGGTCGGAGGTGCCGTGCTGCGACGGCCGTCGAAACGCCTGATGCTTCGTCAAAGTTCCTTGTTTTCCTGCGAACTTCCGGGAGGCCGCTTTAAGCTCCCGTTAACAATGGCGGCTTTTCGCCACACGCGAACTCCCTCGCGAGGTCGGGCGGCAGGCCCCACCGGAATGCCCAACGTGACGATGAGAGCAGGGATGACGACGACCAGTGAACGAACAGCCGGAGCCGCACGCGGCCCGGACCGGTGGCGACCGGGCGGGCTCGGCCGCCGGACCGCGGGCGGCGCGGCGGCATTCGCCGTCGTGATCGGCGCCTGCTCGTTGGCCGCGGCCCCGTCGGCGTTTCCGCAGACGGGGGACGGCACGGTGACGGTCCGGGTGATCCGGGCCGTGGACACCAGCGGGGTGTGGACGCCCGTGCTGGAACCCGGGATCGCGGGCGTGAAGGTGACGCTCACGGACGACGCCGGGGCCGGCATCGAGGGCACCACGGCGGCCGACGGCACGGTGACGCTGGCCCCGGCCGCGAGCAAGGCGGCCGGCGGCAAGTACCGCGTGCAGGTGGTGAATCCGAAGCCCGGAGTGCTGTTTCCGGCCTTCGCCTCGCGCCAGGGACTGACGGGCGCGCCGAACCAGCTCAGCAGCAACGAGGAGTTCGTCGACCTCACCGGCGGCAAGAAGGTGGAACTCACCACGGGGCTGTGGAGCCCGGGTGACTACTGCCAGAAGAACGCGCCGCTGGTCTCGACCTGTCAACCCGCGCCCAGGGAAGGCGGATCGGCGCACACGCTGGTCTCCTTCCCGTACAGCGCCCGGGGCGTGGCCGGCACCGACGCGACCGTGACCGACCTGGCCACGGCCGACCAGACCGGCAACCTCTACGGCGTCGCGTGGAACCGGGCCGACAAGCGGCTCTTCGCCGCGGCCTCGGCCAAGCGCACCACGGCGTACGGCCCCGGCGGCCCGGGCGCGATCTACGTGACCGACCCGGCGAAGAAGACCACCACGCTCTTCGCGACCGTCCCGGACGCCGGCACGACGCCGCACGGCCCGGGCAACGACGACGCCTTCCTGCCCGCGGTGGGGAAGGAGAGCCTCGGCGCCGTCAAGATCACCGACGACGGCAAGGACCTGTTCGTCGTCAACCTCCACGACCGCAAGCTCTACCGCTACGACGCCACCGCGCCGACGGCGGCGGAGCCGAAGGCCGCGTACCCGATCCCGGACCCGGGTTGCCCGGCGGCCGGGGACTGGCGGCCGTACGGCCTCGGCCTGCAGGACGGCACCGGCTACCTCGGCGGCGTCTGCTCCGGCGAGTCGACCGGCAGGGCCTCGGACCTGCGGGCCGTGGTGCTGCCCTTCGACCCGGCCACCGGCGCGTTCAAGAAGGCCGTGCTGGACCAGCCGCTCGACTACCCGCGCGGCAGCACGGTCGGCGGGCCGTGCCCCGGCGCCGCCTGGTTCCCGTGGCAGGACACCTTCCCGGCCACCCAGAACGGACAGACCTGCACCGGCTACCTGGCCAACCCCGAGCCGGCCCTGGCCGAGATCGCGTTCGAGACCGACGGCTCGATGCTGATCGCCTTCCGGGACCGCTTCGGCGACCAGTCGGCGGCCGGACCGACGGCCGGCACGACGGCCAACGTCCTGCCCGGCGGTGACCTGAACAAGGCCTGCCCGGTGAACGGCGTCTACCTGCTGGACACCGACAACGGCTGCGGGGCCACCACCCGGGGCACCCGGTTCTTCGACAACAACCGCATCGGCCACAACAACGCCCTGAACGCCGGAATGGCGTTCTCCAAGGCCGAGGACTCCATCGCGACCTCGGGCTACGACACCAACGGCATGGCCTTCGGCTACGGCCCGGCCTTCGACAAGCGCGACGGCAAGGCCGACGGAGGCCTGCGGCTCAACCCGGCCGGGTCGGTCCCGCCGTTCGGCAAGGGCGCCGCGATGGGCGACCTCGAAGTGCTCTGCGACCAGGCGCCGCTGCAGATCGGCAACCGGGTCTGGTACGACCCCGAGCGCAGCGGACTCCAACTGCCGGGCCAGCGCCCGGTGCCGGGCGTCACCGTCCACCTGTACGACGAGGCGGGGAAGCTGGTCGGCACGGCGAAGACGACGGCGCGCGGCGAGTACTACTTCGACGACAGCAACGTCGAGGGCGGCCTCAAGCCGAGGACGAAGTACACGATCAAGCTGGACGAGCCGGCCGACTACGCCAAGGACGGCCCGCTGTACCAGTGGGTGGCCACCGAACACGACGTCGGTGACAACCACTTCATCGACTCCAAGGGCATCGTCCCCGCGGGCGGCAAGTACCCCGAACGGGCGCTCACCACCGGCGGGCCCGGGGAGAACGACCACACCTACGACTTCGGCTTCCGCCAACAGGAGGGCGCGCTGCGCCTGGTCAAGCACGACCAGGACGGCAAACCGCTGGCGGGCGCCACGTTCCAGCTGTGGCACGAGACGAACGGCACGGACGGGCTGCAGCCGACCGGCGACAAGCCCGACACCAAGGTGGGCGAACCGTGCACGACCGGGGCCGACGGGCTCTGCCAGGGCAGGGGCGTGCCGGGCACGTACTACTGGCAGGAACTGAGCCCGCCGGAGGGGTACTCGGCCCCGGAGGTCACGGTGTTCGGGCCGCTCGTGCTCAGCGCGGGCAACCTCGACGACGGGGTCTCGGTGACGGCGGTCAACCGGCTGATCCCGACCCCGACGCCGACGGCCACGCCCACACCGACCGGAGCCCCGACGCCGCCGCCGACGTCGACCCCGGTCCCGGCGCCCCCGGAGCCCCCGGCCCCGCCGGCTCCCGCGCCCGGGCACCTGCCCAACACCGGTGCGGGCACGGCGATCCCGTTCGCCGTGGCGGGCGCGGCGGTGTTGCTCGCCCTCGGCGCGGCGCTGGTGCTGCTGGCCCGTAGGCGCAGGGCCGTCCGGCAGGACTAGCAGGCCCTGAGCGGGCACACCGGCACGGGCACCGGCACTGGCACCGGCACTGGCACGAGAGCGTGCCGGTGCCGGTGCCGGACCCGTCCGGGCGTTCGCACCGTTCACCGACGACCGACCCCCGAGAGAAGGCGCCCGCATGACCCGGAAGGCGAAGACCGACACCCGCAGGCCCCGTCGGCGCCGCGGGCTCCCGACCCTGATCGCGATCGCGGTCGCGGTGTGCGGCACCGCGGCGGGTGGCCTGGTCGTCTACCGGACGGTCTCCGACGAGGCCACCGAACGCCCGGTGACCACGGACGAGGCCTCCCGGCTGGCCCTGTCGCGGCTGAACCTCTACCAGGCCAGCCCGGTGGCGGTGACGCTCACGGCCGACGAGGGCGGGGGCGTCGGCATCCGGGTCGAGGGCGTCGTGGACTACCGGACCCACCGGGGGGTCGGCCGCTACCGGACCACCGGGGCGAGCGGGCCGCGCGACCACGGTCTGGTCGTCTGGGACACCGGCGGCCTCGGCCTGGCCCCCGAACCGGCCGGCGTCGACGGCCCGGCGTGGCAGCAGGCCGAGCACGTGCCGCGACAGGGCTGGTCGCCGCGCTCCTACACCGCCGACCCGCTGGACGCCGGGCTGCGCCTGGTGGTCCAGCTCGGCGCGGACCGCCCGGACAACCCGCTGCTGCTCGCCCAGTCCGGCGCCCGCTGGCTGGGCCGGGACCGGATCGACGGCCGCGGCTACGACCGCTTCGCCGGACCACGTGCCCAGGGCGCCGCGCCCGACGCCGGACGCTCGCCGCTGACGTACTGGGTCGACGGCGAGGGCGCGCTCCGGCGGGTGACGATGCGGATGACCGGCCTGGGCACCCCGACCACGGCCGACTTCTCCGGCCGCGACGGCAGCGTCGCCAGGCTCCCCGAGGCCCCGTGGCTCGCCGGCTGACGACACCCGGCTGTGGCGGCGCCCGGCGCCCGAGGGCCTGCGGGGAGCCGACCAGGACAGGCCGGGCCAGGCCTGGTCCCGCGATGGTCGGGGAGCGGGCCGATCCGGTCGTGACCCACATCCAGAACGGCCAGGATCCGTCAGCTCGGCCGGGCGCGGCCGCGCAGCCGGGTGGTCTGGGGGAGGATCCGACCTGGAAGGGAGACCCGTTGTGAGTACGGCACCCCACGTCCCTGGCGACTACACCACCGTCAGCGACCCCGAGCGGGCCTTGAAGTACGCGATCCGGCACATCGCGGGCGACCGCGCCGAGATCATCGAGGGAGTCATCACCCCCATGTCGCCGTCGTGGGCGCACGAGTCCGCTGCCGAGGTCGTCCGCCGTCAGATCACCCCCCGACTGGAACAGCTCGACCTCGTCTCGGGATCCGGCAGCCTCGACCTGCCCGGCAGCCAGAACTGGTACATCCCGGACCTGGCCGTGGTGCCCGTGGGACTCGCCGAGAAGACCGAGGGTGCGCTGCTGCCGGACCAGACCCTTCTGATCGTCGAGGTCGGTTCCCCGTCGAACGCGGAGACGGACCGGGTCGTCAAGCGCCGCCGCTACGGCCAGTACGGTGCGCCGCTGTACCTCCTCATCGACCGGCAGGAGCGCAGCTGCACGCTGTTCAGCGAGCCGACCCGCCTCGGTTACGCCCGGGAGAGCGGCCCGCACCCCTTCGGCACGCCCGTCCACCTCCCGGAGCCCTTCGACCTCGACCTCGACACCGGTCGGCTGTAGCTGCGAACCGCCCGCCGTGGACGGCCCGATCTGCGGGGGTGGAGGGTGCCCGCGATCCGGTTCCGCCGTTCGAGTGATACGGCGGGGGTGCGAGGCGGGGGCCGGGGCGGTGCGCCCGGGGGGCCCGGCCCGGGTGGCGGGGCGGGGTGGGCCGGGCGACGATGGGCCGGACCGGGCCCGTCGACACTCCCGGGCAGCAGGCCGCCCCCGGACACCGGGAAGAGGCACCCCATGAACCCCGAACCCCCGCGCACCACCGCGCACCCGGACCAGCCCGGCGCCCCCGCCGTGGCCGGGCCGGCCGAGGCGCGGCGCTGGCGGGCGCTCGCGGTCTGCCTGGTCGCCGGGTTCATGACCCTGCTGGACGTCAGCATCGTGAACGTCGCCCTGCCGACCGTGCGGGTCGGGCTGCACATGTCGGAGAGCGGACTGCAGTGGGTGCTCAGCGGCTACGCGCTGGCCTTCGGCCTGGTGCTCGTCCCGTCCGGGCGGCTCGGCGACGCGCGCAGCCGGCGGGCCGTCTTCCTGACCGGGCTCGCCCTGTTCACCGTGGCCAGCGCGCTGGCCGGGGCGGCGCAGAACCAGGAGTGGCTGGTGCTGGCCCGGCTGTTCCAGGGCGCGGCGGGCGGCGTGCTCGTCCCGCAGGTGTCCGGCTTCATCCAGACCCTCTTCCAGGGCGCCGAGCGCGGCCGGGCGTTCGGTGCGCTCGGGGCCACCATCGGCCTGTCCACCGCCGTCGGCCCGCTGCTCGGCGGGCTGCTGATCCACCTCTTCGGCCCGCAGGACGGCTGGCGCTGGGTGTTCCTGGTCAACCTGCCGATCGGGGTCGTCGCCTTCCCGATCGCCCGCCGGCTGCTCCCGCCGCCCCGGCCCGCCGCCGAGCGGGCCGGGCACCGCGACTTCGACCCGGTCGGCGTGCTGCTGCTCGGCGCGGGCACGGTCGCGCTGCTGCTGCCGTTCGTCCAGTCGCAGCAGTGGCACAGCCCGGCCCGCTGGCTGCTGCTGCCGGTGGCGGCGGCGCTGTTCGCGGCCTTCGTCGGCTGGGAGGTGCACTACGGGCGGCGGCGCGAGCCGCTGGTGAGCATGGCGCTGTTCGCGGTGCGCCCGTACGCGGCGGGGGTGCTGTTGTCGCTGGTGTACTTCGCCGGGTTCACCGCGATCTTCTTCATCTTCACGCTGTACCTGCAGGCCGGACTGCACTACTCGGCGTTGGCGGCGGGCCTGGCGATCACCCCGTTCGCGGTCGGCTCGGGCGTGGCCGCGATGGTGGGCGGGCGGCTGGTGAGCCGGCTCGGCCGACGGCTGGTGGTGGTCGGGCTGCTGCTGGTGCTGGCCGGCCTGCTGGCCTCGGCGCTCGCGGTGCAGCTGTGGTCGGGCCCCCGGGTGGGGTGGACGACGGTGCTGCCGCTGCTGGTCGCCGGGGTCGGCAGCGGGTTGGTGATCGCCCCGAACCAGACGCTGACCCTCCAGCAGGTGCCGGTCGCCCGGGCGGGCAGCGCGGGCGGTGTGCTGCAGACCGCGCAGCGGGTCGGCTCGGCGGTGGGCATCGCCGTCGTCGGCTCGGTGTTCTTCGCCCACGCCCAGGGCCGCCACCCGGACTGGGCGACGGCCTTCCAGCTGGGCGTGTGGGTCGCGGCGGGGCTGGTGCTGGTGGCACTGCTGGTGGCGGTGGAGGACACGGTGTCGGGCCGGCTTCCGCGCGGGCGGGACAGCAGGGGGAACCGGTCGTGACGGATGCCCGGGCGGACTTCCTGGCGGCGGCCGGCGCGGCCGAGCGGCTGCTGCGCCGGCCCGAGGTGGCCGGGGCGTGGCGTCGGCCGAGCGCGCTGGCGCAGTGGAGCGTCGGCGGGCTGGCCGGGCACCTGGCCTATCAGGTGCTCTGCGTGCCGGAAGCGCTGGCCACCGCCGCGCCGACCGAGGAGACGGTCGGTCTGCTGGACCACTACGCCCGGGTGGCGTGGATCGGCGCGGCGCCCGACGCGGACGTCAACGTGCGGATCCGGCAGGGCAGCGAGGCGGTCGCGGCCGCCGGGCCGACGGCGCTGCACCGCCGGGTCGCCGGCGCGGTCGCGGACCTGACCACCGCCCTGGCGACGGCGGACGGCGACCGGCCGGTCCGGTTGCCGATCTGGGGGCCGTGGTCGCTGGCCCTCGACGACCTGCTGGCGACCCGGACGATGGAACTGGCCGTCCACGCCGACGACCTGGCGGTCAGCGTCGGCGTTCCGACCCCCGGACTCCCGCCGGAGACCGCCGACGCGGTGGCCGGGCTGCTGGCCCGGCTGGCCGTGCGGCGCCACGGCTGGGTGGGCGTGCTGCGGGCGCTCAGCCGGGCCGAGCGGGCGCCGGGGAGCATCGCGGCGTTCTGAACAGTTCGTCGGCCGTCCGGCGGTGGCGTCCGGCGGTGGCGTTCGGTAGGGGCGGGGCGGGGACGGGGGCCGAGACCGGCACCAGGGCGGTGCCGGTCAGGGAGTCGCGGGTGTCCGGTCCCGCCCCCTCGGTACCGCTCAGCGCTTGATCGCCACGCCCGCGTACATCGCGATGTCCTGGTCGCGGACGGGCGCGGCGTCGGCGTCCGGGCGCCAGTGGTGGACCAGCGTGACGCCCGGGTCGAGCAGGTCGTAGCCGTCGAAGAAGGCCTCGGTCTCGGCCTTGTCGCGGATCTGCAGCGGGATGCCGCGCGCGTTGTACTCCCGGCCGACGCCGCCCACGCCCACCGGGTCGGTGTCGCCGGTGAAGACGGTCAGCGCGAGGAAGCTGCCCGGCGCCAGGGCGTCCATGAAGCGGCGCACGATGCCCTGCGGGTCGTCCTGGTCGAGCACGAAGTGGACGATCGCGATCAGCGACAGCGCCACCGGCTGCGAGAGGTCGAGCACCTCGCGCAGCCGGGCGTTCTCGATGATCGACTCCGGGTCGCGGAA
The DNA here is from genome assembly GCF_040685975.1 of Kitasatospora sp. NPDC086791. Classification (NCBI taxonomy): domain Bacteria; kingdom Bacillati; phylum Actinomycetota; class Actinomycetes; order Kitasatosporales; family Streptomycetaceae; genus Kitasatospora; species Kitasatospora sp. NPDC086791. The sequence continues at coordinate 134,504 of NZ_JBFBOC010000012.1, read as the reverse complement.
GTCGGCGTCCACGTAACAGGTCCGGCCCTCGGGCGTGCTGTCCATCAGCGCCCGCGCGTGGGTCAGCACGATCGGGTCGTTGTCCACGTACGCGACCCGGGCCCCGGGGGCGATCGCCTGGGCGATCTCGTGCACGTTCGGCGAGGTCGGGATGCCGGTGCCGATGTCCAGGAACTGCCGCACCCCGTACTGCTCGGTGAGGTGACGCACCGAGCGCTGCATGAAGTCGCGGGTGGTGCGCATCGAGATCGGCAGCGACGGCCAGGCCTGCACCGAGGCGTGCGCGGCGACCCGGTCCGCCTCGAAGTTGGTCTTGCCGCCGATGAGGTAGTCGTAGACCCGGGCGGAGTGCGGGACGTCCATCCGCAGGTCCACCGACGGGTAATCCTCCTGCGGACCGTGCTCGGCCCGGACCTCGTTCGCCATCTCGTCCTCCCGTTGGGGAACCGTCACCGGCCGCCGTGGTGGCGGTCCTTGGTGCGCATGGTAACGGTCGCCCGGTACGACAAGATGACGGGTTCTCGGTATCAGGTCTCGGGCACGGTCCTCGGATTGGGGCCTCGGGCTCGGGTGTCGGGTGCGGGGCTCAGGTCTGCGCCTCCGGGTGCCTCGCCTCCACCACCGCGCCGACCGGCTGCCGGGGCACGGCGGCCCGGTCGGAGTCGCCCCGGTGGTGCGCGGCCAGCTCGTACGCGGCCCCGATCCAGGCCGCACCGAACGACCACGTCGCCAGCCACTCGCACAGGTACAACGGCCGCACCGGCCAGTCGTCACCGACGCCCGTCGCCCCGGCGGCGACGGAGAGCAGCAGGGCGACCAGGATCAGCACCCCCGCCGCCAGGTAGGCCGCGCCGACCCTGGCCGGTTGGGTGGACCGGGGGTTGCGGAACGAGTAGAGGCAGAACAGCGCCAGCATGACGAACAGCAGGCCGGCGAAGACCAGGTGGAGCACCCCGATGGTGCGCTGGACCTCCGACGCGCCCGTCGGGGCCGCCGGGCACAGCGCCACCCCGACCGCGAAGACTCCGGCCGCCGAACTCCACCGGTCGTCCCGGCGGTCGAAGCGGTAGCAGACCAGGAACACCCCGAGCGCGCACAGGGCGCCGACGAAGACGTTCCGCGTGTCGGTGTAGTACGAGGCGCTCATCGAGCCCGGCCAGAAGCCGTCCGTACTGCGCCCCGTCAGCTCGGTGGTCAGCCAGTTGCCGAACGGCAGGGCCGGCGGCAGCAGGATGCCGATCAGGCCGACGCCGAGCCGCAGGAACGTGACGGTCCGTTCGTCCTGGACGCCCCGCCGGGCGTCCGGGGAGTTCTGCGCGCGTGAGTCGTGAGTCACGGACGCCTCCTTGCATGCGTACGGGCGCGAGCGCCCGCGGACTTCTCGGGCCGTGGGGGGACAGGGCGGGGCGGTATCGACGGGCGCCGCCGCACCTGAACGGCCGTCAGCTTGTGTACCCGTAACGGCGTTCGAAGCACCACCGAATCGGGTGGTTTACCGCCCGGGCCGGCCGCCGGGGTTCCCCCGGTGACCAGCGTCGATGGGGCCGTCCGCCCGGCGGTGACCGCCGGACGGGAACTGCCCCTCGGGGGGCGCCCGTTGGGTGCCGTGCGTCGGGACCATGGTGGTGACGGCCGGGCGGGACTACCCGGTCGGCTGCCCGCTGCGCGCGATCAGGGCGTTGAGCAGGGCGGCGCCCCGCTCGGCGTCGTCGATGCTGACCGCGAAGTCGGTGCCCCGGCGGGTGCGCACCACCAGGCAGACGCCGCCGCGCAGCATCACCGTGGTGCCGAGCCCGTTGATCCGGTAGCCCCAGCCGCCCGCCTGCGCGACGGTGCGCAGCTCGGCCCGGGCCGAGACGAGCTCGGCGGGGGACCAGTGCCGGGCGGGCCGGCCGAACGGGCCGAAGCCGACGGTCAGGCCCCGGGTGGTCACCCGCGCCTGCACCGAGGAGCAGGCGAGGACGGCGCCGGCCGGGACCGCGAACGGCAGGACGAACGACCAGTCCAGCTCGGCCAGTCCGCTCACGGCCGCCAGCACACCCGCCGCCGCGACCAGCCCGAGCACGACGGCCAGCACCTGCAGCCACGGGTTCGCGACCCGTGAGAGCCAGACGAACCGCTCGCCCTCCGGCGCGTCCAGCACCGGCGCGTCCGCGGCCGGATCCTCCTCGACCCGGCCCCCGAACCGGCGGCCCGCCAGCCAGGCCAGCCCGCCGGCGGCGGCCGCGGCCACCAGGACCAGGAGCACGTCGACGTCCATCGGCGCGGCGTCCTGCCAGCGGGCGCGGTCCAGGTTGGCGTGCACGACGGCGGCCTGCGCCCCCGTCAGCAGCACCCCGCCGGCCACCAGCGTCGCCGCTCCGCCGCCGGGCGAGCGCACGGCGTAGTACCGCTGCAGCAGCACGGAAGTCAGCGCCAGGACCAGCCAGATGCCCGCCAGGAGCAGCGCGGACGCCGTCACCGGCATCGAACCGTCGGGTTCCCGGCCGTCCCAGTGGGTGGCCATCGGGTCCGGCAGCCGGTGGCGCGCCACCAGCGGCAGCGCGACCAGCAGCGCCAGCACGCCGAGCGACCAGGCCGCCGCCCCCCACAGCGCGCCCCGGTGGGCCGGCCTCGCCGGCCGTGATCCTTCGTCCGTCACGACATCCCCCTGATCATGTCCACGAGATCGTTCCTGCTGTAGCCGGACCGGGCCGCGTCCTCGATCAACTTCCTTACCCGATCGACCAGTTCGGACCGGGTGTCGGCGCCCGCCGCGATCGTGATGCCGCGGCCCCGGCGGAACTCCAGCACCCCCTCGTCGCGCAGCGTCCGCAGCCCGCGCAGCACGGTGTTGGTGTTCACCCCGAGCGCGAGGGACAGCTCCCGGGCGGGCGGCAGCTTGTCCCCGGGGGCGCACTCGCCCTCGGCGACGGCCCGTCTGATCGCTCCGGCGACCTGCTCGTGCAGTGGTCGGGTGTCCCCGATGTCCAGCTTCAGCAACATGGTGCTACTGACGATAGCACCATTCAAAACGCGGGTCGGGGTGCGAGCCCGGTCCGGCGGGCCGCTCCCGTCCACGCCGTATGGAGCGCGTTCGGATCGCCCCCCGCGCCGTCAGGGAGGCGTCAAGGAGTGCCGGCGGGCGCCCGGACCGGCGGTTGGGTGGAGGGCGCGGGACGCACGGCACCACGGCGTCCGGCGCGGGACGCGTGGCACAGGACGTGCGGCGCGGGCAACCACGACACGAGGACGGACCATGCAGGGCAGCGGGCGGCACCAGGGCGGCGCGGCACCCAGGGTGGTGGTCGGGGTCAGCGGGTCGCTGGGGAGTCTGGCGGCCTTGCACCAGGGCGTGGCCGAGGCGCGCGAGCGGGGTGCGGAGCTGCTGCCGGTCCTGGCCTGGGAGCCGCCGGGCGGTGAACTCGGCTACCGGCGCTCGCCCTGCCCGCCGCTGCTCGCGGCCGTCCGGGAAGCCGCCGAACAGCGCCTGCACGCGGCCCTCGACGCGGCCTTCGGCGGCGCCGACCCCGGGGTGCCGCTGCGCCCGGTGGTGATCCGCGGCGAGACCGGGCCCGCGCTGGTCCACGTCGCCGACCGGCCCGACGACCTGCTGGTCCTCGGCCGGAGCGGTGGCCTGCTGCGCCGACGGCTGCGGCGCTCGGTGTCCGGGTACTGCGCGCGGACCGCCGGCTGCCCGGTGCTGACCGTGCCGGTGCCCGAACTGCTCGTCGAGCTGCGCCAGTTGGAGGCCCACCCGGGTCGTGCGGCCTGGCCGCTGCCCGAACTCCTCCCGGCGAAGGGGTAGTCCGCGATGCGGATGTACTCGGCCCGCCCGGGGGCCACCCGCTACCGCCCCGTACCGACCCGGCCGTCGGCCGGCACCTCGGGCACCCTCGCCCTGCTCGCGGGCGGCGCGCTGGCGCTCGGACTCGGCGGGCTCGGCGAACTGCACTCCGGCCGCCCGGCCTTCCTCGCCTACGTGGCGCTGTGCGGCCTGCTCGGCGCCTTCTCCCGGCCGCGCGCCGCGCCGCTGGTCGGCCTGGCCGGGTGGCTGTGCTGCAACGCCTTCGCCGAGCACCACCGTGCCGCGCTCGGCTGGTCCGGGCCCTGGTCGGAGGGCGGGCACTACGCGGTGTTCACCGCCGCCGCCCTGCTGGTCGCCCTGCCCGCAGCGCTGCCGCGACGCACCGTACGAGTCTCCCTGTTGCGCCTCGACCACCCGCGTTGAGGCCCCCGGACGGTCGCCCGCCGCACCCGGCGGTGGACCGCACCGAGGACCCGGGGCTCCGGCCGGTACTCCGGAGCCCGCGGCGAACCGGTGGCAGGAAGGTGACGGGCGCGCGGAGCGGTCGCGGGTTCGGACAGCGGGGTCCGTCCGAGCGGACGGACCCGCCGCGAACCGCTCCGCGCGCCCCGTCGGGTGAACCGGTCGAGCGGAGGTGGGTCGGTCGGGGTCGTCCGGCGGTGACGCTTCCGGCGGTCGGGCTTTCGGCGCTCGGGCATGCGAGGGGTCAGTCGTCCGACGGCAGTTCGGCCGGGACGGCGATGACGTCGACCAGGGCCTGGCCGCGCAGCACCGTGAGGGCCAGCGGGCGGCCGATCGCGTCGGCCAGCATCAGGTGCTGCAAGGCGCGGGCGCTGCTCATCGGCTCTCCGGCGGCGGTGAGCAGCAGGTCGCCGTCGTGCAGGCCGGCGCGGTCGGCGGGTGCGTCGGGGAGCACCTCGACGATCCGCAGGCCGGTGCGCTGCCCGGTGCGGTGGCGCAGCTCGGGCGGCAGCGGGGCGGGCACCCCGGCGAGGCCCAGGTAGGCGCGGCGGATCCGGCCGTCGGCGAGCAGGGTGGCGATGATCTGCCGGCTGGTGGCGTCGATCGGGACGGCCAGGCCGAGCCCGTTCCCGGCCACCGCCGTGGTGATGCCGACGACCTCGCCGTTCGCGGTGACCAGCGCGCCGCCGGAGTTCCCGGGGTTGAGAGCGGCGTCGGTCTGGATGACGTTGTCGATGACGCGCACGGCGCTGCCGGAGCGGGCCGGGAGCGAGCGGCCGAGCGCGCTGACCACGCCCGCCGTGACCGTCCCGGCCAGTCCGAGCGGATTGCCGACGGCGACGACCAGTTGGCCGACCTTCAGGGCGGTGGCCTCGCCGAGCCGCACCGGCGTGGGGGTCGTGCCGTCGGCGCGCAGGACAGCCAGGTCGGAGAGCGGATCGGCGCCGATGGTGTGGAAGGGGCTGGTGCTGCCGTCGGCGAACGCCAGCGTCCCGGCGTCGGCGTGGCCGACGACGTGGGCGTTGGTGAGCAGGAAGCCGTCCTCGGTGAAGACCACCGCCGAGCCGAGCGCGGTGCTGAACCAGCCGCCCCGGCCGCGTCGCGGCACCTGGAGCGAGGCGACCCGCGCCGTCACCGCGGCGGCCACGGTCGTGACGATCCGCGAGTAGGCGTCCAGCGCGTCCGCCGTTCCGTCGTCGGGGGCGTGCGGCTCGCCGCCGGGGGCGGGTTCGGGCCCGGGGAGCGTGCCGGCCACGGTGCTCACCCCTTTCACCGGCGCGGGTTCTCCCGGTGCCAACAACGCTGCGGCGCCGATGCTTCCGCCGCCGGCTCCTGCCGCCGCCGGCTCCTGCCGCCGCCGGCTCCTGCCGCCGCCGGCTCCTTACGCCGCCTTGACGTGCGGCCGACTACAAAGAACAGGCAAAGCAGGCGTACGGTGTGGGCAAAGCCGGGTGTGCGGGGAGGGCCTGATGGAGACCACGCTGGAAGCGGACCGGTACGCGCTCGAGGCCACGGGCGACGGCGGCCGGCTCGGGACGGAGCACCTGCTGACCGCGGTGGCGGGGTCGAGCGGCCCGGCCGGTGCGGCCCTCGCCGCCGCCGGGGCCGCCGAGGAGGGCCTGCGTCGCCTGCTGCGCGACCGCGACGGTGGCGGCGGCGGTGCTGGCGGCGGCCGTGACGGCGACCGCGAGCACGGCGGGGGCTGGGGCGCGGACGACGGGGCGGACGCCGCCGTGCCCGCCCGGGAGGTCCTCGGCCCGACCGGGGCCCCGGACCTGGTCCTGACCGGAGCCGCCGCCCGCGCGTTGTCCGCCGCCGTGGCGGAGGCCCGGCGCGGCGGCGAGCGGAGGCTCACGGCCGAGCACGTGCTGCGCGCGCTGCTCGCCGACGACCGCAGCCGCGCCGCCGAACTGCTGCGCGCGGCGGGCGTCGCACCGCGGGCGGTCCTGGAGCGCCTGGACGGTGTGCCTGCCGTGCTGGACAGCGAACCGTCCGGCGCCCCGGACGGTGTACCGCACGGCGTACCCGCCGTGGTGGACGGCGGACCGGTCGAGGGGGCAGCCGTGCCCGCCGCGCCGGAGTCGTCGGACTCCTTGGACCCGCTGCTGATCCCCACCCGGGAGGCGCTGCTCGGCCGCCGCACGCCCCGGCTGCCGCGCTGGAAGCGGCTCTGGCAGCCGGGCGCGGCCGGTTCCGCGGCCCCGTCGTCGGACTGGATCCGGCCTGAGGCGGACGCGCAGGCCCAGCGCCTCGGCCGTCGGACGCCCGGCACCGAGCACGTCCTGCTCGCCCTGCTGGCCGTCCACGAAGTCCTGCGCCACCAGCCGCGGCCGGACGTGGACGATGCCGGCGGCGAGCTGCTGGCGCGACTCGGGGTCGACTACGCCCGGGCGTACGCCGCCGTCACCGCCGGGACGATCGCGCTGCCCGCCGATCCGCGGTCCGTCGAGGCCTACTTGGCCGGCGCGGCCCCCGGCCCGCTGGTGCGGGTGCTGCTCGACGAGGACACCCGGGCCCGGCGGCTGGTCGAGGCCCTGCGCGGGGACGGCGGGGGCATCGGGGACGTCGAGAGCGTCGGGGGTGCCGACGACGCCGGGCCGGTCAGAGCAGGGTGACCGCCAGGCCGACCGCGCCCAGCACCGCCAGCACCCCGAGCGCGAGGAAGCCGTACTCCAGCCCGGCCCGTTCCCGCCCGTCCACCAGGACCTGCCGGGGATCGGCCGGGTCGTAGCGGACCGGCACGTAGCGGCCGTCCGGCAGCGGGTGGCGGGCGGTGGACGGGACGGGGGAGAAGATCTCGACCACCCGGCCGTCCGCGGTCTCGAACTGCAGCAGCGGCCGCGGCGGCAGCGCGTGGTCCTCCGGCCGCTGGGCGCGGGCCCGGACCAGTGCCGAGGCGGGGACGCCGACCCGGCGCAGCCGGTGCAGCTCGCGCAGCCCGACCACCCCGGCGAGGTAGGCGACCACGCCGCCCAGCGCGCCGAACACCACCACGGCGAAACCGGCCGTCCCGCCCACCGCGCCTCCCTGCCCGAAGCGTTCCCCCGCGTACCAGTATCGCCCACCGCAGGCGCTCTTGACGCTTCGGAATGGTCCAGTCCACTGTGATGGACGGCATGTTCCTGCCACCCTCGACCGCCCAGGGAGCACCGTCCGTGAAGCTGCCGTCCGTGAACCCGCTGCCCGTGAACCCGCTGCCCGTGAAGCCGCCGTCCCCCCTGGTGCTCGGCGCGGCCCTCGCCGCCCTCGCCCTCGGCGCCGCCCCCGTCGCGACGGCCGCCCCGGTCGCTCAGGCCGCGACGGCCGGGGCCGTCGTCAAGGTCGGCACCGCCAAGCAGCTCCAGGCCGCGCTCGCCGCCGCCGCGCCCGGCCAGACCATCCAGCTCGCCGACGGCACCTACTCGGGCACCTTCACGGCCACCGTGCCCGGTACCGCCGCCGCCCGGATCACCCTCACCGGCTCCGCCAAGGCCGTGCTGACCACCCCGAGCGGCGGCGGCTACGGCCTGCATCTCGACGGCGCGAGCTACTGGACCGTCCGGGGTCTGACCGTCACCGGCGCCCAGAAGGGCATCATGGCGGACGCCGCGAACTACGTGGTGATCGACGACGTGACGGTCCATCACACCACCATGGAGGGAGTGCACTTCCGCAACTCCAGTGCCCACGGCACGCTGCGCGGCTCGCGCATCCACGACACCGGCCTGAACCGGGACGGCCTGGGCGAGGGCGTCTACGTCGGCACCGCCAACACCCTCGCCGACCGCAGCGACTACGTGCAGATCGTCGGCAACACCTTCGGCCCGAACATCGGCGCCGAGAACGTCGACCTCAAGGAGGGCACCACCGGCGGCCTGGTCTCCGGCAACTCCTTCGACGGCGACGGCCTCACCGGCCGCAACCACGACGACTCCTGGGTCGACGTGAAGGGGAACGGCTACGTCATCGAGAACAACACCGGCCGGCGCACCACCGACGACGGCTACCAGACCCACAGCGTGCAGCCGGGCTGGGGCTGCGGCACGGTCTTCCGGGGCAACCGCTCCGACCTCACCGGCGCCACCGGAGCGGACCGGTACGCGATCGACGTGACGAACTACGACGCCGCGCGGTGCAGGGTGACGATCGGCGCGGGCAACACCGTCACCGGGGGCCGGGGCCTGGTGAACCCCGGCATCCCCGTCCGCTGACCCGCGACGACTCCGGTGCGGTCGGTGCTGCGGTCACGGCTCCCGCGGCGGCACGGTCAGAGCTCCTGCAGCGGAACGTTCGGGTCGGCCAGCGCCTTGGTGTCCACCACCCGCCCGGAGCGCACCAGTTCGCGGATCGGGTCGGTGACGTCCCAGACGTTGACGTTCATCCCCGCGAGCACCCGGCCGCCGGACAGCCAGAACGCGATGAACTCGCGGCCGGCCCGGTCACCGCGGAAGACCACCTGGTCGTAGCCGTCGGGCTCGACGTAGCCGACGTACTCCAGGCCGAGGTCGTACTGGTCCGAGAAGAAGTACGGCACCCGGTCGTAGACCGCGTCCGGCTGCCCGAGCAGGGCGCGGGCGGCGGTCTGCGGCTGGTTGAGGGCGTTGGCCCAGTGCTCGACGCGGATGTGCTTGCCGAACAGCGGGTGGAAGGCGTTGGCGACGTCGCCGGCCGCGTAGACGTCCGGGTCGGAGGTGCGCAGGTGCTGGTCGGTCGTGATGCCGTTGTCGACCTCCAGCCCGGCCGCCTCGGCCAGCCCGGTGGCGGGGGCGATGCCGATGCCCACGACGACCGCGTCGGCCGCCAGCGTCGTTCCGTCGGCGAGCGTCACCCCGGTCACCGTGCCGCCGTCGCCGGTCAGTTCGGCCACCTTCACGCCGAAGCGCAGGTCCACGCCGTGCTCCCGGTGCAGCTCGGCGAAGACCTCGGCGACCTCCCGGCCGAGCACTCGCAGCAGCGGCAGTTCGAGCGCCTCCAGCACCGTCACCTCGGCGCCCGAGGTCCGGGCCGCGGCCGCCACCTCCAGGCCGATCCAGCCCGCGCCGATCACCACGATCCGGGCGCCCGGCCGCAGCGCCGCCCTGATCCGGTCACTGTCCTCGGCCGTGCGCAGGTAGAGCACGCCGTCCTGGTCCGCGCCCGGCACCGGCAGGCGGCGCGGCACCGAGCCGGTGGTCAGCAGCAGCTTGGCGTACTCCACCCGGCCGTCGTCGGCGAGCGTCACGGTGTGCCCGGCCAGGTCGATCGAGGCCACCGCCGTGCCCATGCGCAGCGTGACGTCGTGCTCGGCGTACCACTGCGGGGGGTGGACGTAGATCTTCTCCCGGGAGTCCTTGCCGAGCAGGTAGCCCTTGGACAGCGGCGGCCGCTCGTAGGGGCGCTCGTGCTCCTCGCCGATCAGGACGATGCCGCCCTGGTACCCGGCCCCGCGCAGTGCCTCGGCCGCCTTCGCGCCGCCCAGGGAGGCGCCGACGATCACGATCGGGCGCTCCTGCCCGCCGCCCGATCCGGTGGTGCCGTTGTCCGTGCCCGTCATGCTCGACTCCTCGTTGTCCGGCCGTGGATCGGGGCCAGCCTGCCGCCGTCCGGGTGGTGTGTCGAGGCCGTACCGGGCGCGCCGTGCCACGCTCGCCCGTACGGGTGAACGCGGGGTGCGCGGCGGACGCCCGGCGCTACGCGGTCGTCGCGTTCCTGACCAGCGCGGTGTCGGTGAACTGCTCGAAGCGCACGATCCGGCCGCCGCGCACGGTGAAGTGGTGGGCGACCCGGACCGCGAGCGGTTTTCCGGTGATCTTGTGGACGGCCGTGTAGCGGCCCAGGACCACGACGTCCTCGCCGTCCACCACGTAGGTGTCGTCGTGCGCCGTCCAGTCGTCCCACTCGGCGGCCAGCCGTTCCATCACGTGGGCGGTGACGCCCTTGGGGGTGCGGTAGGTGCCGGCCAGCGGGAAGCCGGCCATCTCGGTCCACTCGACGTCCTCGGCGAGCGTGGCGCGCAGCGCGGCCAGGTCGCCCCGGGCGGAGGCCAGGTACTGGCGGCGGACCACGTCGGCGGGGGCGGTGGACTCGGCGAAGGTGGCGACGTCCCGGGGGATCTCGATCATCGCTCGCTCACCCCCAGGCCATCTCGCCCATGGCGACCTTGGTGCCGATGTCCACCGCGATCCGCAGCCCCAGCTCCGGGAAGCGGCGCTCCAGCGACTCCTTGGCGGCGGAGGCGTCCGCGGCCCGGCCGATCTCGGTCTCGAAGGCGCGCAGGTAGGCGCGGGTGTGGTCGACGGCGTTCAGGTCGGTGGGCGCGCCGGCGACCCGGTGGCCGGCCGCCACCCAGATCGGGTGGAGCGCCTCGATGCCGTCCAGCAGGTCGATCCAGGCGGCCCGTTCGGCGGCGCTCGGGGTGTCGGCCGTCCACACGTGCAGGCCCTCGAAGAGCAGCACCCCGCCGAGCACGGCGCGGTGGTGGTGCTGCCAGAGGTAGTGCCGGTCCGGCAGGTGGAAGTCGGCGCCGCGCAGCTCGAACCGGTGGCCCTCGAAGACGAGTTCGTCCCCGGTCAGCACCTCGGGCCGGACCAGTCGGGTGGGCAGCTCGGGGCCCAGGTGGGACCAGGCCCGCAGCTTGTCCTCGAAGGTCTCCTGGATGTGCTCGACGGTGGAGGCGGTGGCCAGGAAGCGGGCCTGCGGGAAGGCGTCCTGGACCTCCTGGGCGCCGAAGTAGAAGTCCGGGTCGCCGTGGCTGACGAACACGGTGGTCAGCCGTTTGCCGCCGGCCCTGATCCGCTCGACCAGGCGGCGGCCGTCGGAGCGGGTGAACCCCGCGTCGACCAGCAGCGCGTCCTGCGGGCCGGTGACCAGGACGGAGGTCTTGTTGAGCGAGCTGTCGGGGCCGTCGACGATCTCGAAGTCGAGTGCGCTCACGTCGGGTTTCCTTCCGCGGGGCCGGGCGTGCCTCGCCGCCAGCATCGGCGCTGGGCGCGGCGCGCGCATCCGGAGGACGGGCTCCGGGCCCGTGGTCGGACCTCGCCCGGCCACGGCCCCCGGCCGGTCGCGAACAGCACCCGGTGGTGCGGTCGCTCCGGGCGGGGACCAGGGCCACGGGGCCGATCGTCCCATCCGCCCGCGGCTACTGCGCCGGGCCCAGCCGCAGCACCGCCAGCGCCCCCAGCGCGGTGGCGGCGGCGAGCGGCACCCACAGCGCGCCCGGACCGGCCGCGAGCAGCGCCGTCAGCACGGCCGGCGCGGCCGCCCGGCCCACGCCCATCGACAGCTCCCAGCGCGCCAGCGCCCGCCCGAGCAGGTGTGGCGGGGCGACGGCCGCCACCAGCGCCGTACCCGAGCCGGTGTAGAGGATCTCGCCCAGCGTGTACAGCACCGAGACCACCGCGATGCCCGCCGCCCCCGGCGCGCCGCCGAGCGCCCCGGCCGCCCAGAAACCGAGGTACGAGACCGTCAGCAGCGCCCCCGAGGCCGCCAGCACGGCCCGCCGCGAGCGGTCCGCCAGCCGCAGCACCAGCGCCAGCTGCAGGGCGATCACCAGCACCGTGTTGCCCACGAACAGGCCCGAGGACCAGGCCGGGGAAGCGTGCAGTTGCAGCACCAGCAGCGCGGGCAGCGCCACCTCCAGCACGTCGAAGCAGAACGCGTACGGCAGGTTGGCGAGGCTCAGCAGGCTGATCCGGCGCAGCGGCGCCCGCCGCTCAGCCGGGTCGTCCTGCGCCGCCTGCCGCGGCGCCTCCTGCCGGGCCCGCACCCGCAGCGAGGCCACCAGCGCGGCGGCGACCAGGCAGGCCGCGCCGGTCACCCCGGCCAGCAGCCGGATCGCGCCCGCGCCGCCGCTCACCGCCACCGTGGCCAGCAGCGCGCCCAGGCCAAGCCCGGCGTTGCGCAGCGACCGCCCGGCGGCGAGCGCCGCGTCCCGCAGCCGTCCCTCGGTCAGCGTGCTCACCAGCGCCGCGTGCGTGGTCGGCCAGGACTGGCTGCCCACCCCGAACAGCACCGCCGCCGCCGTGAACCCCGGCAGGCCGTCGGCGAGCAGCAGCGTCAGCGCGCCCGCCGCCCGCAGCAGGAGGGTGACGGCCGCGGGGAGCGTCCGGGCGCCGCGGTCGATCCAGCGGCCGGTCAGCGGCACCACCAGCAGGCCCGCGACCATCCCGGCCGACAGCGCCAGCCCGACCGACCCCGCCCCCAGGTGCAGCATGCCGACCCCGTACAGCAGCAGGAACGGCCGCAGCATGCCGCCGCCCACCGCGTCCACCGCGAGCGCGACGGCGTACCGGGGCCCGCCGGCGGCGGTCAGCAGGCTCAGCAGCGCGGACGGGCCCCGGCGGCCCGCGCCGATCGGCGGGGCGGGCGGTTGGCCGTCGCGGACGGCGGCGTGGTCATGGACGGACTTCTCCTGGATCAGGCTCATGGCCGGTACCGTCCGTCCTGGCCGGGCCGCCTGGCACGTCGATTGACGGTTCCCGTCAATCGACGGAGTCCCCGGCGGCGCGGATGACAGGATCTGCGGTGTGAACGAGCGAAGTGAGCGGAGCGGGCGGACCACCGGGAGCGGCGGGCGGGCGAAGGCCTCCACCGAGGGCGGTGAGGCGGGCGCATGAGCGTGACCATCGACATCACCGGCCTGCCCGACGAGCGCCTGGTCTTCACGCCCTCCCCGCTGGCCGAGCTGAACGCCATGCTGCACGTCCTCGCCGAGCCGGCGCACCACCCCGCGCTGCACGGCTGGGCGAACGCCACCACGGCGTCGATCCCGCCCGAGCTGGCCGAGCGGCTGCTGGAGGCCGACTTCCTCTGGCGCTCCTCGCGCGCCGACTTCCTCGTGCCCGGGCTGCCCGGCGCCACCCTCGCCGAGGAACTGGACGCCGTCGACCGGATCGACGACGAGCTGTACGTGGCCGGCGCCCTCGTCACCACCTGCGGCTCCTCCCGGCTCGCGCTCCGGACGGCCTCCCCGCTCACCGACCCCGCGGCCAACGAGCACGCCCGCGAACTCGCGCTCGCCCGCGGCCCCCGGCAGGCCGAGTTCGCCGACCGGCTGCTCGCCGACCCGCCCGCGGTACGGGCACTGGTGCGGCGGATGCTGGAGGACTGCGCGGCCGCGTTCTTCACCGACGCCTGGCAGCGCGTGCTGCCCGCCCTCGCCGCCGACGCCCGGCACAAGAGCGACCTGCTGGCCCGCCGCGGCCTCGGCGAGACGCTGGCCGCCGTCTCCCCGTCCGTCACCCTCGACCAGGGCGGCGACGGACGGCGACGGATCGTCATCGACAAGCTGCAGGACAACACCACCAGCGCCGTCGAGCGCGGCGGCGTCACCTTCATCCCCACCGCCTTCGGCCGCCCGCACCTCCTGGTGGTCCACGCCCCCGGTTGGCGGCCCGTCCTCCAGTACCCGGTCGCCGAGGCCGGCCTGACCGAGCCGGTCTCGCTCGCCCTCGTCCAGCAGCGCCTGGAGGCGCTGGCCCACCCCGTCCGGCTGCGCCTCGCCCGCACCATGGCCCGCGGCCCGCACACCACCGGCGAACTCGCCTCCGCCTGGCAGCTCAGCGCGCCCGAGGTCTCCCGCCACCTGGCCGTGCTGCGCAAGGCCGGGCTGCTGCGGACGGAGCGGCGCGGGCGGTACATGCTCTACCAGCTGGACCTGGCGGGCAGCGCCCGGCTCGGGTCGGACTTCCTGGAGGCGGTGCTGCGGTGACGGGCGGTGCCGCGGTGCCGCGGTGGCCCGGCGGCCGGGGCGGCCGGGGCGGCCGGGGCGGAAACAGCGTCCGTTCGGGGCGGGCGGACGGGAACAGCGGCCGGGCGGAACGCGTTCGTCCGGGCATGACCGACGACGCTGCCGCCACCCCTGCCACCGCCACCGCCACCGCCACCGCCACCGCGCCCGCGCCCGCGCTCGAGATCCTGCGCTACGCCGCCTTCGCCACCCGCCCCGAGGGCGGCAACCCGGCGGGCGTGGTGCTCGACGCCACCGGGCTGACCGACCGGCGGATGCTCGCCGTCGCCGCCGAGGTCGGCTACTCCGAGACCGCCTTCCTGACCGCGGGCCCGGCCGAAGGGGCCTACCGCGTGCGGTACTTCAGCCCGCTCACGGAGGTCCCGTTCTGCGGGCACGCGACGGTCGCCGCCGCCGTCGCGCTCGCCGAGCGCACCGGCCCCGGGCGGTACGTCTTCGCGACGGCGGCCGGGGACGTCCCGGTCGAGGTCGAGCGCGGCGCGGACGGGCTGCTGCGGGCGACCCTCACCAGCGTCGAACCGAAGGTCGAGGAGATCACCGCGGCCGAGGTCGAGGAGGCGCTCGCCCTGCTCGGCTGGTCCGCCGCCGACCTGGACCCGGCCCTGCCGCCGCGGATCGCCTACGCCGGTGCCCGGCACCTCGTCCTGGCCGCCGGCACCCGTGCGCGACTGGCCCGCCTCGACTACGACTTCGACGGCCTGGCCGCCTACATGCGGGCCCGCGACCTCGTCACCCTCCAGCTGGTGTGGCGCGAGGCGCCGGAGGTCTTCCACGTCCGTGACCCCTTCCCGGTCGGCGGCGTGGTCGAGGACCCGGCGACCGGCGCCGCCGCGGCAGCCTTCGGCGCCTACCTGCGGGAGCTGGGCGCGGTGGCCGCTCCGGCGGCGCTGACGCTGCACCAGGGCGAGGACCTCGGCCGCCCGGGCGTGCTGCGGGTCGACCTGCGGGCGGAGGACACCCGGGTGCGGGTCTCGGGGACGGCGGTGGCGATCGGCTGAGGCCGGGGCCGGCGATCGTGCTGCGCCCCGGTCCCGGTGGTGCCCGCCCGCCCCGGTGCCGTCGGCGGGTCGGGGCGGGCACCACCGGCGCGGGTCACTCCGCCGGGTCGATCCGGTAGCCGCCGCGGGCCGAGTGGAGGGTGAGCGCCTCGACCGGGCAGAGGTCCACCGCGTCGGCCAGCTCGTCCGTCAACTCCGCTCCGCCGTCGGCGAATTCGGCCAGCGGGGCGGCCAGTCCGTCCGCGCCGAGGGCCAGCGATTCGGGGGCGCTGAGCGCGCACATCCCGGAGCCGATGCAGCGGTCCCGGTCGACCCGGACGACCACCGGCTCGGTGTCCGACCGGCCGGTCACCAGGCCACCTGCAGGGAGTTCGGGCTGCGCGTGAGCAGGCCGCGCCGCCAGTCGATCCGCTCGGCCGCCTCGGCCATCCGCAGGGCGGGCAGCCGGCGGGCCAGCCGGTGCAGGGCCAGCTCCAGCTCCATCCGGGCCAGCCAGGCGCCCAGGCAGTGGTGCGGCCCGGCGCCGAAGGTCAGCATCGGCGCGGCCAGCGGGGAGAACAGCTCGGTGCGCAGGTCCCCGGTGAAGACCTCCGGGTCCTGGTTGGCGGCGGCGGTGTCGGCGGCGACCACGCTCCCGGCCGGGATGGACACCCCGCCGATCTCCACGTCCTCGACGGTGCGGCGCATCAGTCCGGGCATGTGCTCGTGGGTGTCGCCGAGCGGGACGGCGCGCAGCAGCTGCTCGGTCGCGGCGGCGGCGCTGGCCTCGTCGGAGGCGAGCTGCTGCCAGGCCGCGCGCCCGTCGTCGAGCAGGTAGACCAGGGCGTTGCCGAGGCTGGTCATGGTGGTCTCGTGGCCGGCCACGACCAGGCCGATGACCAGCGCGACCAGCTGCGCCTCGATGATCGAACCGTCCTCGGCGGCGGCCGCCAGCAGGCTGCTGACCAGGTCGTCGCCGGGCCGGGCGCGGCGCTCGGCGATCACCCCGGCGCCGAAGGCGGCGAACTCGTCCATCGCGGTGGTGATCGCCTCGGCGGAGTGGGCGGTGGTGGAGAGCGCGTGGTCGCTCCAGTGGGCGAGCCGCTTGGTGTCCAGGTTGTCCAGGCCCATCAGCCGGCTGATCACCGCGACCGGCAGCGGGCGGGTGTAGGCGGCGACGATGTCGGCGGGGGAGCCGTGGTCGATCAGCTCGTCGATGAGCGACTCGACCACCGAGGCCACCCACGGCTTCCAGCGGGCGATCGCGCGCGGGGTGAAGGCCCGCTGCACGGTGCGGCGCAGCCGCTGGTGCTCGGTGCCGTCGATGTTCAGCATGCTCTGCGGATTGTCCAGGATGTTGGGCGTGACCGTGACCGGCGGCGCGTCCGGCGCGTAGAGCGGGGCGCGGCCCAGGCGCGGGTCCGTGAGCACCTGCCGTACGTCGGCGTGCCGGCTGACCAGCCAGACCGGCGTGCCGGTGGGCAGCGCGGCGAGTCGGGGCGGCCCGGGTTCCAGGTGGCGCAGGCAGTGCAGCGGGGGCAGCGGGGCGGTGCCGGTTCCGGCACCGATCGCACTGTTCTCGGTGGACATCCGAACTCCAGACTCCAGGGCGATGGGCCGCGCGGGGCGGTCCGACGGGGGGTGGATCCGAGGATGACACGGGGGACGGGTGGTGCGGCCGGCCGGCGGCTCGACCCGGACCGGGGCTGGGCCGGGCATCTGCTGCGGGGGTGGCGCGAAATGTGCGCGGGCGTACGGTCGGTACGCGCCGGGCACGGACGGCGCGCGGTGGCGCGCCGTCGGGTGGGGCGGGTGTGCTGAGCGTGGTCGCGTGGACCGTCTCTGCTACGACCGTACGTGGGGCGCGGGGCGCCCGTCTGCGGCACTTCCAGCCAACACCGGTGCTTTCAGGGCGGTTCGAGGCGCGCTGACGAGCGCTCAGCGCCGTCCGTGCGCCCCTGGCTCCGGGGCCGTGCCGATGGCCTGCGGCGTAGGCCGCCGGCATGTGCCAGGTTGAGGGGCCGTGAGGTGTCGGAAGGTCGGCGGACCGGCCTCCGGAGGCCGCCGTGAGCCGGATCACGCCGGATCGCGCGGGATCACGCGGGATCGCGCCGGATCACCCCACCCGTTCCGGCGGCGGCCGGGGGAGCGGGCGCTACGCTTCGTGGGCAGTGCGTCCGCAGCTCGGCTGCGGACTGTCGTCGCAGGTCACACCGGTGCAGAGCGGCACCGGCCGTCGGAGGTGGAATCGGATGGCCCAACAGGTCAAGGCAGTGATCGCGCGCGCCAAGGGCGCGCCCGTGGAGGTGACCACGATCGTGGTCCCGGACCCCGGTCCGGGTGAGGCGGTGGTCCGGATCCAGGCTTGCGGCGTCTGCCACACCGACCTCCACTACCGCGAGGGCGGCATCAACGACGAGTTCCCGTTCCTGCTCGGCCACGAGGCCGCGGGCATCGTGGAGTCGGTCGGCGAGGGCGTCACCGAGGTCGCGCCCGGTGACTTCGTGGTGCTCAACTGGCGTGCGGTGTGCGGCCAGTGCCGGGCCTGTCGGCGCGGGCGCCCGCAGTACTGCTTCGCCACCCACAACGCGAAGCAGAAGATGACGCTGCTGGACGGCACCGAGCTCTCCCCGGCGCTGGGCATCGGCGCGTTCGCCGAGAAGACCCTGGTCGCGGCCGGCCAGTGCACCAAGGTCGACCCGGCCGCCGAGCCGGCCGTCGCCGGTCTGCTGGGCTGCGGCGTGATGGCGGGCCTCGGCGCCGCGATCAACACCGGCAACGTCGGGCGCGGCGACTCGGTCGCCGTGATCGGCTGCGGCGGCGTCGGCGGCGCGGCCGTGATGGGCTCCCGGCTGGCGGGCGCGTCGAAGATCATCGCCGTCGACATCGACGACCGCAAGCTGGCGACCGCCCGCACGCTCGGCGCCACCCACACCGTCAACTCCCGCACCACCGACCCGGTCGATGCCATCCGCGAGCTGACCGACGGCAACGGCGCGGACGTGGTGGTCGAGGCCGTCGGCCGGCCCGAGACCTACCGGCAGGCCTTCTACGCCCGCGACCTGGCCGGCACCGTCGTCCTGGTCGGCGTGCCGACCCCGGAGATGCAGTTGGAGCTGCCGCTGCTCGACGTCTTCGGCCGCGGCGGCGCCCTGAAGTCCTCCTGGTACGGCGACTGCCTGCCCTCGCGGGACTTCCCGATGCTGATCGACCTCTACCTCCAGGGGCGCCTGGACCTGAGCGCCTTCGTCACCGAGACGATCGAACTCGACGCGGTGGAGCAGGCGTTCGAGCGCATGCACCAGGGCGACGTCCTCCGCTCGGTGGTGGTCCTGTGACGT
This sequence comes from Kitasatospora sp. NPDC086791, assembly GCF_040685975.1. NCBI lineage: Bacteria > Bacillati > Actinomycetota > Actinomycetes > Kitasatosporales > Streptomycetaceae > Kitasatospora > Kitasatospora sp. NPDC086791. The sequence goes on along the minus strand of NZ_JBFBOC010000012.1, from coordinate 116,231 downwards.
CCCGCGCCCGGATCGACCGGCTGGTGACCGCCGGGACCTTCGAACTCGACGGCGGCAGCTGGGAGGTGGAGAACAACGTCTGGATCGTCGGCGACGACGAGGAGGCGGTGGTGATCGACGCCGCGCACGACGCCGGGACCATCGAGGCCGCGCTCGGCGGGCGCCGACTGCGGGCGATCGTCTCCACGCACGCGCACAACGACCACATCGACGCGGCGCCGGCCCTCGCGGCCCGGACCGGCGCGCCGATCCTGCTGCACCCGGACGACCTCCCGCTGTGGAAGCTCACCCACCCCGACCGCCTCCCGGACGGCGAGCTGCAGGACGGTCAGCGGATCGAGGTGGCCGGCACCGAGCTGACCGTCCTGCACACCCCGGGCCACGCCCCGGGCGCGGTCTGCCTGTACGCGCCCGAGCTGGGCACCGTCTTCACCGGCGACACCCTGTTCCAGGGCGGTCCGGGCGCGACCGGCCGGTCGTTCTCGCACTTCCCGGACATCATCGACTCGATCCGCGAGCGCCTGCTGACGCTCCCGGCCGACACGGTGGTGCGCACCGGCCACGGCGACCCGACCACCATCGGTGCCGAGGCCCCGGCCCTGCCGGAGTGGATCGCCCGCGGGCACTGACCCGTCGCGCGTGCCGGCCCGTCGGGCGTGCCGGCCCGTCGGGCGTGTCGGCCGTCGGGCGTGCTGATCCGCCGCGCGTGCTGATTCGCCAGTGCCCGAACGGCCCCCGGGGGCTTGATCGTTCCCCGGGGGCCGTACGATCGCGATCATGGCCCATGACCCGCGCGACCTCGACGACGCCATGCTCGCCTTCTGGCGTGAGCGGCACATCTCCACCCTGACCACCACCCGCCCGGACGGCACGCCGCACGTGGTGCCGGTCGGCGTGACCTTCCAGCCGGAGACGGCGACCGCGCGGGTGATCACCAGCCGTACCAGCCGCAAGGCGCGCAACGTCGCGGAGGCCGGGCCGGCGGGCCTGCGGGTCGCGGTCTGCCAGGTGGACCGGGCGCGCTGGGCGACCCTGGAGGGCGTGGCCGTCGTCCGCGACGAGCCCGAGCAGGTCGCCGAGGCCGAGCGGCGCTACGCCGAGCGCTACCGCCAGCCGCGGGTCAACCCGGACCGGGTGGTCATCGAGATCACCGTGGACCGCGTCCTCGGCCGCGGCTGAGCGCTCCACCCACCGTCATCGGAACGGCCGTTCTCGCAAGCGAGAGCGGCCGTTCCGTTTGCCCGGCGCCGACCTCGGCCGACCTCGGTCCACTCGGCCGGGCGGTCTCCGTGCGGGTTCGGTCCTCGGGGTGGCGCCCGTCTCGAACGCGTGGGCCCGGTTCGTCCATGACGCCGACCTGTGCAAAATCGGGCAAGCCTGAATGCGGGATTTCATCGGCGAAGCGAAAGCGGTCGCTCGATACGGGCAAGTGAGCAATTTGCGCCCGACCGGTCGAAAATCCGACCGCTGCGACTACTGTCCGATTTCCTGAGTCGGCATGGGGGCGCCGGCGGCAGTCGCCCATGAGAACCACCAGGACCATGAGAACACGGCTGATAGCGGAGACATGTCAGAAATCGGAATGCCGACCTTCCGGCCGGGCGGCGCGAGCCCGGACTTCCCCGGGATGCTGATGGACGTCCCCCACGGCCGCCTCTCCGGAACCCTTCTGGTGAGCGGCGATCCGGGCGGCCGCTTCCATCTCAGGGACGGTGCCATCGTCGAGGTCACCTCGCCCGGCGCGCCGGGGATCGAGACCCTGCTGCTGCGCTCCGGCCGGGTGAGCGAGTCCGACTGGGCCTCGGTGCTCCGGTCCGGGCCCGCCGGGCGGCGGGTCGGCACGGAGCTCGTCGCCCGGGAACTGGTCGGTTCGGCGGAGCTGCAGCTGATCTGCGTGATGGCGGCCCTGGACGGAGCGCTGGCGATGGGGATGGGCCGGATCGACCGGATCGCGCTCGACCCCGAACCGCCGGTCTCCGGCTTTCCCGCGCCGGAGGGAATCGAGCCGGAATGGCTGGGCCACGAGACCGAACGACGGATCAGGGCCCTGAGCGGGCAGCCGATCTCCCCGTTCCGCGACCGGCTGGCCAGGACCGGCGCCGGGAACGGGCTGCTGGACGGCGGAGCCGCCGGCGAGCGGCGGGAGATCCTGCAACGGGCCAACGGCCGGCGCAGCTCCCGGGACATCGCCTTCCTGCTCGGGCGGGGCCTCTACGCCGTCACGGTCGAGGCCTCGCGGCTGCTGAACGAAGGGCTGCTCCAGGTGGCGCTGTCCGCTCTGGAGGAGGCCGAACGCCCCGCCGCCGCCCCGGCCGCGGAGGGCGCGGCGCGACTGCCGCGTCGCCGGCCGGGCGCGAGCGGGATCAACGACGTCCTTCCGCTGCGCCCGGTGGCCGCCCCCTGGCGGCGGCCCGCACCCGCCCCCGCCGAGCGGGAGCGCGGGTCCGCCGGCGCGCCGTAGCGGACGACGCGCACGTGCCCGGCAGGCGCCGGGTGGACGGAAGGCACCGGGGCGGCACGGCTCGCGCCGGGTGCCGGGAACGAAGCGACGGGAGAAGCGTGACTGACAGGCATGACCAGCTGACCGCAGAGGTGCGGGTGCTCCGGGACCGGGTCGTCGGCGTCACCGACGTCGTGGTGGCGTCCGTCGACGGGCTGCTGATCACGGCGGAGACCGACGACGCCGGCGCGGTCGACGGGACCGACGGGACCGCGGCGGCCGAGACCCTGGCCGCCCTCACCGCGGCCTCCTTCAGCATCGCCGGCCGGGTCGGCGGCCTGACCGGCAAGGGCCGGCTGCACCACGTCGTGTCGCGGTTCACCGACGGCTGCCTGGTGGCCCGGCCGGTCGGCGAGATGGCGCTGATCGGGGTGCTCGGGGACGCGGGCCTGGACGTGCAGCGCCTGCACGCCGAGGCACAGGGCTCGGTGGAGCGGATCGGCTGCCTGCTGACCGCGGGGCCCGACCAGGCGAAGGCCGACTGACCGTACCGGCGACCGAGTCGCCGGCGGCGGGGTCGACACCGAACGGACCTGAACTGGTCGGTGCTGCTCGGCCCCGACGAATTGATGAAGTGATGAATTGATGAACAACGGAGAAGGAGTACCAGTGAGCGGGTCGGAAGTCCGAGGAACCCAGACCATGGCCGAACGGGTCGCCGGGCTGGTCAAATCGCTGCGCGCCGAGGTGCCGGACTGCGTCGCCACCGGCGTCATCGACATGTCGACCGGCATGCTGCTGTCGGTGGAGACCGTCGACTCGCACCCGCCGGAGGTCCTCGACATGCTGGCGGCCGCGACCCTGGACCTGTTCCAGGGCCGCAACGTGGTGATGATCGAGGGCATCTTCAAGGAACGGCGCGGGGTGGTCAGCGACCGGCACTACTTCCAGGAGATCCTGGTCAACAGCGACAACCTGACCCACCTCTTCCTGCGGATCGACAGCACCGACGAGATCGTGGCCGTGGTCGTCTGCCGCAAGACGGTGAACGTGGGCATGCTGTTCGCCCAGGCCCGGCGGGTGCTCAAGGACCACGGCAGGCTCTGACCGCCGTACCCGGGCCGGCCCCGGCACGCGGGGTGCGTGCCGGGGCCGGCCCGGCTCACAACTCCCCGGTCGTGATCCGGTGGGCCACGACCGTCAGCGGGTCGAGGGAGGGGAAGGCCTCGCTCAGACCGGCGTCCTCGATCGCCCGGGTGACCAGGTGCAGTTCGGTGCAGGCGGCGACGAAGGCCCGCACGCCGTAGCGGGGCAGGGTCTCGCGCAGGAAGTCGACGGCGCGGGCGGGGTCCTCGCCGCGCTTGAGGCGGTGGATCTGCCGGTGCAGCGCCTCCTGGTCGGCCGGGCGCAGCGTGACCAGCCGCTCGGCGGCGCGGGCCCCGGCCGGGCCGGAGGTGAGGAGGCCGGCCCGGGCGGTGCCGGAGGAGCAGAGCAGCAGGTGCGGTTCGGTGGTGGCGGCCAACTCCTCGTGCACCACGTCGACCAGCGAGACGCAGCGCGCCCTGAGGTCGGCCGGCAGGTCGCCCAGCACGTGGTGGGCGGTGATGCAGGCGATCACGGTGCGCTCCGCGCCGGCCGCCAGCAGGCCGCGCAGCGAGGACTCCACGGCGCCGCGCAGCACGTCGAGTTCGCCGCTGCCGATGGCCTCGGTGCGGTCGACCACGGCGGGGTCGGACCAGAGCAGCAGCCGGGGGGTGTCCTGCTCGGGCTGGAGCCGACAGGCCCGGTAGACGGTGCGCAGCAGTTCGGTGGAGGCCAGCGGCCCCATGCCGCCGAGCACCCCGATCAGCGGGTGGTTCGGGCGGGTGCCGGAGCCGGGAGCCGGCTCGACGGTGGTAGCGGTGGTCGTGACGGCGGCGGTCGTGGCGGTGGTGGCGGTCATCCCAGACACGGCGGATCGAACTCCTCGACGAACGGGGCGAAGGGCGCGACGAGCATCAGGTGGTCGGTGGCCGGGGCGCGCGGGGGCCCGTCGCCGTCCCTCGGCGGGGGCACTTCCGCGGGACGCGGACGCGGGTCACGCGGTCCAGCGGTAGGTCAGGTCGGGCTCGTTCTCCTCGTTGCGGCTGCCGTCGTTCGTGTCCACCGCGACGAAGCCGTGCCGCTCGTAGAAGGCGCGGGCCTCGGTGTTCTTCTCGAAGACGTACAGCGAAAGCTCCTGCGGAGCGGCCGACTTGACGGCCTCCAGCAGCAGCGTCCCGATGCCGCGGCGGCGCACCTCGGGGCGCAGGTAGAGGTGGTCGAGCAGGGTGCCGTCGAGCGAGGCGAAGCCCAGGACGGCTCGGGTGCCGACGTCCTCGGCCAGCCAGACGCGGGTGCCGGGCAGCACCACGTGGGTGATCCAGCCCAGGGTGGCCTCGTCGCTGTGCAGACGCGGCAGGTACGGCATGGCCGCGGCGCGGGAGGCCAGGAAGACCTCGGTGACGGCTCCGGCGTCCTCGGCCGTCGCGGCCCGCAGCCGGACGGTCCCGGTGGGCGGTGCGTCGGACGGCACGTCGGCTGGCATCCACAACTCCTCGATCGGGGCATCACGGGCCGTGCTGCCGCGGGTGGAGCACCGAGGGCGGAACGCGCGAACGACATCCGCCGCACCCCGATGCCGGCATCGGGTGCGCCGTGGGTGATGAAGCCGAATTTCCCCCCGGATGGGCCCTGGTGAGCGGCCCCAACGGCATTGATCTTCGGCCAAGATAACACCTGGTCATGACCATGGGAACCCTCCCCGGGCAGCCGCCCGGCAGCGCACTCGACCCGAGGGAGGGCGTCGTTCACCGGGCGACGTCCCGGTGCGGACGGCTGCCGGCCGGCCGGTCGTCCGGGTCAGGAGCGGGCCGGCGGGGAGCCCGCGACCGCGGTGGCGCCCGCGACGAGCCACCGGGCCGGGAGTTCGATCCGCCGGCCCTCGGGGGTGGACTCCGTGGTGGTGAGCGGCAGTTCGCCGCAGGCCAGGACGGTCAGGCCGGCCGCGTCGAGGATCCCGGTGAGGGCCTCGTCGGCGACCCCGGCCGGGGCGAGGCCGTGCGCGAGGACCGGACGCAGCTTCGGCGGCGGCCCGGCGGGACCGTGGGCGAGGTCGGCCAGCACCTGCCTGGCGGATGCGGAGAGTTCCACGAGGAAGGCCCGGCCGCGCCCGCCGAGCAGCGCGGCGACGGCCTCGGCGACCGGACGGCGGTCGGCCGGCTCGCTCTGGTGGATCACGCCGCGCAGATAGACGTTGGCGTCGCCGAGGCGGTCGTGCAGCGCCCGGACGGCCTCGGCGTCGGTGGCGTCCAGCCGGGCGAACTCGGCCCGCCGGACCGGATCCCGGCGCCGGGCGAGGTCGAGGGCGGCGGCGGAGAGGTCGACCCCGAGGACCCGTTCGAAGCGGCCGGCCAGGAAGCGGGTCTGGGTGCCGTTGCCGCAGCCCAGGTCGACGACGGGCAGCTTCGGGTCGGTGAGGTGCGGAGCGAACAGCGCGAGGTGGCGTTCCGCCGTGAGGGACGGCTCCGCGTCCCAGATCACCGAGCCCGGCTCCTCGGGCGCGTCGCGCCAGAAGCCCTCCCAGGCGTCCCTGTACCGATTCGTCACGCTCATGGCGGAGACCTCCGGGTGTCACGCACAGTGTCCGGGTCGTGTCTATCGGTCCCGGGCCCGGGCGGCAAGCACCGCGTGGCGGGGCGGCGGCCTACGTCCCGGCGCTCGCCTGGCGCAGCAGGTACGCCCCGGAGGCGGCGGCCAGCGCGGCCATGCAGGCGGTGAAGACCAGGCCGGCCTGGGCCAGGCCGACCGGCCCGGTGAGCAGGCCGACCCCGATCACCGGGATCGAGATGCCGAAGTAGGCGACCACGAAGAGCATCGACAGGGCGCCGCCGCGGTGTTCGGCGGGGCTCGCGGCGGCGACCTCGCCCACCGCGCCGCGCAGGCCCATGCCCTGGCCCGCGCCGCCGACCAGGGCGGCGAGCACCAACGGCGGGAGGGCGGTCCAGGCGAGGGAGGCGGCCAGCAGGGCCAGTCCGGCGATGAGCACCAGGCAGCCCAGCGGGATCGCCCGGGCGGTGCCGAGGCGGGGCACCAGCAACTGGCCCAGGGTGGAGGCGAAGAAGGCCACGAAGACGATCAGACCGACGACCGCGTGGTTCCGGACGCCCAGCTCGGTCGCGAGGAAGGCGGGGCTGACCGAGGTGAAGACGCCCAGCAGGGAGAAGCCCGTGAACGCGGCGATCCCGGCCGGGACGAACACCCGGCGGACCTCCGGCGGCAGCGACGGCCGGTCGGGCCGGGCGGTGCGCAGCGGGCGGGCGTCGGCGATCGTCTCGGGCAGGAGCAGGATGAGGGCGAACGACGCGGTCAGCAGCACCAGGTGCACGGCGAACGGCAGGACCAGCGGGTCGGGCGCGTACTCGGCGAGCAGGCCGGAGAGCAGCGCTCCGAGGCCGAGGCCGCCCATGTTGGCGGCGATCGCCACGAAGCCCGCGCGGGCCCGCTGCCCGGGCGGGGCGAGCTCCAGGACGTACGCGGTGCCGGTGCCGGTGAACAGGCCCGCCGAGAAGCCGGACAGCAGCCGGCCCAGGCAGAGCAGCGGCACGTCGTCCGCCGCCAGGAAGACGCCGGCGCTGCAGGCCGCGAAGCCGAGCCCGCAGAGCAGGACGGGGCGGCGCCCGACGGTGTCGGAGACGTTGCCGACCAGCAGCAGGACGCCGATGACGCCGAAGGCGTAGACGGCGAACACGACCGTCACGGTCAGCTCGGAGAAGCCGATCTCCTCCTGGTACAGCCCGTAGAGCGGCGTGGGCAGCGTGGTGCCCATCATGCAGACGGCGAAGGCGGCGGCGGCCATGAGGTAGCCGAAGCGGCCCGCGGCGGGCCGGGCGGTCCGGCGGTCGGTCATCCGCCCACGATAGGCGGGCCGTCCGGTCGGGCCCGTGCGGTGCGGGGGCGCGCTGCGCCGAATGGTGGTCGGCCGGCTGCCGGGGCGGTGGCTGGGCGGGCCGACGACCCGCCCCGGGCGGGTGAGGTGCCCTGGGCGGGTCGCCGGCGGTGGGGTCAGGAGGTGATGATGCCCGGGTCCGAGAGGCCCGGGGCGCCGGTCTCGACGTGGCCGGCCAGGCGGCGGACGAAGTCGGCGGTCGCGGCGGATGTGACGGTCACGTCGTACCAGCGGCGGCAGCCGCCGAGGTCGACGGTGTACGAGACGGTCGCGCCCCGGCGGACGGTGACGGTCTGCGGGGTGCCGCCGTAGGCGTTGGCGACCGTCAGGACGACGTCGGCGGCGCCCGGGTTGGTGAGGGTGAGGTCGAGGTTGCCGGTGGTCGGGTTGTGGCGCGCGGTGACCTCGGGCCCGGCGGTCCTGCCGGGGTTGCGGAAGCGGCGCAGGAAGCCGTTGGGGCCGTGCACGGTGAGGTCGGTGACCCCCTTGGAGTAGGTGGTGTTCCAGGCGTCCGCGATCGACTTGCCCGCCTCTGCGGTGTAGGTCCACGGGCCGTCGGTGCGGTTGGCCGAGGTCACCAGGAACTGGGCGCCGGCCGCCGCGCCGCCGCTGAAGGTCAGGCGGTACTTGCCGGTGCCGGTGTCGGCCGCGCCGTCCACGGCGGGGGCGTACTTGAGCGGGCGGGTGGGCTTGGCGCCCGGTTCCTGGACCGGCATGGTGCCGGTGGCGGGCGGGGTGGGCACGTAGTCGGGGTGCCGGTTGCGGTCCGGCGGGAGGTAGCCGGCCGTGGAGGGCAGCGCGACCCTCGCGGTGTTCGACGCGGTGAAGTCGAAGGCGGAGGTCAGGTCGCCGCAGACGGCGCGCCGCCAGGGCGAGATGTTGGGCTCCAGCACGCCGAAGCGGCGTTCCATGAAGCGGATGACCGAGGTGTGGTCGAAGGTCTCCGAGCAGCTGTAGCCGCCGGTGCTCCAGGGCGAGACCACCAGCATCGGCACCCGCTGGCCGAGGCCGTACGGGCCGGCCGCGGTGGAGATGTTCCCGGCGAAGTAGTCGGCGGTGGTGGACACCGTGGACAGGCCCTGGGAGGCGGAGGACGGCGGGAACGGCGGCACCACGTGGTCGAAGAAGCCGTCGTTCTCGTCGTAGGTGATGAACAGCGCCGTGCGGGCCCACACGTCGGGGTTGGAGGTCAGCGCGTCCAGGACCTGGGAGACGTACCAGGCGCCGTAGTTGGCGGGCCAGTTGGGGTGCTCGGTGAACGCCTCGGGGGCGGCGATCCAGGAGATGGACGGCAGCGTGCCGGCCTGCACGTCGCGGCGCAGGTGGTCGAAGAGACCGTCCCCGGCCTTGGCATCGGTGCCGGTGCGGGCCTTGTCGTACAGCGGGTCGCCGGGCTCGGCGTTGCGGTAGTTGGTGAAGTACAGCAGCGAGTTGTCACCGTAGTTGCCCCGGTAGGCGTCGCCGATCCAGCCCCAGGAGCCCGCCGCGTCCAGGCCGTCGCCGATGTCCTGGTAGACCTTCCAGGAGACCCCGGCCTTCTCCAGCCGCTCGGGGTAGGTGGTCCAGCCGTACCCCGCCTCCTGGTTGCCGAGCACCGGGCCGCCGCCGGTGCCGTCGTTGCCGGTGAAGCCGGTCCACAGGTAGTAGCGGTTCGGGTCGGTGGAGCCGATGAAGGAGCAGTGGTAGGCGTCGCACAGGGTGAACGCGTCGGCGAGCGCGTAGTGGAACGGGATGTCCTGGCGGGTCAGGTAGGCCATGGTGGTGGCCGTCTTGGCGGGCACCCACTGGTCGTACTTGCCGTTGTTGAAGGCCTTGTGGCCGCCGGCCCAGTCGTGGTTGAGGTCCTGGACGAACTGCAGGCCCAGGTCGTCGACCCGGGGGCGGAACGGCAGCACCTCCTTCTTGGCGCTGTCGGTCTGGTGCCACACCGACTTGCCGCTCGGCAGGGTCACCGGGCGGGGGTCGCCGAAGCCGCGGACCCCCTTCATCGCGCCGAAGTAGTGGTCGAAGGAACGGTTCTCCTGCATCAGGACGACGATGTGCTCGACGTCCTGGATGGTGCCGGTGGCGCCCTGCGGGGCGATCGCCGCGGCGCGCTCGATGCTCTGCGAGAGCGTGGCGAACGCGGCGGTGGCGCCCGCGAGTCGGAGGAAACGACGACGGCTCGGCTCTGCCATGGGGGAATGACCTCTGGGTGTCGCGGGGGTGGAGGACGGCACCCCAAGGACAGCGGCCGCGGGGTACCGCCCGGCGGACCGTTCATGACTGCCCGCTGTACGGCGGACGAACGCCTCGAGTTGGCTGAACACGTTCGGCGAGGGGGTCGGCCGGAGCGGCCTCGCCGCCTCGTCCTCGGGCCGGGGCGGAGACCGGTCGCCGAGCGGTCGCGGCCTGTGGCCGGAACCACGCGCAGGGTGGTAACCGCAGCTCCTGACGGCCGTTAACCTTGGGTGCCCGGGGCGGGCGGTCCGTCCGACCGACCCGAGGGGAACGAAGAAGTGGCGCACGACAGCCGGGTCCCGGCCGTGGTGGGGCGGCAGCGGGAGACGCAACTGCTCACCGCGGCCCTGGTGCAGGCCGAGGACGGCGCCAGCGGGTCCACCGTGCTGCTGCGCGGCGAACCCGGCGTCGGCAAGTCCACTCTGCTGGGCTGGGTCGAGCGCGCCGCGCGCGAACGGGGCTTCACCGTGCTGCGGGCCGTCGGCACGGAGGCGGAGACGGACCTCGCGTTCGGCGCCCTCCACCAGGCCTTCCGGTCGCTGCTCCGGCGCTCCGACACGCTCTCCGCCCACCAGCGGGACGCCCTGGAGAGCGCACTCGGCGTCCGCTCCGGCACCCCGAGCGGCTTCGCCGTGGGCGCCGCCGCCCTGGCGCTGCTGGAGGAGGCGGTGCGGACCGCCCCCGTGCTGCTGCTCGTGGACGACCTGCACTGGATCGACTCGTCGAGCGCCACCGTCTTCGCCTTCCTGCACCGGCGCTGCGCCGAGCTGCCGATGGTGATCGTCGGCGCCGGCCGCGCGGACGGACCGGCCGCGCAGACCTGGTCGGCCGAGGCCGTCGAGGTCCGCGCGCTGCCCCGGCCGGACGCGGCCCTGCTACTGGGCACCTGCTACCCCGAACTCGCCGCGCCCGCCCGGGACCGCGTCCTGGCGGAGGCGGCCGGGAACCCGTTGGCCCTGGTGGAGCTGCCGCGCCAGCTGGCGGCCGCTCAGCAGCGGGGGACCGCCCCGCTGCCCGAACGGCTCCCGCTGGGCCGGAAACTGGAGCGGATGTTCGCCGACCGGCTGGGCGCGGTGACGCCCGAGGTCGGCCGTTTCCTGCTGCTCGGCGCCCTCGCCACCGGCCCGGACTTCAGCAGCGGCGGCTGGCTGCGCGCCGTCGCGGACGACAACGCGCGGGAGGCCCTGGCCCGGATCGAGGCGGACGGCCTGGCCCGGCTGGACCCGGCCGGACAGCTGGTGTTCCGGCACCCCCTGGTCCGCACCGCCGTCCTCGCCGCGGCCTCCGACACCGCGCGCCGCGAGGCCCACCGCGCCCTGTCCGAAGCCCTCGCCCCGGAGGACCCCCAACGGCTGGTCCACGAGGCCGCCGCCGCGCTGCTGCCCGACGAGGACCTCGCCCACCGCCTGCAGGAGGCCGGCCGCGACCTCGCCGGCCGCGGCGGCGACGCCGAGGGCGCGCTGCTGCTCGAACGCGCCGCCGTCCTCAGCCCCAGCTCCTGCGACCGCGTCCGCCGGCTCACCTGGGCCGCGGTGATGTCGGCCCGCGGCGGGCAGCTGCGCCACACCGCCGCCCTGGTGGACGAGTTGAAGACCAAGACCGTGCCGGCGGACGTCGCGCCGCTGTTCGCGTACGCGGTGGTCTACGCCGACCAGAGCCACCACGTCGACTTCGCGTCCTCCGCCGCCCTGCTGCCAGCGGCCCTCGACTCGCTCACCGCGCCGGGCGCCGACACCTTCGGCGGGCTGACCGAGCAGGTCTACTTCAAACTGCTCCTGGCCGCCACCTACACGGACGACCCCTGGGCCTGGCGGGCCCTGGAGCGGCACCGGGACGAGGTATCGGAGGCGGGCCGGCTGTGCCTGCGGGCCTGGACCGACCCGGGCCCGGACGCGGCCGCCACGCTGCGGACCGTCGCCGAGGGCATGACGGAGGAACAGGAGGCGGGTGCGGCCTGGCTGCTGCTGTGGACCACCTCGGCGCTCGACTGCCCCGAGAGCGACCTGTGGCAGCGCTTCACCGGGCTGCACGGCTACGCCACCCAGGGCTCGGTCGCCAAGGCCAAGTGCCACCAGGACTTCCTGCTCGGCGACTGGGACCGGGCCGCCGTCTGCCTGCGCGAGGCCGAGATCGCGGACGAACTCGGCTACCACACGAACGCGTTGATGTTCCGTCAGTACTACGCCCACTTCCTGGCCGGCCGGGGCGACGAGGCCGGACTCCGGGAGGTCGAGCAGGCCGTCCGGCCCACCGCCACCCGGGCCCGGATGCGCTACGTCCTCGACCGCCTGACCCACCTGCGCGGACTGGCCGCACTCGCCCACGGGCGCCACGAGGAGGCGTACGCGCACTTCTGCGAGCTCACCCCGCCCGGGCGGCTGCCCGGCGGTCCGCCCTGGCACCACGCCCTGGTCCTCGACCTGGTCACGGCCGCCGTGCACACCGGCCGGCACGAGGAGGCGCGGGCCCACCTCGCCGCCGGGCGGGCGGCCCGTTCCGCGGAGATCTCCGCCCGCCACGCCTTCCTTTGCGCGGCCGCTGCCGCACTGGCCGCCGAGGACGACCAGGCCGACGCCGCCTACCGCGCCGCGTACGCCGTCCCCGGCGCCGAGCGGTGGGTGTTCGACCTCGCCCGGCTGCGGCTCGCCCACGGCTCGTGGCTGCGCCGCCGCCACCGGCCCGGCGCCCGGGAGCCGCTGCGCGCCGCCCACCACGTGTTCCGCCGCCTCCGGGCGGACCCCTGGGCCCTGCGCTGCGAGGAGGAGCTGCGGGCCGCCGGCGAGCCCGTGGCGCCGCCGCCCGGCGCACCGGCCGCGGAGCCCTCCGGCCTGACCGGCCAGGAGCTGCGGATCGCCCGGCTCGCGGCGACCGGTCTGACCAACAAGGAGATCGGCCGCCACCTCCAGCTGTCGCCCCGTACCGTCGCGGCCCACCTCTACAAGATCTTCCCGAAGCTCGGCATCACCTCGCGGGCCGCCCTCGCGCACGCCCTCGACAGCGCTCTCGACGGTGCCCTCACCGGCACCTGACCTGCGCCGACGCCCGCTCGGCCGGTGGTCCCGGCGCTGTCCCGGCGCCGCCCGGGGGCGAGTCCCGCCGGGTGCTGCCGGAAGGACAGTCAGATGACCTAACGGCCCGCAGCGCCCGCGCCCCAGGCTGGGACCGCAGGACTTCGGCGGAAGGGCGGTCAGATGGGCGTGCGGGTGACGACCGCGTCGGTCGCGGACGCGGACAAGACGGCGTACTGGCGCGGGGCGGTGTCGCGGGCGATGGTCCCGGTCGAGGTGCACCCGCGCGCCGAGCGGCCGTTCGACGGGCTCCTGGTGTCCCACCGGCTCGGCTACCTGCGGATCTCCACGCTGGAGGCGGACGCCGCCCGGCTCTCCCGCACGGCCGCGCTGATCGAGCGGGCCCCGAGCGGCGAGCCGCAGGTCGCGGTCGGGGTGCAGGAGGCGGGCCGGGCCGTCCTGGAGCAGGACGGGCGCCGGGCGGAGGTGCCCCCGGGCGGGCTCGTGGTCTACGACACGGCGCGTCCGTACGCCCTCGACTACCCGGAGCGCTTCCGCACCCACCTGTTCCACCTGCCGCGCCGGCTGCTGGGCGTGCCGGAGCGGGACCTGCGGCAGGCGGCCGCGACGGCCGTCGGTCCCACGGAGGGTTGCGGACCGGTGCTCCTGCCCTTCCTCGGCGTCCTCGCCGCCTCCGCGCACTCCTACCCGGCCCCGGTCGGCGACCGACTGGCGGGCAGCGTCGCGGACCTGCTGAGCGCCCTCGTGACCGAGCTGGCCGGTGCCCGGCCGACGGCGCGGGCGGACGCCCCGCACACGCACCTGGTCCGCCGGGTGCGGGAGTACGTCGACCACCACCTGGCCGACCCCGAGCTGGCGCCCGAGCGGATCGCGCACGCCCACCACATCTCCGTGCGCTACCTGCACCGGATCTTCGAGGGGGAAGGGGTGACGGTGAGCCGGCTCATCCAGCGGCGCCGACTGGAGGCGTGCGCCCGCGAGCTGGCCCGGCGCGGCCGCACCGCTCCCACGGTCTCGGCGGTCGCCCAGCGGTGGGGCTTCGTCAACCCGGCCCACTTCAGCCGGACGTTCCGCGCCGCGTACGGCGTCTCGCCCCGGGAGTGGCGCGAGCGGCGGGACGAGGACGAGCGGCGGGACGTGCGGCAGCTGCGCGGCGTGACCGACCCGCGCGGCGCGCGGGACGGCGATGCCGGGTGACGTGCCGCCGGACCGCCGGCCGGAGCCCGTGTGCGGTCGGGCCACCGGGGGCCGCCGTCCCGGCCGTACGGTCGAGCGGCGCCGCCGCACCCACCGGGGGAGGTGCGCCGGGCGGCCGGCCCGGCACCCCCGGGTACCCGCCGCGGCGCCCACCGATCCGAGCCAGGAGCGAAGAGTTGTCCGACCCCACCCCCCTGTCCGACCGGCGCCCGGTCCTCGACCGGGCGCTCCAGGAGTTCCTGGACGCCCGGGCCGGCCGGGCCGCGACGGACCTGCCGGACCTCTCCTTCCTCGCCCCGGACGGTGCCCCGGGCACCGAGTCGTCCGCGGAGGCGCCCGCCTGGCCGTACCCCGGGCCGCTCGACGAGCGGGACGGCGACCCGGACGGCGACCCGGACGACCCGCACGGCACCTCGACGGAGTGGCTCGCCCTGCCCTGCGGGCCGACCGGACGGGTGCACGTCCAGGTGACCAGACCCGTCGGCACCGTCGGACCGAGCCCCGTGGTGCTCTTCCTCCCCGGCCTCGGCTGGTCGCTCGGCGACGCCGCCTGCTATGCCCGGCTGGTCCGGGAGTTCGCCCTGGGCACCGACGCCGCCGTGGTCTACGTGGACTACGCCCGGGCGCCTGCGGCCCGCTACCCGGTGGCCGTCGAGCAGTGCCACGCGGTGGCCCGGTGGATCCACGCGCACGGTCACGAGATCGGGCTGGACGGGCGCCGCATCGCCGCCGTCGGCGACTCCGCGGGGGCCAACCTGGTGGCGGCGCTGACCCTGGTGGCCCGGGAGCGCGACGACGTCCCGCTGGTCCACCAGGTGCTGCTGTGCCCGGTGACCGACGCGGACTTCGACACCCCGTCCTACCGCCGGTACGCCTCCGGGTACTTCCTGCACCGCGACCACATGCGCCGGTTCTGGGACGACTACCTGCCGGAGCCGCGACGGCGCCGGGAGGCGACCGCCGCGCCCCTGCGGGCCTCCCTGGACCAGCTCGCCGGGCTCCCCCCGGCGCTCGTGGTCACCGCCGAGGCCGACGTCCTGCGGGACGAGGGCGAGGCCTACGCGGCCCGGCTGCGCGCGGCCGGCGTGCCGGTGGTCGCGACGCGCTACCAGGGCACCGTGCACGGTTTCCTGCTGCTCGCCGGGCCCTGCCCCACCGGCACCGCCCGGGCCGCGCTGATCCAGGTCCTCGACACCGTGCACGTGGCCCTGCACAGCCGCTCGTGGTGAGCCCGCCCCGGAGCGCCGGACGGCCACTGCTCGGGAGCCACCCACGACACGAACCGATCCGTCACCGCCGGCCCCTCCCGGGCCGCCCGACCCCTTACGGAGCCACCGATGCCCGTCGTCCTCGACACCACCGGGGTACCGTCCGCCGACCGCGCGGAGTACTGGCACGAGGCCGTCTCCGCCACCTTCATCCCGCTCGACGTGTCGCTGCTCGACAGCGCGGCCGCCCCCGCCACGATCACCAGCCACCAGCTGGGCGCCCTGCAGGTCTCCCTGGTGGAAGCCGGGCCGCAGCGGGTCGAGCGCAGCGCGGCGCTGATCGCCCGCGGTGGGGAGGACCACCTCACGCTGGCCCTGCAGCACCGCGGCACCGCCCGTCTGGTGCAGGACGGCCACCGGGTCGAGCTGCGGCCGGGCACCTTCGCGGTCTCCGACGCCGGGCGGCCGTTCGTCAAGGAGCTGCCGGAGGCCTTCGCCTTCACCGCCTTCCACTGGCCGCGGTCGGTCGCGGGCGTCGGCGAGGAGGACCTGCGGGTGCTGACCGCGACGCTCTTCGACGGCGCCGACGACACCGCCCGGCTGGTGGCCGGGTACCTGGAGTGCCTCTCCCGGTCGGCCGGCTCGATGGAGCCGCAGCTCGCGTTCTGGCTCGCGACCACGGCGCTCGACCTGCTGGCGGTGCTCGCCCAGGAACGCCGCGGCCGGTCGGTGCCGGAGGCTCCCGAAGCGGCCCTGGCCACCCTGGCCCGGGTGAAGGACCACATCCTGCGCCACCTCGGGGACCCTGACCTCTCGCCGGAGCGGATCGCGGCCGCCCACCACGTGTCGGTGCGGTACCTGCACAAGCTCTTCCGCTTCGAGGGCGTGACGGTGGCCCGCTGGATCCAGCGCCAGCGGCTGGACATGTGCCGCCGGGACCTGGCCCGCCGCACCGCCGGCCGGGCCACCGTGGCGGCGGTGGCCGGTCGTTGGGGCTTCGTGAGCGCCAGTCACTTCAGCCGGGCGTTCCGGGCCCGCTACGGGGTCTCCCCGCGTGAGTGGCAGGCGCACGCCGGGGCCGGTCCCGCACCCGGCGCCGGGCGCGGGACCCGCCCCGGCGCCTTCCCGTCCGGGTGCGGCGTCGCCGTCTGAGCCCGCGGGCGAGCCCGGGGCCCGTCCGCGACGGCCGCTCACCGGTCCGAGTGGATCTCCGCGACGTAGCCGCCCGGGAAGCGCACCATCGCGCTGTCCCGGCCGCCCGCCGTGACCGGGCCCCACAGCACCGACGCGCCCGCGGCCTGCGCCCGCCGCAGGGTCGCGCCGAGGTCCGGCACGCCGTAGCCGGTGAGCTCCCGGCCGAAGGGGTACGGCAGGCCACCGTCCGTCACGGCGACCGTCGTGGTGCCGAAGCCGGAGGAGAGCCGCAGCAGTCGGTACGTCGTGCCGGGCAGCCCGATCGCGGCGCCGTCGGCCCGCCGGTCGTCGGAGACGACCCGGCCCCGGGTGAAGGCGAGGTAGCTGTGCAGGAAGGCTCCGACCGCGTCGGGTGACAGGTAGAGGCGGTTCTCCGGCACGCTCGCCAGCTCGGGGTAGGACGGCGGGGTGGCGTGGACGTAGAGCTGGGCGGTGATCCCGCCGGGGAACTGGATGACGGCGTCCCGCCCGATCGGGTCGGCGAACGGGGCGACCGTCACGGCCGCGCCGTCGGCCCGGGCGGCGCGGACCGCCTGGTCGAGGTCGGTCACCAGCCAGCCGGTGCGCTCGGCGCCGAACGGGTACGGGACGGGCGTGGTGTAGTCGAACACCGACAGGGTGCCGACCGGGGAGACCACCAGCTCGGACAGCGTCCGGCTCGGCGTGGGCGTCACCTGGGTCGCGTTCGGCCCGATCGTCGTTCCGCCGAAGGTCGCCACCCAGGCGGCGGCGAAGGCCTGCTCGGTGCCCGGCTCGACGTAGACGTGGGTGGAGTCGTACTGCGGGCCGACGGCGAACTGCCGGTGCAGGCCGATGGGTTGGGGCTGGGTGCCCGGGGTCGCCGTGGCGGTCGGGACCGCCGTCAGTGCGGCGAGCGCCGCCACCAGCGGGACCACGCGTCGGACGAAGCGTCGTTTCATCGGGTGACCTCCCGGTCGTCGTCGCCGCGCCCGGCGCCCGCTGAGCGGGCGCCGGGCGGGCGGGGTCGTGTCCACGTGGGCTGTCCACATGGGGGTTGTCGGTGAGTGCCGGTCAGGCCGTCGGCGGCGCCCAGTGGGCGTCGGGGGCCGAGAGCCGGCGGGCGGTCAGCGCGGTGGCCAGGAGCAGCAGGGCGGCCAGGGCGAGGGCAGCGGTGAGCCACCCGTGCAGGACCAGCGCCGCCCCCGCGAGGCCGCCGAGCAGCATTGCCAGGGCCGAGAGGATCCGGCGTCCCGGACGGGGTGCCGAGCCGCCGGCCGCCGTGGAGTCGGCGGCCAGGCCGGTCAGGGTGAGGGTGAGCACGGTGGTGGTCAGGTCGGGCACGGCGAGCCGACGGGCCACCGCGTTCTGCAGGCCCATGCCGAGCCCCAGCAGGACGATCAGCGGATAGCCGGTCCCACTGACCGCACCGGACCCGCCGCTGCCGCCGACCCCACCGGCCGCGGCGGTGCCGGCCGCCGCGGTCAGCAGGACGGTCTGGATCCCGGCGGCCAGCGCCAGCAGCCGGCCGCGGTGGAGGGGGGTGCGGCTGCCGAGCCGGCCGCCGACGAGCGCGCCCGCCAGGAAGGCCGCCGGCGAGACCAGCGAGGCCACGACCGACAGTCCCGGGGCCCCGGCGAGCGCGAACCCCAGGAAGACCACGTTGCCGGTCATGTTCGCCACGAACACGTGGCCGAGGCCGAGGTAGCTCACCGCGTCCACCACCCCGGTGGCCACCGTCAGCAGGAGCAGCAGCGGCGGCAGCGGCCCGTGCCGGTCCGCGCGCGGCGGGACCAGGGTCCGCAGGGCGTCAGCCGACAGGGCGCGCACCGGCCGTCGCCTCCCCGGGCACCGCCGCGCGGTGCAGGACCGCCCGGGTGAGCAGCCCGCTCGCCGGGCCGAGCACCACGGCCGCGACCGACAGCCGGAGCGGCCAGGCGGTCAGGCCGACGGCGTGGTCCGCGGACCACCGGCCCGGGCCGGTGAGGGCGAGCGCTCCCGAGACGACCACCAGCACCAGCGGGTACTCGTAGCCGTCGTTCTGCACCCAGAGCCCGTGCGGCCGCTTGACCGTCAGCGCCACCGTCATCACGCCCATGGCGACCATGGCCGCCGCCGGGGTGAGCGCGCCCAGGGCCAGGAACAGGCCCGAACCGATCTGCCCGGCGCCCGCGGCGAGCGCGGTGAGCGTCCCGCCGCGGAAGCCGTCGTGCCGGAACTCCTCCGTCCCGCCGGCGAGGCCGTTGCCGCCGAGCCGGTAACTCACCTTCTGTACGCCGTGTCCGGCGATGAGCAGGCCCACCACCACACGGAGGATCAGCAGTCCGGTGTCCATCGTCCCTGTTCCTGTCCCTGGTCTCTGTTGCTGATGCGGAGTCGGCGGGCGCCGGCTCAGCCCGCGGCGTGCTCGCCGATGACGGCCTGCGCGTAGACGACCCCGAGGCCGTACGCGCCGGCGTGCTCCTTGACGATCTCCATGACGGCGCCGTAGGTCTCCGTCCGGGCCCAGTCGCGCTGGAGCTCCAGCAGCACCTGGACCCAGGTGACCGGCACCGCGCCGGCCTGCGTCATCCGCTGCACGGCGTGCTCGTGGGCCTGCGGGGAGACGCCGCCGGAGGCGTCGGTGACGACGTAGACCTCGTAGCCCTGGTGGATCATGGACAGCACCGGCAGGACCAGGCAGACCTCGGTCCACAGGCCGGCTATGACGACCTTGCCGCGCCCGGTGGCCTTGACCGCCTCGACGACCGCCTCGTCCTCCCAGGCGTTCATCGAGGTGCGGTCGAGGATCTCGGCCTTCGGGAAGACCGCCGCCAGCTGCGGCAGCAGCGGGCCGGAGAAGGACTCGGCGGCGACGGTGGTCAGCACGGTGGGGACGTCGAAGGCCCGGGCGGCCTTGGCGAGGCCGACGGTGGCGTTGATGATCGCGGTGCGGTCGCCGCTGCCGGTGCCGAAGAACATCTGCGGCTGGTGGTCCACGAACAGCACCACGGCGTTGTCGGGGGTCAGCAGGTCGGGGCTGGGGGTCGAGCTGACCCGGGTGAGGTCGACCATGAGGGTTCCCTTCGGTCCTTCTGGTGGATCCGCCGCGGGGTGTTCCGCGGCGGAGGTCTGCTGGGCGGTCCGGTCCGGTTCGTGATCCGGTCCGGTACGTGGCCCGGTGCGTGATCCGGTCCGGTACGTGGCCCGGTGTGGGGGCCGGTTGCGCCGGATGGTCCGGTCGGTCGCGCCGTCCGGTGGACCGTGGGGTCAGAGGAGGATGCAGGGGTCGAACGGCTGGGCCTGCTCGACCGCCAGGCCGCGCCCGGCGCGCCAGGCGCGCTGCAGCTCCGACTCGGCCACGACCTCGCCGAGCAGCTCGGCCTGCCGGGCGCCCGCGCCGCCCGGGCTCCGGTGGGAGTGGTAGCCGCCGAAGCGGGCGACCGGGCTCCAGGCCGGGGTGACCGCGGGGAGTTCCTCGTCCATGCCCTCGTAGTCCGCCGCGGCGTGGACGATCCGGCCGCCGACCACGGTCAGCAAGGACTCGATGTGCGGGATCTCCTGCTCGGGCACCGTGAAGAAGTCGTCGGACAGCACCGCGAGGTCGCCGTAACAGCCTTGCCGCAGCACGCCCTTGACGTCCTGCTCGCCGGTGAGCGCCGCGCCCGCCGTGGTGTACATCGCGAGCGCGGTCGCCCGGTCGACCCGGTTCTGCGGCGACCGGATCGCCAGGCCGCCGACCGTGCGGCCGGAGACCAGCCAGTGCAGGGCGACCCAGGGGTTGTACGAGGACACCCGGGTGGCGTCCGTACCGGCGGCCACGGTCAGCCCGCGCTCCAGCATCGCGCGGATCGGCGGGGCCTCGGCGGCGACGCCGACGCCGTACCTGCGGGTGAACACCTCGCCCTGGAAGGAGAGCCGGTTCTGCACGGCGAGCGAGCCGCCGAGCGCCGCGATCCGGTCGAGGCTGTCCCGGGAGACGGTCTCCGCGTGGTCGAAGAGCCACCGGTTGCCGGCCGGGAAGAGCCCCTCGGCGGCGAGCTTCTCGAACACCGCCAGGTCCCGACGGATCGTCTCGTCGTACGTCGCGTGCAGCCGGAAGCCCCAGCCGTGCTCCGTCAGCAGCCGGACGGCCTTCTCGAACTCGTCTTCGTAGCCGTCGAGTTCGGGGCGTGGCTCGGCGAAGTTCTCGAAGTCGGCGGCGGCCCAGGTGAGGTTCTCGCCGGCGCCGTTCAGCCGCAGCCACTCGTCGCCGTCCCCGGGGCGGACCGTCTCGACCCACCGGGTGAGGTCCGCCAGCTCCTGGCCCGGGGTCTGCGGGAACAGGTGGTAGGCGATGCGCAGGGAGAGCAGGCCCTCCCGGGCGAGTTCGGTGACCGTGGCGTAGTTCTCCGGGAAGTTCTGGAAGCCGCCGGCGGCGTCGATCGCGGAGGTCAGCCCGAAGCGGTTCAGCTCGCGCAGGAAGTGCCGGGTGGAGGCCTTGCGCTCCTCGGGGGCCAGGGCGGGTGCCTTGGCGAGGGTGGAGTAGAGGATCAGCGCGGCGGGCGCGGCCAGGAGCATGCCGGTGGGCTCGCCGCCGCGGCCCCGGACGATCCGGCCGCCCTTCGGGTCGGGGGTGTCCCGGGTGTAGCCGGCTGCCCTCAGCGCCGCGCGGTTGAGGATCGCCGACTGGTAGAGGTGGAGGACGAACACCGGGGTGTCCGGCGCGGCCTCGTTCAGCTCGGTGGGCGTCGGCAGCCGCCGCTCGGCGAACTGCTCCGCCGACCAGCCGCCGACGACCCGCACCCACTGCCCCCGGGGGGTGCGGGCGGCCTGCTCCCGCAGCATCGCCAGGGCCTGGCGTAGCGAGGTCACCCCGTCCCAGCGCAGCTCCAGGACGTAGTTGAGGCCGCCCCGGATCACGTGCAGGTGCGAGTCGTTGAGGCCGGGCACGACCCGCCGGCCGAGGGCGTCCACCACGGTGGTGGCGGGCCCGATGAGCGGGGCGACGTCCGCGTCGTCCCCGACGGCCGTGATCAGGCCGCCGCGGACGGCGAGGGCGCCGGCCGGGGGGCGGTGGGCGTCCCCGGTGTGGATCTTCGCGTTGCGGACGACCACGTCGGCCGCGTTCTCGACGGCGTGGGGGACCAGCCCGCCGACCGGCATTGCAGGCACCTGTCCAGCCTCCTGTGACGGTTCGGGACCGCCGCCCCGGTCCGGGCGGCGGAGGGGCGTCCGGGCGGGCCGGTGTGCACGGACCGGCTCCGCCCCGGATGCCTGATGGAACGTTAAGTCGCACGTCGGGGGCGGACTTTGCGCTCAGCGCACACCCTCAGGTCCGGGCGTGCACCCCGTCCGCCGGAGCGCGGCCGCGGACGACGGAAGAGCCCCGGGCCCTCCTCCGTCCGGCAGGACGGGGGAGGGCCCGGGGCTCGGCGCGGGGGCGGACGGGCCGCCCCCGGTCACTTCGCGAGGAAGGCCAGCAGCGCCTCGTTCACCTCCTCGGCGTGGGTCCACAGCAGGCCGTGCGGCGCGCCCTCGATCTCCACGTACTCGGCGGAGGGCAGCGCCCGGTGGAACGGCCGCCCGGTGTTGTCGATCGGCAGGATGCGGTCGCCGGTGCCGTGCAGGATCAGGGCCGGCACGTCGATGCGGGGGAGGTCGGCGCGGAAGTCGGTGTACCAGGTGCCGGGCGCGGCCGAGGCCGCGTAAGAACCGCCGCCGGCCGCGGTGTTCCAGCTGTTGCGGACCGCCTCCTCGCTGATCCGCGAGCCGAGGTTCTCGTCCAGGTTGTAGAAGTCCTGGAAGAAGTCCCGGTAGTAGGCGTAGCGGTCGGCCTTCACCGCGGCGACGATGCCGTCGAAGAACTCCTTCGGGGCGACTCCGTCCGGGTTGTCGTCGGTCTTCAGCAGGCAGGGCTCCAGGGAGGCCAGGAAGGCGACCTTGGCGACGCGGCCGGAGCCGTAGGAGGACACGTAGCGGGCGACCTCGCCGGTGCCCATCGAGAAGCCGACCAGCACGGCGTCCCGGACGTCCAGAGTCTCCAGCACGGTGTTCAGGTCGGCGGCGAAGGTGTCGTAGTCGTAGCCGGTGGTGGGCTGGGAGGACCGGCCGAAGCCGCGGCGATCGTAGGTGATCACCCGGTGGCCGGCGTCGAGCAGTGCGGCGCTCTGCCGCTCCCAGGAGTGCCCGTCCAGGGGGAAGCCGTGGATCAGGACGACCGGCTGACCGGTGCCGTGGTCCTCGTAGTAGAGGTCGACGGGGGCGGAGTTCTCCTGGCCGACGGTGATGAACGGCATGGGCTGTGGTCTCTTCTCTCTGGTCCGCTGTGTTCCACCGCGGCCCGTGGGCCCCGGTTGGAGGACACGTTAGGTCCGGCCGTATGCGGAGGGTTTCCGCTGCGGGCACGGCGTGTCGTCCGAGAGCGCCTTTCGGGTCGCCGGGCCTGCCGGGTCGTGAACCGGACGGACCCCGTCGCCCGTAACACCGGAGAGGGCGTGCGGAACGTGCGTTCCCGGAGGAGCGGGTGTGCCGCAGGAGGCGGGGAGGACGGATGACGGGGGGTCCGCTGCCTTCGCATGCCGGGGGACGTCCGGTAGCAGGGGGGGCGGACCCCGGTTGGTCGCTTGCCGGGGTCGCGGTCTCCGGGGCGGGTGGCTCGACGCTGCGGGCGCTCGGGCCGCATTTCGTCATCGCGCCGCCCGGCGCGGAGGCGGCCGGACTGGCCGAGGCGCTGGCACCCGTCCGGGCCGAGTCGCGGGCGGTGCTGCTGCTCGTGGCCGCCACGGACGCGGCGCCCGTCCTGACGGCCTCGCTGGACGTGCTCGCGCAGGCGGCGCGCGACCGCGGCGCCGACACGTTGGTGCTCGCCGCCTCCGGGCTCGCGGCGGTCGGGCGGACCGGCCGGCGACCGGCCGAACTGCTGGCCGGTCGCTGCGGCTTGACGGTCGTGGCGCCCGACGCGGTGGTCAGCGTCGAGGCGGACGGCACGCTGCCGGTCGTCGACGGATCCTGGTGGCGCTGCCTGCCCGGTGGGGGAGCGGTGCCGCTCGGCGACCGCTGGCCCGCCGCCGCGACCATCACCCCGCTGGCGGGCGGCGCCTACTGGATCACCGAGGCCCCCGTGGGGCCGGAGCGGCCGGCCGTCCTGGACCGGGCCGTCGCGACGGACGACGGACTGCTGCTCGTCCTCGGCGAGCCGGGCGGCATGCTGCCCAGCGGCAACCAACTCGCCCAGTCCGCGGCACTGTTGCAGGAGACCACCGGGAAGCGGGGACGCCTCGCGCTGAGCGCGCCGTGGGCCGAGCCGATCCGGCTCATCGAACTGGCCGCGGTGTCGGCCGCTTCGCTGCGGCAGGAGGTACGGGCGGCCGTCGGACTCCCGGTGGCGACCGGAGGCGGGGCCGGAGCCGCCGAGAGGAGCGCTGCCCGACACGTCCACGTGGGTGCGAACGGCGCCGAGGGCTGGGAACCGTACCTCACCGAGCTGGTCGCCCGTCCGAGCGACCGCACCGTCACCGCCGTCGCCTGGCGCGCCCGGCCCGACCTGCCCCCGGTTCCCGGGCCGGCACGCTACCCGGCCTTCCCCGGCTGGGAGTTGGAGGCGGTCGCGGCCGGCCTCTGGCTCCGCCCGGCGGCCACCCCCGACCGGGGGCCCCGGCTGCGCCGCCCCGACCCCGCGCAGCCGGTGCTCGTCGTCGGCGCCCCCGGACGCCCGGTGCCCGAGCTGCTCTGGGACCACCTCGGCGCCGTGCTCGGCTCACTCCCGCCGGGAACGGTGCGCCTCGCGCTCGCCGTCGCGGGGACGCTGGACGTCGGATCGGCGGCGGTGGGGCGGTTCTGCGCGCGGCTGTACGGGCTGGACTGGATCGGGGCGGAGGCGGGGCCGGTGGCTGTGGCTGAGGCGACCGAGGCCGAACCCGCGGCGGTGTCCGAGCCGTTCGAGCAGACACCCCCGGAGGTGCGCCCGGTGGCTGCGCCCGAGGAAGCTCCGTCGGCGTCATCGGCGTCATCGGCGTCCGAGGAGCCCTCCGCCGCGGAGGAACGGGCTGACCCGGAGCCGGACCCGGACCCGGACCCGGACCCGGACCCGGACCCGGACCCGGACCCGGACCCGGAGTCCGAGCCCGAACCCGAGCCGGACCCGGAGCAGGAACCCGCGCCCCCGGCAGCGGTCGCCGAGCCCACCACCCCCGCGCAGGACCGCGCGGCCCTGGTCGCCCAGCTCGGCGACGCCTACGTGCGGCTGATGCGACGGGTGGAGGACGCCGCCACTCGGCTGCCCAGCCTCCGCGTCCGGGCGGAGCAGGGCGACCCGAGGCCCGAGCTGGTCGCCGTACTGCTCCAGCACGGCGATTGCACCCCCCTGGCCTCCGCGGCCGAACTCCGCGCGGCGGCCCGGTCCGGCGCACCCGGCCGCTTCGGCCCGTACCTGCGCTGCCTCGCCGCCGGCCTGCGGCGGCTGCCGAGCCACTACGGCGGCGTGCTGGTGGCGGGCCCGGCCGGGGCGACCGAGCTCGCCGGGTACACCCGGGGCGCGGTCCTGACCGAGCCGGCACCGGTGACCGGCCTGGCGGCACCGGGCGCGGACCTCGGCGAGGACGTCGGGATCGAGTTCGCCATCTGGTCCGTCGGCGGCCGCCGCAGCTCGGCCTTCGGCGAACCGGGCGACCAGCCGACGGTGGTCTTCGCCCCGGGGACGGACTTCGAGGTGGTCGACGTCCAGCCGGCCGATCCGGACACCGGACGCCCGGCCCGGGTCCTGCTGCACGAGATCGGCGGCGTCCGCCCGGGCCCCGACCGCCTCCGCGGCTGGCTCGCCCGCCGCGACGCCGTCGCCCCCGCCGACCGCGTCCGGCCCGTGGACCCCGCCCGCTACGCGCTCGATCTCGGCGCGGGAGCCGCTGGGTGACCCGAGGGACGGCGCGCTCGGTCCGCGCCGTCGGCGCCGTACACGCCACCTGCGCCGTCCACTCCGTCCGCGCGGTCCACGCCACCTGCGCGCCCTGACGCCGGCGCCGCGTCCGCCGGTCGCCCGGTCGGCCGGCCGGTTGACGAGGCGAGCCACCACACCCCCACGACGAAAGGGAACCAGGCATGTCGCGCCCGGTGCTGACGGTCTGCGCGGAGCAGCGCGAGCCCGGCTCCTACCGCACGATCGGCGAAGCCCTGCAGGCCGCCCGCAGCGGCGCGGTGATCTCGGTCCGCCCCGGCCGGTACGACGAGAACCTGGTGCTCACCAAGGTGGTGAGCATCACCGCCGAGGACGTCCGGGGCAGTGTGCGGATCAGCCCGCGGCGCGGCTCGGTCGTCCGGGTGCTCACCGGAGCCGCCCGGTTGACCGGCCTGGTGCTGCAGGGGCAGGACGACGAGCTGCCCGCGGTGGACGTCCCGCGCGGTCGGCTCGTCCTGCGGGACTGCGAGGTCGCCGGCACCGCGTGGGCCGCCGTGCTCACCCGCGAACAGGGCGAACTCGCCATGCGTGACTGCCGGGTGGTCAACCCGGCCGGCGCCGGGCTGGTCGAGACCTCCACCGGGGCCAGCGTCATCGAGGACAGCGTCATCGAACACCTGGGCACCTCCGCCGTGGTGATCGGCGAGCGGGCGAACCCGACCGTGCGGCGCTGCGTGCTGCGCGACGCCCGCGGAAACGGCGTGTGCGCCAACGGCGAATCGCGCGGCGTGGTCGAGGACTGCGAGATCTCCGCCACCGACCGGCCCGCCGTGGCCCTGGAGGAACGGAGCAGCACGCGCCTGCTGCGGATCGGGATCCGGGACAGCGCGCTGGGCGTGTTCGTCGGCTCCACCGCCCGGGTCGTGCTGGAGGACTGCACCGTCACCGCCGTCCACGGCCACGGCTACGTGCTCACCGACGGCACCGACCCACTGCTGCGCCGCTGCCGCGCCGTGCGACCCCAGGGCCACGGCCTGCACATCGCGGGCCGGTCCGCCGGCACCTTCGAGGACTGCGAGGTCATCGCCCCCGCCCGGGCCGGCATCCACGTCGGCGAGTCGGCCCGACCCCTCCTGGTGCGGGCGGTGGTGCGCGACGCCGAGACCGACGGCGTCGAACTCACCGGGGCGAGCGCCGCCGAGTTCGACCGGCTGGAGGTCCGCTCCGCGGCCGGTACCGGCATCGTGGTGCGCGAGGGCGCCGACCCGCTGCTGCGCCGGACCACCGTCACCGCGGCCGGCGGGCACGGGATCGAGGTGCTGCGCGGCGGGCGCGGCCGGATCGAGGACGCCACCGTGCTCGACTCCGGCAAGCACGGCATCCGGATCGCCGCCGGCGCCCGTGCCTGCCTCGGCGGCAGCGAGGTGCGCGGCAGCAGGGCCTGCGGCATCTCGGTCGGGGCGGAGGGTGTCGCCGTCCTGCGCGAGGTCGACGCCACCGACAACGCCTTCGACGGCGTGAGCGTCGAGCGCGGTGGCGAACTGACCGCCACCCGATCCCGGTTGCGGGCCAACCGCCGCCACGGACTCCATCTGATGGCCGGTGCCCGTGCCACGCTGACCTCCTGTCGGCTCACCGGCAACACCCTGGACGGGCTGCGCTCCGAGTCCGCGGCGCCCGTCCGGATCACCGACTGCCTGGCCGCCGAGAACCGGGGCGCGGGACTGCGGCAGACCGAGCCGACCGACCGGCTCGCGGTCGAGGACCTCGACAGCCGGCACAACCGGTCGCCGGACGCCCACGCTCCGAGAGCGGCCGCCGCCACCGCGGGCGGAGGGACCACGGGCGGAGGGACCGCGCCCGTCGGCGGGACCGCGCCGGCTCGCCCCGCCGACGCCGGTCCGCTCGGGCCGCAGGCCGTCCTGCAGACCCTGGTCGGTCTGGAAGGCGTCAAGGAGCAGGTCACCACCCTGGTCAACCTCAACAAGCTGACCCGGCGCCGCGAACAGGCCGGCCTGCCCGCCCTCCCGATGAGCCGGCACCTGGTCTTCGCCGGGCCGCCCGGCACCGGCAAGACCACCGTCGCCCGGCTCTACGGCGCCATCCTGGCCGAGCTCGGCGTGCTGCGCAGCGGCCACCTGGTCGAGGTGGCCCGCGCCGACCTGGTCGCCCCGGTCATCGGCGGGACGGCCCTGAAGACCACCGAGGTGGTCAGGGAGGCCCTCGGCGGCGTGCTGTTCATCGACGAGGCGTACACCCTGTCCGCCGGATCCGGTGCCATCGGCCCCGACTTCGGCCGCGAAGCCGTCGACACCCTGGTCAAACTGATGGAGGACCACCGCGAGGACCTGGTGGTGATCGTCGCCGGGTACGAGGCCGAGATCCGTGGGTTCCTCGCCTCCAACCCCGGCCTGGCCTCCCGGTTCAGCCGCACCGTCGAGTTCCGGAACTACAGCGTCGAGGAACTCACCACGATCGTGGAGCACGCCGCCGCCGGTCACGGCTACGAGCTCGCCGACGGCACCCGCGAGGCGCTCGCCGTCCACTTCGAACGGATGCCCAGGGGGGCCGGCTTCGGCAACGGCCGGGAGGCCCGCAAGGTCTTCGAGGGGATGGTCGACCGGCAGGCCACCCGGCTCGCCGCACTGGAGCACTTCGACCACGCCGCCCTCACCCGGCTGCTGCCCGCCGACGTCGGCGGGCGGGCCGCGGCGGTCGTTCCCGCGGCCGGCGGTACGACGGCCGGGGACGCGACGGCCCGGGGCACTGGGGCCGGGGACACCGCCGCTGGGGAGCCCGCCGTCGGGGAGCCCGGAGCGCTCGACCGGCTGCGTTCGATGGTCGGCCTCGCCGCGGCCAAGGAGCAGGTCGAGGACCTGGTCAACCTGATCCGCCAGGGGCGGCGCCGGGCGGCGGCCGGGCTGCCCACCGTGACGATCGGTCACCACCTGGTCTTCGCGGGCCCGCCCGGCACCGGCAAGACCACCGTCGCCCGGCTCTACGGCGAGCTCCTGGTGGAGCTCGGCGTGCTGCCCGGCGGCCGGCTGGTCGAGACCGCCCGCGCCGACCTGGTCGGCCGCTACATCGGCCACACCGCCCAGCTCACCCGGGACGCCTTCGACCGGGCCCGCGGCGGCGTGCTGTTCATCGACGAGGCGTACACCCTCACCCCGCGCGGCGGCGCCGCCGACGGCGACTTCGGTCAGGAGGCGGTGGACACCCTGATGAAGCTGATGGAGGACCACCGGGACGAGGTGGTGGTGATCGTGGCCGGCTACCAGGAGGAGATGCGGGGCTTCCTCGCCTCCAATCCCGGCCTGGCCTCCCGGTTCTCCCGGCAGATCGCCTTCGGCCACTACAGCGCGGACGAACTCGTCACCATCGTGCGGCGGCAGGCCGAGCAGGCCGGGTACGTCTGCGCTCCCGAGACCCTCGCCGCCCTGGCGCGGCTGTGCGAAGCCGTCCCGCGCGACCGCAGCTTCGGCAACGGTCGCTTCGCCCGGCAGACCCTGGAGACGATGATCACCCGGCAGGCCGGGCGGCTGGCCCGGCTCGACGTCGTGGACCTGGACGCACTCAGCCTCCTGCTGCCGCAGGACCTCCCGGCCGGGCGGCCCGAGGGCTGAGGGCGAGGGAGGCGGTGAGGGAGGCGTCCGCCGGGGTGAAGGGGCTCCCGGCCGGGCCGTCAGCAGCGCCCTCGGCGCAGTCGCCCGTCGTCAATCGCCGTGTATTACCGTGCAGTTGACGTTGCCGACGGGCGGCGGAGGCGCCGGTGTTCAGCCTCGGCGGTCGGCCATGGCGTCGCCGACCAGGGCGGCGAGTTCGAGGTAGCCGGTGCGGATCCGGGGGCGGAGGGTGGCGGGGTCGGCCGGGGTGTGGGGCGGCAGCACGACGGCGCCGCGGCAGCGGGTGCGGAAGTAGGCGGCGAGGTCGCGTTCCGCGAGGGGGCGGTCGGTGGGCGGGGCGGAGGTGAAGACGGTGGCGGCCCCGCCGGCCAGGCCGTGGCGGCCGAGGGCGGTCAGGTGGTCGAGGAGGGAGGCGGCGTTCCCGGCGCCGCCGGCGGAGGCCGGTTCGCAGACGACGAGCTGGTCGGCGAGTTCGACGGCGGGTGGTCGCAGGTCGACGGGGGAGGCGGTGGTGTCGGTGAGGATCACCGGGTAGTGGCCGCTGAGTTCGGCGAGGGTGGCCGGTAGGGCGGCGGGGTCCGCCGGTACGGACTGCACGACGAGCCGGCCGGCCGTGCGCCGCTCGCCCTGGTAGGGCCCGCCGGGGACGAGGACGAGCACCGGGTCGGCACGGTGTTCGGCGAGCAGGGCGCCGAGGACGGTGGTGACGCCCCCGGCGGGGCTGCCCAGGACGGCGATCCGGTGGCAGACGCGCAGCGGTACGCGGATGCGGTCGAGCAGCTGTCGGCGCCGCGCCTGCCCGCCGCCGCGGAGGGCCAGGCGGAGGCCGCGCGGGCCGGTGGGCGCGCGGTGCGCGGCCGAGGCGTCCGGTACCGCGGCCGCCGGAGGGAACCCCGCCCTGGCGGCAGGGCCGGCCGGCACCGACGAGACGGGGGAGACCGGAGGAACCGGGGGGACCGGCGGCAGCGGCGAGACCGGGACCGGTTGCGCCGGAGTCGGTTGCGCCGGGGCCGCCGGGGGCGGTTGGGCGGACCGGCTGCGGGTGTACAACTGCCGTTCGGGGGCCGGGATCAGGACGGTGCCGAGCGGGTCGAGCGGGCGTCGGGGAAGCAGCGCGACGGGTTCGGGCCAGGCGGCCGGCGCGTAGTCGGGGGCGGCCTGGGCGGCCTGGGCGGCCGCGATGCCGCGGTCCGTGCGGGGGGTGCGCTCGGGGAAAGCCATCGCCCGACCTTCCGGTTCGTGCCGTGTCCGACCGGCGCCGCCGACCGGCCCCTACAGTCGGGACCACGGCCGAAGGCCCGGTTCCGGTTCAGCTGAACCACTCCCGGCGGGGCGACCGTTGAGCGGGGCAAGGGCGCGCCTCGCGCCCCCTGGCATGTCGGGAGGCCGTGTCGTGCGGCCGCCCGTCCGGTCGTATGGCACGAATTCCCCCGCTCGACGGGCTACCGCTCGGTACCGTCATGCGGTGGCACCCGGCGCCCGCCGAGTGCCATCGTGGTCGAACGAGCGTGAGTCCCGTGATCGGGACGGGGGAGGGGCACGGGATGGATGCGGACGGGCCGGAGGCGCGCGAGTTCGTCGCGGCCCTGGTGCGGGCGGGCGCACCGGTCGTGGCGGGGCCGACCGGGCTGGCGGTGCCGGAGGCGGCGGCGGAGGAGGTGATCGCGGTCGCCCGGCGGCTGGCGCTGCGGTCGGCGCCGCCGGGACGGTGGCGGCCGGGGGCGGCACCGGGGCTGCTGGGGGTGGCGGCGGCGCTGGTGGTGGACGAGCACCCGTCGGCGCCGGGGTGGTCGGCGGCGGAGCGGGAGCGGCTGGCGACCTGGGTCACGGTGCTGATGGAGCACCGGGGCGACGACGGCGTGCAGGAGCTGGTCCGGGCGCTCAACGGGGAGTGAGGCCGACCGGGCCGCGGGCGTCCGGCTGCAGGCGTCCGGTCACGGGCGTGCGGCTGCAGGCGTCCGACCGGGCGTACGACATCGGCCGGGCACCGCTCACGCGGCACCCGGCGGCGGACCGGGTGCCCCGGGCCGGGGCGTTGGCGGATCGTTGGTGAGGACTTGGCGGGGTCCGGCAGTGTGCTGTCACAGTCGCCGCCGGGCCGTCCGGTAGGTGTCCAGCGGTGCCCTGTCCGTGCCGCGCCCCCTGCCCGATCTGAGAGGTAGCGCGTGTCGAAGCCGTCCGTCGCCCAGCCCACGTCCGTCGCCCAGCCCTCCGGGGGTCCGTCGGACGCGGAGGGAGCTGCCACCGCCCCGGCCCGCCAGGCCCGCCCGACCCTCGACCCCGAGACGCTCGCCGAGATCCACCGGCTGCACGGCGGCTACCTGCTGCGTGCGCTGCTGCGGGCCACCGGCGGGGACCGCGGCAAGGCCGAGGACATCCTGCAGGAGACCCTGCTGCGCGCCTGGCAGCACCCGGAGGCGCTGAGCGCCGGGCCGGAGCAGAGCCGGCCCTGGTTGTTCACGGTGGCCCGGCGGATCGCGATCGACCACTACCGGATGGCCGCCGCCCGCGCCAAGGAGGTGATCGGCGAGCCGCTGGAGGACCGCCCGCTCGCCGAGGACCCGTACGAACAGGTCGTGGTCGCCCGGGACATCGCGCTGGCACTGCGTCGGGTGCAGAAGCACCACCGGGAGGTGCTGGTCGAACTGCACCTGAAGGACCGGTCGGTGCTGGAGGCCTCGGCCCGGCTGGGGGTGCCGCCGGGGACGGTCAAGTCCCGCAACTTCTACGCGATCCGGGCGCTGCGTCCGGTCCTGGCGGCGGAGCACGGGTACGCCCCGGTCACGCGGTCGTCGGCGGGGGCGGCGGCAGCGGAGAGCGGCGCCGCCTCGGCGGCCCGGTGACGCGGAGCGGTCCACCGGCCCGAGGGCGCGTGGCCGTTCGGCGGTGACGTGGGGCCGTGCACCGGTGGCCCGGAGCCGTTCAGTGCTGCGGTGACCCGGAGCCGTTCAGTGCTCCGGTGACCGGTCCGCGGAGCGGAGGCTGAGCGACTCCTCCAGACTGGTCGTGAACTCGCTGAGGTACCCCGCCTGCCGGTCGTGGCAGCGGAAGCGGTCGAGCGCGGTGCGCAGCCGGTCGCTGACCTCCCGCTCCCGGCCGCGGGCCAGCAGGTGGGCGGCGTAGGACTGTTCGGCGAGCGCGTGCAGGTAGAGCAGGCCGGCCTCCTCGCAGGCGGCGAGCAGCCGGTGCCAGGCGAGGTCGGCGGTCTCGTCGCGGACGGTCGGCGGGAGGGCCTGCGCCTCGGTCAACATCGACCAGAGGTGGACCTGGGTGACCGGGACGGGTGGCAACAGCTCGCGGGCCTCGCGGGAGCGGCGCTGTGCGTCGTCCCGGTCGCCGGTCGCCAGGCTGACCCAGCCCTGGTGGACCTTGGCGTCGACCAGCCGCCGGCGGTCGCCCGAGGCCAGGGCGAGGGAGGTGGCGGCGGCCGCCAGCCGCTTCGCCTCGGCGGAGTCGCCGAGCATCGCGGTGACCATGGCGAGGGTGGCGAGTGCCCGGACGCGCGCGGAGGCGGCCCGCGGTCCGTCGACGGAGTCGGTGGCGGCCACCGCCTTCCGCGCCGCCTCCGCCGATTCGTGCCGCCGTTCGAGCGCGACCAGGGCCTGCGCCCGGCAGGTGTGCAGCAGGGCCACCGCCACCGGGTCGCCGCAGCGTTCGGCCGCCTCCTGGCCCGCGACGGCCCGGGCGAGCCAGTCGGTGAAGCGGCTGGCGCCGTAGTAGAGCGAGCCGCTGGTCAGGGCGATCCGCCAGGCGCGTCCGGGGTCGGTGACGGTGATGGCGTCGGCGAGCGCGCGGACGGCGGGTTCCTCGGCCCGGAACCAGTCGAGCGCGGTGCGGATGTCGACGGCGGACGGGAGGGCCCGCGGCGGGTGGGCCGAGGAGCCGGTGTCCTCCTGGCCGGGGTCGAGCAGGGAGCCGCAGTGCCGGAGGGCGGCGAGGTAGTAGTCCGCCAGGCGCTCCCGGAGCAGGCGCCGGCGCGGTTCGGGCAGGTCGGCGAGCAGACCGGCGCTGAACAGCCGGACCAGGTCGGTGCGGCCGTAGCGGCCGGGGGTGGTGCCGGTGAGCAGGTGGCGGGCGGCCAGTTCGCCGAGCGCCCGGTGGGCGGTGGCGGTGTCGGTGCGGAGCAGCGCGGCGCTCGCCAGGGTGTCCACCTCGCCGCCGGGGTGGACGGCCAGGGCGGTGAGCAGGTCGGCTGCGGACGGGGAGAGTTGACGGAGCGTCAACTGCAGTCGGGGCCTGACGCCGAGGGTGTCGTCGACGTCCAGGACGGCCAGCCGGGTCCGCTCGTCGGCGAGTTCGGCGGTCAGTCCGGCGACGGTCCAGGCGGGCTGGGCGGCCAGGCGGGCGGCGGCGATCCGCAGGGCGAGCGGCAGGCGGTCGCAGAGGTGGACGAGGCGGGCGGCGGCCTCGGGTTCGGCGCGGACCCGCTCGGGTGTCAGGGCGCGTTCCAGGAGGAGCAGGGCGTCCTGCTCGGGCAGCGCGGCCAGCCGCAGCAGGGTGGCCCCGTCGAGGGCGACCAGGTCCTCCAGCGGGCCCCGGCCGGTGACGACCGCGGCGCAGCCCGGGCCCTCGGGCAGCAGGTCGGCGACCTGGTCGGGGTCGGCGGCGTCGTCCAGGACCACCAGCAGCCGTCGGCCCCTGGTGCGTTCGCGGAAGAGCGCGGCGCGTCCGGCGCGGTCGGCCGGGACGGCGTCGGCGGGGACCCCGAGCGCGTGCAGGAAGTCGGCGAGGACGGCGTCGGGGCGGGCCGGGCCGGCCGGGGCGAGGCCGTGCAGGTCGGCGTGCAGCCGGCCGTCGGGGAAGCGGTCGGCGGACCGGTGCGCCCAGGCGGTGACCAGCGCGCTCTTGCCGACCCCGGCGGGGCCGACCACCAGGACCGGGCCGTCCGCGGCGCGGCCCGGGGCGCAGTCGTGGTCGAGCCGGTCGAGCTCGGCCTGCCGTCCGACGAAGTCCACCATCCGGCGGGGGAGTTGCTGGGGGACCCGGGCGGCGGGCCCGGGCGCCGGGGGCGCGGCGGGCAGGGCGTCCGGACGGTCGTCGGCCAGCACCTCGGCGAGGGCCGCCCGCAGGGCCGGGCCGGGCCGGATCCCCAGCTCGTGGTCCAGCCGCCGCCGGGCCCGGTGATAGGCGGCCAGCGCGTCGGCGGGCCGGCCGGCCTGACGCAGGCAGCGCATCAGCAGCGCCACCAGCTCCTCGCGCAGCCCGTCCGTCCGGACGTCCTGCTCCAGCACCGCGACCGCTGCCGCGCCGGTGCCCTGACGCAGCCGCAGCGAGGCCCAGCGGAGCAGGGCGGCGGTGCGGGACTGCTGGAGCTGGTCCACCGCGGCGGTGCGCAGCGGGGTGTCGGGCAGGTCGGCCAGGGCCTCGCCGCGCCACAGCCGCAGTGCCTCCTCCAGCAGCGCGATCGCCTCGGCGTCGCCGCCGCGGCCGCCGCGGCCGGTGGGGCCGGTGGGGCCGCTTCCGTCGCTGGGACCGGCGTGCTCGGCGGCCCGGGCGGTCAGCGTCTCGAAGCGCAGCGCGTCCACCTGGTCGGCCGGTCCGGTCAGCAGATAGCCCGAGGCCCGGGTGTGCAGCTCGAACGGGGTGTCGGCGAGCACCTTGCGCAGCGCGGCGACGTGACCCTGCACCGCCGCCCGCGCGCTGGCCGGCGGCCATTCCCCCCACAGCGCCTCGCAGAACCGGTCCACGGTGACCACGCGGCCGAGCCCCAGCGCCAACAGCGCGAGCACCGCCCGCCGTTGCGCCCCCGCGAGGGTCGCGAAGCCGTCCGCCCCGACCCGCAACTCCACCGGGCCGAGCAGCCGAATCCGCACCACGTACCCCCACCCTCGCCGTACACCACACCCGGGGTGGCCCCGGGGTGGAGCAGTGTAGTGCGCGAACCGCGCCGGTCCGCACCGGGGCGTCGCCCCTGCCCCCGGTGGACGTGGCAGGGGCGGGTGCCGGTTGCGCCGGTCGCGCCCGGGCCCGCGCCCGGTCCGGGTGTCCGGCGCCGCGCCGCGCCGCGCTCCCGCCGGCCGGGCCTATCCTCGGACGGGAGTTCACAGGTGGGGAGGGGAAGGGCGCGTGCACATCGATCTGCTCGGACCGGTGGTCGTCCGGCGGGAGGACGGGACGGCGGTGACGCCCTCGGCCCCCAAACGCCGGGCGCTGCTGTGCGCGCTCGCCGTGCGGCTGAACCAGACGGTGGCCACCGAGGAGCTGATCGAGCTGGTCTGGGACGGCTCGGCGCCGCCCACCGCGCGGGCCGCCCTGCAGGGGCACGTCGCGGCGCTGCGCCAACTGCTGGACGGCCCGGGGCTGGTGCTGGACACCCGGGGGTCCGGGTACCTGCTGGCCGGCGAGCCCGACCGGGTCGACGCACTGCGCTTCGC
This sequence comes from Kitasatospora sp. NPDC086791, assembly GCF_040685975.1. Lineage (NCBI taxonomy): Bacteria > Bacillati > Actinomycetota > Actinomycetes > Kitasatosporales > Streptomycetaceae > Kitasatospora > Kitasatospora sp. NPDC086791. The sequence continues at coordinate 81,168 of NZ_JBFBOC010000012.1, read as the reverse complement.
GCGCCTCTGCGAGGAGGCGGGGGTGCTGCTGCCCGGGCCCGCCGCCCCGGACGGGACGGCCCCGGAGCGGATCGCCCCCGGGCAGCCGGCCCCGGAGGACCCCGCGCTGCCGCTGCTGCGCGCCGCGCTGGACCTGTGGCGCGGCCCGGCGCTCACCGACTGCGGCTCCGCCCTGCTGCGCGAGTGGTCGCTCCCGCACCTCACCGACCTGCGGCTGCGCGCCCTGGAGCGGCTGGCCGAGGGCCTGCTCCGGGCGGGCCGCGGCGGCGAGTCGGCCGCCGAACTCGCGGCGGCGGCCGATGCCCACCCGTCCCGGCAGACGCTGACCGCCCGGCTGGTCCACTGCCTGGAGCAGGACGGGCGGCGCGCGGAGGCACGGGAGCGGTACGAGCACGCGGTGGCCCGGCTCGCCGGCCCGCCCGGGCCGGAACTGCGCCGCGCCGGTGAGCGGTTCGACACCCGGCCCGCCCCGCCCGACCGCCGTTTCGTCGGCCGGAGCGCCGAACTCGCCCGGCTGGAGGAGGCCTTGCCCGCAGCCCGGGCGGGCCGCCCGATCCTGGTCACCGGTCCGGCCGGGGTCGGCAAGACCGCCCTGGTCCGGCACTGGGCGGCGGGGCCCGGCGCCGGGCACTTCCCGGACGGTCTCCTCCGGGCCGACCTGCGCGGCTTCCACCCGGACGGGCCGCGCGAACCCGCCGACGTGCTGGGCGAGTTCCTCACCGCCCTCGGCGTCGCCCCGGACGCCCTCCCCACCGCCACCGCCGAACGCTCCCGCCGGTACCGCGAACTGGTCTCCGGCCGGCGGCTGGCGATCCTGCTGGACGACGCCGCCTGCTACGAGCAGCTCGCCCCCTTGCTGCCCGACCCGCCGGCGGCGGACGGCGGCGCGGACGGCCCGGCGCCCGTCACTGTCGTCACCAGCCGCAGCCGCCTGCGTCACCTGCTGGTGCGCGAGGGCGGCGTGCCGCTCCCGCTGGGCCCGCTCACCTCCGACGACGCCGTCGCGCTGCTCGCCCGTGCGCTCGGACCGGACCGGACCGGCGACGCCCCGGACGCCGTCGCCGAGCCCAGCGAAGCCGTCGAGCCCGCTGGGCCCACCGAACCCACCGAAGTCTCCGAACTCGCCGAACTCGCCGAGAGCTGCGACCGCCTGCCGCTCGCGCTGCGCCTGGCCGCGGCCCGGCTGGCCGCCCGGCCGGACTGGTCCCCGGGTGACCTCGTGCGCGAACTCGCCGACGAGGAGACCGGGTTGGTCGCCCTCTCCGGGATCGGAGCCGGTACCGGTACCGGGACCGCTGCCGGCACCGGAACCAGCGCCGGCGTCGGCATCGGAGCCGGTACCGTGCTCGGCCCGATCGGCCTCACCACCGCCCTGGACCGCACGTACCGGACGCTGCCGCCCGCCGCCGCCCGGCTGTTCACCCTGCTCGGCCTGCACCCCGGCCAGGTCGTCGACACCGCCACCGCCGCCGCCCTCGCCGACCTCCCGCCCGCCGTCACCCGCACCCTGCTGACCGGGCTGGACGCCGTCCACCTGCTGGAGGAGACGGTCCCCGGCCACTACGCCCGGCGCGAGCTGGTGCGCCGTTACGCCGCCCGGCAGGCCGCCGAACTCAGCTGCGAGGAACGGTTCGTCACCCTCGACCGGCTGATCGCCCACTACCTGGACGTCACCGCCGACTGGACGGTCGAGTCCACGGCCGGGTGCCCGGCGGGCGGCGGCAGCGCGCGGGCGGCGGACTGGTTCCGCCGCGAGGAGAGCGCCCTGCGGGCCGTCGTGGTCTGCGCCGAGCAGTACGGGCGGACCGCCGGGTCCTGGCGACTCGCCCACCGGATCGCCCTGTTGTACGAGACCACCGGCCACGACCGGACCCATGACCGGTCCCACTGGCGGGCCGTCGTCGAGGCCGGGCTGAGCGCCGCGCACGCGGACGGGAACGAGACGGCCGTCGCCCGGCTCGGCACCGACCTCGCCGTCCTGCACGTCGCCCGCGCGGCCCACCGCACCGCCGCCGAGCACCTCGACCTCGCGGTCGCCGCGGCGGACCGGGCCGGCGACCCGGCGCTGCGCCACCACTGCCGCGGCCGGGTGGCCGCCGCGCTGCTGCGGGCCGGCCGCCACGAGCGGGCGCTGCCGATGCTGACCGACCTGGTGGCCGCCGCCCGGACCCCGGCCACCAGCCACCTGCTGGTCCCCGCGCTCACCGGCCTCGCCGACGCCCTGGTCCTGGCCGGTGACCCGGGCCCGGCCCTCACCCACGCCGACGAGGCGGTCCGGGCCGCCACCACCCGCTCCGGCGCCGAGGCGGTCCTCGCCACCCACAGCCGCGCCCGCGCCCTGCACGCCCTCGGCCGCCGGGACGCCGCGCTCTCCTCGGCGCGCCTCGCCGTCGCCCTCGGCCGCACCGTCGGCGACGCCGCGCTGGAGGCCCGCTCGTACGGTCTGCTCGCGGACCTGCTGTGTGAGGTGGGCCGCGGCGTGGAGGGGGCCGAGGCCCGGCGCCGCGCCGAGGCCCTGGCGGCGGGCGGCCACTGACCGGCGGACGCCGCCCGCTGGACGTTGTCCGCCGGGCGCCGTCTGCGGTCGGTGATTCCGGCGCTGAACCACTTCCCGCCGTCGAGCCGTTGTCCGGAGAGCGGAACCGCAGGCGGAAGTACCGGCAGTTCCGACGAGTGGAACCGACGTCGCCGCCGGACCGTCCGTCACCCGGACAGCCCGCCCGAGCTGGGAGGAGGCGTCGACGGACGACCGGGTACGGGGAGTTCCGCCACCCGGGCGCAGTTCTGCCTGCCGCCGACCGCCGGCGCGAGTCCAGGCAGAAGTGCGGAAGTGGCAGGACCGAGGGAGTGGGAGCGGGGCATGGCGGCTGGAGACGGTGTCGGAGCCGGTGCGGACGTGGGCGAGTTCAGCCGCCTGCTGGCCGGGCACCGGGTGGCGGCCGGGCTGACCCAGGAGGAGCTGGCCGCGGCCGCCGGGGTCAGCCTGCGGGCCCTCGGGGACATGGAGCGCGGCCGCACCCGCGGGCCGCAGCGGCGCACCGTGCGGGCCCTGGCCGTCGCCCTGGGCCTGGCCGGGGAGCCGGCGGAGGCGCTGGACCGGGCCGCGCACTCCGGGCGTCCGCGCGGTGTCCGGCCGGGCCCGGGGCGGGTCGTGGCCCAGGCCGGGCCCCGGGATCCGGCCGGGCCCCGGGCACAGGCCGGTCAGGCGCCGCCCGTCGGCGCGCGCCAGAGCGCCCTCGCCCTGCCCCGGGACATCGCCGACTTCACCGCCCGGGAGGGCGTCCTCGCGGCGCTGATCGGCCTCGCCTCGGGGGACCGGCCCGCTCACCCCCGGGTGGTGCTGGTCAGCGGTCAGCCCGGTCTCGGCAAGACGGCCTTCGCCCTGCACGCCGCCCACACCCTGGCGTCCCGCTTCCCGGACGGCCAGCTCTCCCTCGATCTCGGCGGCATGTCGGCCCGGCCGCTGCCCGCCCGGGACGCCCTCGGCCAGGTGCTGCGCGCCCTGGGCGTCGAGGACGCGGCGGTGCCCGCCGGGACGGAGGAGCGGGCCGGCCTCTACCGGGCCCTGGTGCGGGAGCGGCGGCTGGTCCTGGTGCTGGACGACGCCGCGGACGAGAGCCAGGTGCGCCCGTTGCTGCCCGGCTCCGGACCGGCCGTGACCATCGTGACCAGCCGCAACGCGCTGCCCGGCCTGGAGTCCGTGCACCGGCTGAGCCTGGACGTGCTCGCCCCGGCCGAGGCGGCCGGGCTGCTGGCCCGGATCGCCGGCCCGGAGCGGATCGAGGCCGCGCCCGACGCCACCGCCGAACTGGCCCGGCTCTGCGGCTACCTGCCGCTCGCGCTGCGGATCGCCGGGCAGCGGCTGGTCGCCCGGCCGCAGCAGCCGGTCGCCCACCTGGTGCGCCAACTGGCCGCCGAGGAGAACCGGCTGGACCTGCTGGAGACCGGCGACCTGGCGGTCCGTCCGGCCTTCGAGCTGTCCTACCGGCGGTTGCCGGCCGAGTCCCGACTGGTGCTCCGGCGCTGCGCGTTGACCGCCGGACCGGATTTCACGGCGGCCGTCGCCGCCGACTACGCGGGCTGTTCGCCGGCCCGGACCGAGCTGCTGCTGGAGCAGTTGGTCGACGCCGGACTGGTGCAGCCGGCCGCCCCGGACCGCTACCGCCTGCACGACCTGGTGCGGCTCTACGCGGGCGAGCGGCTCGGCGTCGACGAGACGCCCGAGGAGCTGGCCGAGGCCCGTACCCGGGCCGGCCGCCGGATCCTCGACCGGGCCGTCGCCTACGGGCTGCGCTTCGACCCGGAGCACGCCAAGGGCCTCCCCAGGGCCGCCGCCGAGGGCGCCACCACGGGCGTCGGCAAGGACACCACCGAGGACGCCACCACGGACCCCACCGGGGCCACCGGCTCCACGTCCGCGCACCTCACCGAGGCGGCGTACTGGCTGGAGTACGAGCACCCGGAGTGGCTGGCCGCCCTGCGCCACGCGCAGCGGGCCGGCCGGTACCGGGAGGTGGTGGACACCGCCGAGGCCATGCACTGGTTCTCGGACCGGCTGCTGAGCTGGGGGATCTGGGCGGAGGTGTTCCAGCTCTCGGCGGACGCCGCCCGCGCGCTCGGCGACCGGCAGGCCGAGGCGGTGCACGTCAACTACCTGGCCTGGACGTACGTCACCTGTCTGCACCGCTACCAGCGCGGCATCGAACTGGCCTCCGGAGCAATGGAGTTGGCCCAGGAGCTGGGGGACCGTGAGCAGCAGGGCTGGGCGCTCACCTACCTCGCCTCCGGCCTGCGGTACCTGCGGCGCCACCGCGAGGCGACCGACGCCTTCCAGCGGGCCGCGGAGGCCTTCGCCCAGGTCGACAACCGCTCCGCGATGATCGGCCGGCTGGTCACCCTGCGCGGCGCCGCCAACTGCCTGCGCGAGTCCGGCCGGGCCGAGGAGGCGGTGGACACCCGGCGACGGGCCCTGGCGGGCGCGCTGGAGCTGGTCGAGCGCTGGTCGGAGCCGCTGATGAACCTGCTGGCGGCCATGACCGCGCACGAACTGGGGCTGGACCGCGCGGCGTCGAAGCGCTGGCCGGCCGCCGAGAAGGCCTACCGGCAGGCCCTGGTGCACTTCGAGGCGGTCGGCCGGCCGGACAGCATGACCAAGACGCTGACCGAACTCGGCACCGCGCTGATCGAACAGGGCCGCGCCGAGGAGGCCCGGGAACTGCTCACCGAGGCGCTCACCGACCTCAGCGCGAACGGCCCCCGACCGGGGCTCCCGCGGCACTGAACCGAGCGCCCGCCCTGCCCCGCCGATCGACGGCGGGGAAGGACGGGCGCCGTGGATCAGATCCGGGTGTCCTCCACCACCGGCAGCCCCGCCACCGGGGCGGTGCCCGGAGCGTCGACCCCCGCGACGTCCGCCTTCGGCGCGAAGAACGACCGCGGCGCGACCGCGGGCTTCTTGCCGCAGAAGGCCGGCTCCAGCGTGTTCATCAGCCCCTGCGTCACCGCGCCGTTGTTGGAGGCGTTGGCGAAGACCACCACGCTGCGCCGCCCGTCCTGGGTCACGAAGGACTGGGTCTGGAACCCCTGCACGATGCCGCCGTGGCCGTACACGTCCCCGCAGGAGAGCGAGATGCGGCGCAGCCCCAGGCCGTAGGAGATCTTCGCGGTGGGCGTCGGCAGGGCGGCGGTCATCTGCCGCAGCGAGTCGTCCGAGACCAGCCCGCCCTCGCCGCCGGCCAGCAGCGCGGTGAGGAAGCGGTCGAGGTCCTCGGCGTCGGAGATGACGGCGCCGGCGGACCACACCCAGGAGCCGGTCTGCTGGGTGGAGTCCAGCAGCGGCTTGCTGCGGTCGTCGTTGGTGAGGTAGCCGGTGACGTGGGCGCCCTGGATCTGCTGGTCGGGCACCACGAAGGAGGTCCCGGTCAGGCTGAGCGGCTGGATGATCCGCTCGTTCAGCACCTCCGCGAACGGCTGGCCGGTGAGGTGCTCGACCGCCAGGCCCAGCAGCACGAAGTCGGTGTTGGAGTAGGAGTAACGGCTGCCGGGGGTGTACTGCACACCGTGCTTGACGGACATCGCGACCAGGTCGCGCGGGTCGTACACCTTGGTGCGGATGCGCGCCTCGAACGCGCTGGTGGTCTCCTCGCTGGCCTGCTCCAGCAGGTCGTTGGTGTGGTCGTAGATGCCCGCCCGGTGCTCCATCACCTGACGTCCCGTCATCGCCCAGCCCGCCGGGAGGGTGCCGTCCGGCAGGTAGTCGCGCAGCGGCTTGTCCAGGTCGATCCGGCCCTCCTGCACCAGCTGCATGACGAGAACGGCGGTGAACATCTTGCTGTTGCTGCCGACCCGGAACCTCCACGAGGAGTTCATCGGGGTCCCGTCCAGGTCGGCGCGGCCGACCGACACCGAGCGGGTGTTGTCCGTGCCGTCGTGGTCGCGGATCACCGCGAAGGCGCCCGGGGCGCCGGCCGCGCTGGTGGCCTGCAGGGCGGCGAGCACGCCGGGGAGGTCGGAGGCGGGCGCGCCGGCGGTGCCGCTGTCGGCTGCCGCGGCGTGTGCGGCGCCGGTCGCCACCAGCACGACACCGGCGGCGGCCACCGCGAGCGGACGCAGAAGGCTGGTCTTCGCCATGTTCCTCGGTTCTCTCATCAGGTGACGCGGCGTCGGGCCGCGCCGATCGGTGATCACTATCACCGGACGGGGCGCCCGAAGGCAATGTGAACCGGTTCGCCCGCATCGTCCGTTGCGGGCACCGGCGGGTCGGCCGCACCGTTCGTTTCCCGCTCCGGAGCCAAGGTTTCACCTGCCGTCGGCTACCTGCGCCGACGGCCGCGCTCCATGCTGTTCGGGCGCTCAACGCCATCGAGTCGACCCTCGCCGGCGACCTCGCCAACGGCACGCCAGGGGTTCACCCCCCCCAAGCCGAGCGGCTCGACGGGCCGCTCCCTACCCGAGGAATTGTCATGACTTCGCCCACGAAGCCCCTGAACCCGCAGAACCCCTCGAAGCCCCGATCGCGCCGCACCGCGACCGCGATCGGCTCCGCCGTCGCCCTGGTCGCCGCCTCCGCCGGCCTGTGGGCGGCGACCGCCACCACCGCGCAGGCGGCCGGTCTGCCCACGCCCGACCACATCATCGTCGTGGTGATGGAGAACCACGCCTACTCCCAGATCATCGGCAGCAGCAGCGCCCCGTACATCAACAACACCCTGAAGGCGGGCGGCGCCAACCTCACCCAGTCCTTCGGCATCACCCACCCGAGCGAGCCGAACTACTACGCGCTGTTCTCCGGCTCCACCCAGGGCCGCGTCGACGACAGCTGTGTGACCGTCGGCGGCTTCCAGAGCGCCAACCTGGCCTCGGAGGTGATCGCCGCCGGCAAGACCTGGGCCAGCTACAACGAGACCCTGCCCAGCCAGGGCAGCACCGTGTGCAGCAGCGGCAAGTACGCCCAGAAGCACAACCCGTGGTTCGGCTTCGGCAACGTCCCGCTGAGCAGCGCCAAGACCTTCGCGCAGTTCCCGACCGACTACACCACCCTGCCGAACGTCTCCTTCGTGGTGCCGAACCTGTGCAGCGACATGCACGACTGCTCGGTCAGCACCGGCGACACCTGGATCAAGAACAACCTCGGCGCGTACGCCACCTGGGCGCAGACCCACAACAGCCTCCTGGTCGTCACCTTCGACGAGGACAACCAGCTCTCCGGCAACCGCATCCCGACCGTGGTCTACGGCGCCCACGTCGCCCCCGGCAGCAGCTCCGCCACCACCTACACCCACTACGACGTGCTGCGCACCCTGGAGGACCTGTCCGGTGCCGCCGGACACGCGGGCAACGCGGCCACCGCGAGCGACATCAGCGGCATCTGGAACTGAACCGCGGTGATCAGGGCTTGAGCTGAGCCCGGGTCCGGGACGGCGGACGAACGGCCGCCGTCCCGGGCCCGTCCCGGTCGGTCGGACGGCGTCGACCGGACAGGGGTCGACCGGACAGGGGTCTCGACCGGCCGGGCCCGTCCCTGGTATCGATGGGGGCGTGCGATTCGAACGTGTGCCGATGCCGGACGGTGTGAGGGCGCGCCCGCGGGACGGTCGGGGGTACCCGGTGCCGGCGATCACGCCGTGGCGCGGGGGCGAGCCGCAGTTCGCCCTGACCGACCACGGACGCAGCGCCGACTGCGCCCTGGAGCGCCGCTGTTCGGTGTGCGGCGGATTCATGGAGCGCGGGCCGGTGTGGCGGGTCGTGGGGCCCGCCGAGAGCGCCGCGATCGCCGGGGCGCTCGCGGCCGGGACGCCGTACCGGAACCTCGCACCGACCATGGAGGGCCCCGGGCACCGGGCGTGCATGCTCTACGCGTCGATGCTCTGCCCGTACCTGGCCCGCCCGAACGCCCGGCGGCGGGCGACCGCCGAGGACGCGGCCGACGAGCTGACGTCGGCCGCCGTCCGCGGGGCGGCGCGCGGCGGGCTGGGCGCGGTGGTCGGGTTCGGGGACTACGAGTACGCGGTCACCGGGACCCGGGTGCTGTAATCCGGGCGCCGGTGCTGATGGTGAGGTGGTTGGCGGCGGAGGTGCCGTTGACCACCTTGCCGCCCGGCGCGGGGCTGCCGGAGCGGGACGGGGAGCCGGGCGCGGCCGACCCGGGCGCCGCCGAGCCGGGGACGGTCGAGCCGGGGGCGGCGCCGGTCGGAGCAGCGGAGGGACCGGTGTCGGTGTTCTCGGGGCCGCAGGCGGAGAGCAGGACCGCGCCGACGGTGGTCATCAGGGCGATCGCGGCGGCGGTGCCGAATCTGTTGCGCGCGGACATTTCCGGGTCCCCCTCGGGTGCTGTTCGCTTTCGAGAACGAAGCGTCCCAGCGGGAGGTCAAAGACCGGTTCACGACGTGTCACAGGCGTGGAACAGCGTCGTCCGACGCCCCGAAGCGGCGTCAGTGGCCCTGGGGTGGAGGCCCGGACGGCCGGACGCCCGGGCGCCGGGCGGAGCGCTCAGAGGCCGAGCTCGGTGAGGCCGGGGTGGTCGTCGGGGCGGCGGCCGAGCGGCCAGTGGAACAGGCGTTCCTCGGGGGCGATCGGCAGGTCGTTGATGGAGGCGTGCCGCCGGGCCATCAGACCGTCCGGGGCGAACTCCCAGTTCTCGTTGCCGTAGGAGCGGTACCACCGGCCGGCGTCGTCGTGCCACTCGTAGGCGAAGCGGACCGCGATGCGGTCGCCGTCGTGCGCCCAGAGTTCCTTGATCAGGCGGTAGTCCAGCTCGCGCTGCCACTTGCGGGTGAGGAACTCGGCGATCGGCCCGCGGCCGGTGAGGAACTCGGCGCGGTTGCGCCAGCGGCTGTCGGGCGTGTAGGCGAGGGCGACGCGCTGCGGGTCGCGGGTGTTCCAGGCGTCCTCGGCGGCCCGGACCTTCTGCCGGGCGGTCGCCGTCGTGAACGGGGGCAGGGGCGGGCGCTGTCCGTCGCGTCGTCCGTCGCGCTGTTCGGTCATGGGTGAACTCCTCGGGAACGGGTATTCCACCGGCGAGAACGATCGTTCTCACTTTCGTGGCTACGATAGGAGAACTATCGTTCTCGCGCAAAGGGCACGGCAGATGGAGCACGAAGACCCGCGGACCCGGATCCTCGACGCGGCCGAGGAGCTGTTCTACGGGCAGGGCATCCAGGCGGTCGGCATGGACGCCGTCCGGGCCGCCTCCGGCATGACGATGCGCCGCCTGTACCAGCACTTCCCGTCCAAGAACGACCTGGTCGAGGCCTACCTGCTGCGCCGTGACGGCCGCTGGCGGGCGAGCCTCGCCGGGCACGTCTCCCGGGCCGGCGGCCCGCCCCGGGAGCAACTGCTCGCGGTCTACGACTGGCTCGGCCTGTGGTTCGCCGAACCCGGCTTCCGCGGCTGCGCGTTCGTCAACTCCTTCGGCGAACTGGGTGCCACCACGCCCGTCGTCGCGGCCGCCGCGCGGCACCACAAGGAGGAGTTCGGCGGCTACGTCGCCGGACTGGTCGAGGCCGCCGGCGCCCCGCCCGCCACCGCCGTCCACCTGACCCTGCTCGCCGAGGGCGCCATCACCACCGCCGCCGTCCACGGCGACCCGACGGCCGCCGCCGACGCCAGGGAGGCCGCCCGGCTGCTGCTGGACGCCGCGCTCGCGGGGTAGCAGCGGCCGGGCGGCCGACGGTTCGGCGGTCGGTGACGTCAGTCGATGGTGTAGGCGGAGCCGAAGGCCGTGATGGTGAACGGGCCGTCGAGGTCCTGGTTGCCGGTGGCGGCGATCCGGCGCAGGCACTCGACGCGGTCGACCGACTTGCGCCACTCGTCGGCGGTGGAGGAGTTGGCGGGGTTGGTCAGGTCGTCGATCCGGACCTCGAAGAAGGCGTCCAGCCAGGCGCGCTCCCCGGCGGCCGACGGCGAGCCGACCCTGCCGGTGGTCCGGGCGATGAGCGCGGGCAGGGCGTCGTACTCGCCGCCGTTGCCGTGCTGGATGGAGGCGTCGTAGAGCTCGGCGCGGGCCAGGGCGGTGGTGAGGCCGAGCCGGTCGGCCTGGTCCATCGCGGGGGTGAAGTACCGCTGGTCGACCTGGTCGTCCTGGACCCGCCGGAAGGCGGGGTCCTCGGCGGCCTGCTTCCAGGCGGCGATGTACTCGTCCTCGGGCAGGCCGCCGGTCTCCCCGCTGCCGGACGCGGCCAGGCGTTCCAGCTCGGGGACGAAGCGGGCGAGCGGGTTGTCGGGGGAAACGGTGGTGTAGGCGCGGACGACCTTGAGCGCGTCACCGTCGTTGGTGGTGAAGCCGGCCCGGCCGGCGGTCACGCCCCGGCCGTCCCCGATGTTCTCGGCGTAGCCGTACTGGATCTCGGTGGTGCTGTTCTCGAAGACGCTGATCAGCTGGTCGGCCCGGCGCCGCTGGTCGGGCGTCAGCCCGCCGGCGGACAGCCGCTGGACCTGGGGGGATGCGGCGGTCGCGGCCACGGCCGTGACCGTGTGGTCGGGCGCGGTGTCGGGCGCCGCCTGTGCCGGTGCGACGGCCCACGTCGCACCGGCGACGAGAGCGGCCGTCGCGGCAACGGCGGCGAGGTGGTGGGTGGTTCGGGAAACGCGCATGGAGGTGCTCCGATCTCCGTGGGGGGAAGAGCGCGAGCTCGCGGCAGCAGCGTAGGACGGGGAACCCGCAGGGGTCCAGAAGGTAAGGAAACTTTCCTAATAAAAATAGGCGGTCGTCCGCGGCCGCGGCGGCGGCGTTTATCGGCCATTGATCGTCGCCGCCTAGCCTCGGGCGCATGGACGAGAGAGCGGCCGAACGGCCGGGGGCAGTGCCCGAGGGTCGGATGACGGAGCAGGACGCCGAGCGGTTCCGGCGGTTGCTGGCGAGGCTGGAGCATTCGCTGGTGACGGACCGGGAGGCGGCGGGCCGCGATGCCTGAGCTCGCCGAGTGGCGCCCGGTGGCGGTGGTTCCGTTGTGGCGGCGCGGCGAGGGCGAGCGGCCGGAACGCGGGGGCGCGGACCGGCCCGGGGTGCTGCGGGGGCACTCCGGGCCGGTGACGGTCGATCAGGAGCGGGCGGCGCAGGCGGTGCGGTCGGAGGCCGGAGCCGACTGACGGTACATCAGCAGTCGCACCCGCAGTCGCAGCAGTCGCAGCCGTCACAGCAACTGCAGCAGTCGCCGCACCCGTCGCAACCGCTGCAGGAGTCGCAGCAGTCGCAGCAGTCGTGCCGCTCGCAGAAGCCCTTGCGGCGCTCGCGGCTGAACGGGTCGTTGTGTTCGCAGCAGAGCAACTGGCAGGTGCAGGCCATCAGCGCCCACACCGCGCACCCGGCGAGCAGGTTGCGGGGGTGCGGCGGCTTCGAGCCGGGCGGGGTGAAGCCGGGGCCCTGCGGGATCCACGGCGGGACCGGCGCGCCCGGGTCCTGGCCGGGCGGTGCCTGGTGGGACGGTGCCTGGTGCGGGTGCTCGGCCCCGGCGCCGCCGGCCGGGCCGTGCTCCACGCCGCCCCTGGTGCGGCAGTTCGCCGCGTGCCCCGTCCCGAAGACCCGGTCGACGGCGCTCTCGGTCTCGTGCGCGAGCAGGACGTGGACCAGCGCCCGGTCGCTCAGCTCGACCTCGCGCAGCGCGAGCCGGATGCCGTGGACGGCGTCCCGGCAGAGCCGCTCGGCCTCGGCGCGGTCGGTGCCGGTGGCGGTCAGCGGGTTCCAGGCGCCGGAGGCGGCGTCGGCGGCCTGGTCCTCGGCGGCGTCGAGGAGGTGGGCGAGCCGGCCGAACAGGCGCCCGGCCTCGGCGAGCGGGGCGGCGTTGCCGGGGCGGCCGGCGATCACGGCGGTGTGCGCGAAGGCCGCCGAGGTGGCCGTCTCGGTGGGTTCGGTGACCAGCAGGACGGATCCGCCGGGCCGCAGCGAGCGTTCCAACTCGCCCTGGCGGGAGGCGGCTTCGAGCAGGACGGCGGTGTCGAAGCCGACCGTGGAGGCGCTGCCGGCGCTCTGCCGGTCCCAGCGCCGGGTGACCGCCCGGGCCCCGGCGGCGACCGGACGGCGGGCGAAGACGCCGTCGCGGTCCTCGACGTGGTCGCGGATCTTCACCGAGGCGAGCGCGAGCGAGACGGCGGCGGCGAGCCGGGCGCCCTCGCCCTTGGCGACCGAGGCGGTCCGCATGCCGCGCAGCGGGCAGGGGCCGGCGGTCCGGCGCCAGGAGGAGTCCTCGCGGGCGGCCTGGGCCTCGACCAGCACGGAGATGATCAGGCCGTCGTAGTTGGTGGCGGTCCGGGCGAGCTGTCCGTGGTCGTCGCGCAGCGCGAGGCAGAGCCCGCACAGGTGGGCCATCCAGGACGCCTGCAGCCGTTCGGACAGCCGGTGCCTGCACGGTCTGATGATGCCGAACATGATCGTCCCCCTCGCCCTTCGGGCCGCTGACCGGCCGCGATTCGCCGGACATCATATGATCAGCGGCCGATCTCCTCGTACTGCCTCACGCCCACCGGGCGGTGCTTCCCCCGGGGCCCGTGGCCCACCGCCGCGCCGCCGGGCCGCGTCGCCGGGACGCGCCGCCGGGCCGCGCCGCGCCGCGCGCTGCGGGGCGCCGTACCGGTCGCGACCGTGGGCCGGGTCGAAGGCTCGCAACCGCGAAGCCGCGCACCGTCCGGGTGCCGGGGTCGAGGGCGGGACCGCGGGGCCGCTGTCGCCGGGGCCGCAGCTCCCCCCCCGCCGCCTGCCTCGGCGCCGTCAACCCCGTTGCGCGGCCACGGTGTCGCCTGCCCCGCCGCTGCCGCCGCCAACCGCGCCGCCCGCCCCTTCGCGCGCCCCGGCACCGCCCGTCCCGCCACTGCCGACCCCGTCGTAACCCCGTCGCCACCGACACCCCGGCGAGTGGATCCCATATCCGGGATAGCATCGCGAATATGGGAATCGACACGGCCGCCGACGAGCGGCTCGCGCAGCGGCTCGCCGAGCTGCGGCTCGAACGCGGGTGGACCTTGGAGGAGTTGGCCCGGCTGGCGGACGTCAGCCGGTCGACGCTGTCCCGGGTGGAGCGGGCGGAGGTCAGCCCGACGGCGGCGCTGCTCGGGCGGCTGTGCGCCGTCTACGGGCGGACGATGTCGCGGCTGCTCGCCGAGGTGGAGGCGGCGGGCCCGGCCCGACTGGTGCGGGCCGGGGAGCAGCAGGTGTGGCGGGACGAGACCACCGGCTTCGTGCGCCGGTCGGTGTCGCCGCCGCACGGCTCGCTGCGGGCGGAGGTCATCGAGGGCCGGCTGCCCGCCGGCGCCGACATCGCGTACGACCGCGCCTGCGTGCCCGGCCGGGAGCACCACCTCTGGCTGTTCGAGGGCGTGTTGGAGCTGACCGTGGACGGCGAGCCGCAGCTGCTCGCCCCCGGCGACTGTCTGCGCTACGTCGCCGGCACCAGCCGGTTCCGCAGCCTCGGCCCCGGCGACGCCCGGTACGCCCTGGTGGTGGTCGAGCCGTGAGTACCACCACCGGGCCGATGGCCGGGGAACGCTTCGACGCGGCCGGGCGCCGCGTCCTGCTGGTCTGCGTCGCGGGCGGTTTCACCACGCTGCTCGACCAGTCCGTGCTCAACACCTCGATCCCCGCCCTGCGCGCGAGCCTGCACGCCGGGCCCGCCGACCTGCAGTGGATCGTCGCCGGGTACTCGCTCGCCTTCGGCTTGGCGCTGATACCCGGTGGGCGGCTCGGCGACGTCAAGGGCCGCAAGTGGTTCTTCGTCTCCGGGCTCGCCCTGTTCACCCTGGTCAGCCTGGTCTCCGCGACGGCCGCCGAGCCGGGCGTGCTGATCGCCGCCCGGCTGGTCCAGGGAGCGGGCGCGGGCCTGGTCAACTCCCAGATGATCGGCACCCTCCAGGACGTCTTCGACGGCCGGCTGCGGGCCCGTGCCCTCGGCATGTACGCCGTCACCGGTGGTCTGGCCTTCGCCCTCGGCCCGCCGATCGGCGGCGCGGTGCTGGCGGCTGCCGGCCCCGAACTCGGCTGGCGGCTGACCTTCCTGCTCAACGTCCCGTTCGGCCTGGCCACCGTCGCCCTGGCGGTCCGCCACCTGCCCGAGCCCCGGCCCAGTGCTCGGCAGGCGAATCTCGACCCGGTCGGCCTGCTGCTGGTCGGCGCGCTCACCCTGGTCCTGATGCTGCCCTTCGTCCGGCCGCCGGGACCGACCGGCCGGCTGGCCTTCGCGGCCGCCGCCCTCCTGCTGGTCGGCGCGCTCGTCCGGTGGCAGCGCCGCTACGCCCGGGCCGGCGGTCACCCGCTGATCCACCCCGCGCTCACCCGCTCCGCGCCGTACGCGCTCGGCACGGTGACGGCGATGGCCCAGTTCGGCTCCTCGCTGGCCGCCTCGCTGGTCCTGACCATGTTCCTGCAAGACGGCCTGGGGCTCTCCCCGATGGGTGCCGCGCTGGTCGCGCTGCCCTCCGCCGTCGCGATGGGCGTCGCCTCCGCGCTCGCCTGGCGGGTCGTCCAGCGCTTCGGCCGGCGCACCGTCACCGCCGGCATGACCGGTTCGGCCCTGACCATGCTGGCCGCCGGACTGGTCGCGCACTGGGCGTCCGCCGCCGTCCTGCCCTGGCTGCTGGCGCTGCTGCAGCTCCTCGGCGGCGCCTCGATCGGCCTGATGGCGTCCACCAACCAGGCCTACGTGCTGCGGCACGCGCCCGCCGAGGCGGCGGGGGTGAGCGGGGCGATCCTGCAGATGGCGCAGCGGATCGCGGCGGCCGTCGCGGTCTCGGCGCTGTCCGGCGTCTACCTGCGGGAGACCGCCGGCGGCGGCGGGCACCGCTCCGCCTTCCTCGCCGCGAGCGTGGTCTGCGCGGCGGTGGCCGGACTCGCGGTGCCGGCCTCGGTCCTCGCGGGCCGCGCCACCGCGCGGGAGCAGCGCGCGGGCGGGCCGGTCGCGCCGGACCGGGGCGACCTCCCCTCCGCCGGCGGGACACCGGCCGAGCCGAGGACGAACACCCGTCCGTGAGCGGACCGCCGGATCGTACGGTGGTCGGCATGACCGACGTACGGAACGGATCGCCGAACTCGCGCGGCTGATCCCGGACTGCCGGCTCGTCACCGTCGGGGCCGGGCACCTGGTACACGGTGCCCGGCCCGGGGACTCGTCGCCGTGGTGGCGCCGTTCCTCGCCCGCCGGGGTCGCGAGGCCCCGAGACCGAGAACCCGACGCCGAGAAGCCGAGAACCCGGGCCCCCGACGCCGAGAAGCCGAGAACCCGGGCCCCCGACGCCGAGAAGCCGAGAACCCGGGCCCCGACGCCGAGAAGCCGAGAACCCGGGCCCCGACGCCGAGAAGCCGAGAACCCGGGCCCCGACGCCGAGAAGCCGAGAACCCGGGCCCCCGACGCCGAGGCTCCGAGGATCAGATGCCGTGCTCGGCGGGCAGCCGCCCGCTGCGCACCGCCGCGAGCAGGTCGGCGTGGTCCGCCTCGGTGCGGTCCGCGTAGCCGACGGCGAACGCCGCGACCGCCTCGTCCAGCGCCTCGCCCTTGCCGCAGTACCCGGCCAGCAGGCCCGGGTCGGCGGTGTGCGCGTGCGCCCGGGCCAGCAGGGCGCCGGTGATCCGCGCGTAGTCGTCCAGCTGCGACGGCAGCAGCGCGGCCGGGTCGACACTGCCCTTGCGGTTGCGGAACTGCCGCACCTGGTAGGGGAGTCCGTCGACGGTCGTCCAGCCCAGCAGGGTGTCGCTGACCACCTGCATGTGCTTCTGGCCGAGCACCACCCGGCGGCCCTCGTGGCCGTCGCCCTGCGCCGCCTGCGGCAGGTAGGGCAGCAGCGCCGACGGGCGGGCCTCCTTCACCTGCAGCACCAACGGCTGGTCCCGGTGGTCGGTGAGCAGCACCACGTACGAGCGGGTGCCCACGCTGCCGGTGCCCACCACCCGGAACGCCACGTCCTGCACCCGGTACCGGGACAGCAGCGTGCGCACCTCGGCGGGCACCGTCTCCACGTAGCGGCCGAGCGCGTCGGCGACCGCCCGGGCGGTCGCGTCGGTCACCTCGGTGAGCACCGGGGGAGCGGCCGTGAACCGCCAACCGCCCTCCTCCGTACGGGAGGTGCTGCGGGCGGCGAACTTCGCGCTGGTGTTGCCGAGCGCCTTGGCGCCGACCTTGCGCAGCACGTCGGCGAGGTCGTGCGCCTCCGCGAAGGAGACCAACTGCTCGTCGGCGACGGCGTTCCAGGCGTCCAGCGCGGGCAGCTTGGCGAGCGTGCGCATCGTGCGGCGGTACGCGCCGGCCACGTGCTGGGCGGCCGCGCGCGCGGTGGTCTCGCTCGCGCCGGTCTCCCGGCCGGCCAGCACCAGGCTGGCGGCGAGCCGCTTCAGGTCCCACTCCCACGGGCCGGGCACGGTCTCGTCGAAGTCGTTGATGTCCATGACCAGTTGGCCACGGGCGTCGCCGTACAGGCCGAAGTTGGCGGCGTGCGCGTCCCCGCACAGCTGCGCGTCCACCCCGGTCACCGGCGTCCCCGCGAGGTCGGCCGCCATCAGTCCGGCCGAGCCGCGCAGGAACGCGAACGGCGTGGCGGCCATCCGCCCCACCCGGATCGCCACCAACTCGGCGATCCGGCCCGCGTTCGAGGTCTCGATCGCCTCCACGGCCGTCGGCCGCCCGGGGGTCACCGCGAACTCCGCGTGCCGCTCCCGGGGCACCCGCGCCCGCAGCTCCTTGCCCCGCTCCCGTGCCCGCCCGTCCTGCGCCGGCGCGAACCCGGTCACCGCGAACCCGCGCCGGCCCTGCCCGTCCGCACTGCCCGTACCGCCCGCGCTCCGCTGCGCCACCAGCCCCGGTCCGCCCCGGCCCTCCGCCGCTCTCGGCTCCGCCCCGTCCACTGCCTCGGTCTTTCGCGCCACCGCGCCCCGCCCGTCCCTTCCGGTCCTTACCTGCCCGCGACCTGCGCGGATGGTTCACGGGGGGAGTGACGTCCGGGGCCGCGCGGTGGTTCCGGCGGGGCGGGTGAGATGCGCCGCCTGTCGAAGGATCAGGGGTGCGGACCGGCACCGCCCGGGCCGGGGTAGCGTGGGCGGGTGGATGATCTTCGGGGGAACCTGCGTGTCCGGGCGGCGGCAGGGGTGGCGGCGGTGCTGACGGTGGCTTCCGGGCTGGGGGTGCGGGCGGTGGCCGGCGGGGCCGTCGCCAAGGACGCGGGGGACGCGCTCTACACCGTCCTGCTGTACGCCCTGATCGTGGCGGCCGTTCCGCGCGTGCGCCCGGCCCGCGCCGCCGCCTCGGCGGCCGCGCTGAGCTGGGCCGTGGAACTGTTCCAGATCACCGGGCTGCCGGACGCCTGGGGGCGCCGCAGCACGCTGGTCCGGCTGGTCCTCGGCTCGACCTTCAACCCGCCGGACCTGCTCTGGTACCTGGTCGGCGCGGCCGGTGCCGGGCTGCTCCACCGGGCGGCGCTGCTCCACCGGGCGGCGCTGCTCCGCCGGGCGGCGCGGAGCGTGCGCCCCGCGACCCCCGACGGAGCGGCCCGACAGGCCTGACGAGTGCCTGACGGAACGTCAGAGCGGCAGCAGATCGGGCCGCTTGGCCTCGACGTGGTCGCCGGAGGACTCGCCGCGCAGGCGCCGGCCGACCCACGGGATCAGGTGCTCGCGGGCCCACTGGAGGTTCTCCCGCCGCTGGTCGGCGGGGGTGAGCGCGGGGGCGTCCGGCCACGGCGCCTCCGGGTCCTGCTCGGTCGCCAGGCCCAGCGAGCGGGCGGCCAGCAGGGCGACCCGCTGGTGTCCGTCGCCGGACAGGTGCAGGCGGTCCTCGCTCCACGCGCGGCGGTCCTGCACCGCGCGCAGCGACCACAGGTCGGCCACCGTGCAGCCGTTGCGGTCGGCGACGGCCCGCATGTGCCCGTTGTAGGTCGCGATCTTGCCGCGCAGGTGCTTGAGCAGCGGCACGTCGCGGGTGTCGAAGCCGGTGCAGATCAGCACCGTCCCGGCGGAGGCGGCGAGGCGGACGACGGCCGCCTCGAAGCGCTCGGCGACCTCGTCCGGGTCGCTGCCCGGCCGCAGGATGTCGTTGCCGCCGGCGCAGAAGGTGACCAGGTCGGGCTGGAGCCGCTCGGCCTGCGGCACCTGCTCGGCCGCGATCTGGTCCAGCAGCCGGCCGCGCACCGCGAGGTTGGCGTAGCGGAACGTGCCCGGGGGGCGCCCGTCGGCGAGCATTCCGGCCAGGCGGTCGGCCCACCCGGCGAACCCGCCGTCGACACCGGGGTCGTTCAGGCCTTCGGTGAAGCTGTCCCCGAGGGCGGCGTACGAACTGAGGTGAAGGGTCTCCTGGAGGTTCGGCATGAAAGAGATAGTTCACCTCATCAAGTGACCTACGCCACCGTAGGTGCCCCTGGCGGCACGTGAGATGGACCACGTACGGTCTTCGGTCCCGCTCGTCACCTTCCGTCCCCTTCCGTTCCCTCCCGCGCCCTTCCGTCGCCTCCCTCGCGTGGCGGCCCGCAGCCGGAGCGTCCGTGCGCCGGTGCTCGCGCCGGGTGCGCGGGGGCGTGCGTCCACCGGGGGCGCCCGCGCGGGTGTGCGAACGGTGCCGCCGGGGCAGCCGCCTCTGCAACAGAGCGGCGTTCCGTACCGGCGGAACCCGGACCTCCCCGTGATCCAAGGACGGTTGAGCCATGCCCTCGCAGACCCCGGAGCGCACCGCGCGGCCACGGCGCTACCTGATGTGCCGCCCGACGCACTTCACCGTGGACTACGCGATCAATCCGTGGATGGACCCGGCCCAGCCCACCGACACCGCGCTCGCGCTGCGCCAGTGGGAGCGGCTCCACCGGACCTACCGCCGCCTCGGCCACACCGTCGAGCTGATCGACCCGCTGCCCGGGCTGCCGGACATGGTCTACGCCGCCAACGGCGCGACCGTGCTGGACGGCCGGGCCCTGGTGGCGACCTTCCGCCACCCGGAGCGCGCCGCCGAGTCGGACGCCTACCAGGCCTGGTTCCGGGCGCACGGCTACCGCGAGGTGCGCCGCGCCGGGCATGTCAACGAGGGCGAGGGCGACCACCTGGTGGTGGGCGGCCGGGTGCTCGCCGGGACGGGCTTCCGCAGTTCGCGCGCCGCGCACGCCGAGGCGGGCGAGCTGTTCGGCGTGCCGGTGGTCAGCCTGAAGCTGGTCGACCCGCGCTTCTACCACCTGGACACCGCGCTGGCCGTCCTCGCCGACGACCACGTCATGTACTACCCGGAGGCCTTCGACGCCGAGAGCCGCGCCGTGCTGCGCACGCTCCACCCGGACGCGATCCTCGCCGACCGCGCCGACGCCGAGGTGTTCGGACTCAACGCCGTCTCGGACGGCCGCCGGGTGCTGCTGCCCGAGACGGCCAAGAACCTGGCCGGCCGCCTCGCCGAGCACGGTTACGAGCCGATCCCGGTGGACGTCTCCGAGCTGCTCAAGGGCGGCGGTGGGGCCAAGTGCTGCACGCTGGAGCTCAGGCCGGCCTGAGCTCCGGGCCGACCAGCAGCACCTCCAGGGTGCGCGGGCCGTGCACCCCCTCCACCCGGTCGAGTTCGATGTCGCTGGTCGCGGACGGCCCCGAGATCCAGGTCTGCGGCCGTCGGGGATCCAGCCGGGGCAGCGCGAGCGGCACCGAGGCGACGACCTGCTCGGGCACCCGGACGACGCACACGTGGTGGTCGGGGACGAGCGAGAGCAGCCGCCGACCCTGGCCCGGACCGGCGTCCAGCACGATCGTCCCGGTCTCGGCGACGGCCAGCCGGCAGCCGGTGACCACGCTGTCCACGGCGTCCAGCCGGGCGGCGGTGAGCGTCCCGTGGTCCGGGACGAGTTCGACGGCGGAGGCGGCCGCCGCCAGCCAGCCGGCCGGCAGCCCGTCCGGCACGGCGACCGTCCGGCTGCCCCGTCCGGCCAGCAACCCGGCGATCCGCTGCGGCAGTTCGTCCTCGCGGCACCGGTGCACCAGGGCCCGGTAGTCGGCCAGGTTGCGGTGCAGCAGGTCGACCAGGGCCGCCGGGTCGTCCGGCGGCACGTGCGCCGTCAGGTAGTCGCGCGGCAACGGCTGCCCGTTCGCCCCGCCGGCCCCGGCGTCCCCGGCGGTGTCGCCGAGCGCGGCCCGGATCCGGGCGAGGATCGACTCCCGTGCGCTCATGCGCGGTTCCTCCGCCACCAGTCGCGGAACGGTTCGGCGGGCACCTCCGGCAGGTCCCGGGTGTCGGTCCAGGCCCGGCCGGGCCCGGGCAGCCGACGCGGGCGCAGCGCGCGGGTGCGCCCGGCCAGCCGCTCGGCGGCCGCGAGCGCCGCCGGGTGGTCCAGCACGTACCCGGCCGCCGCCACCGCCGCCCGCTCCAGCGGGTGCCCGCCCCGCTCGACGACCCGCTCGCGCAGGTGCACCAGCACCTCGGGGATGTCGATCGCCACCGGGCACACCTCGTAGCAGGCCCCGCAGAGCGAGGAGGCGTACGGCAGCGAGGCGTCCACCGGGCTCGCGGTGCCGCGCAGTTGGGGCGTCAGGACGGCGCCGATCGGCCCCGGGTACACCGAGCCGTAGGCGTGGCCGCCGGCCCGCTCGTACACCGGGCAGACGTTCAGGCAGGCCGAGCAGCGGATGCAGCGCAGGGTCTGGCGCCCGACCCGGTCGGCGAGCGCGGCGGTGCGGCCGTTGTCCAGCAGCACCAGGTGGAACTCGGACGGGCCGTCGCCCTCGCTCGTGCCCGTCCACATCGAGGTGTACGGGTTCATCCGCTCGGCGGTGGAGGAGCGGGGCAGCAGTTGGAGGAAGACCTCCAGGTCCCGCCAGGTCGGCACGACCTTCTCGATCCCGACCACGGAGATCAGCGTGCGCGGCAGGGTGAGGCACATCCGGCCGTTGCCCTCGGACTCGACGACGACCAGGGTGCCGGTCTCGGCGACCATGAAGTTGGCGCCGGAGACGGCCACCCGGGCGCGCAGGAACTTCTCCCGCAGGTGCAGCCGGGCGGCCTCGGCGAGTTCGGCGGGGGAGTCGGTCAGGCCCTCGGGCGCCGGGCGGCCCCAGGCGGCCATCCGCTCGGCGAAGACCTCCCGGATCTCGGCGCGGTCGCGGTGGATCGCGGGCACCAGGATGTGCGAGGGGCGGTCGTCGCCCAACTGGACGACCAGTTCGGCGAGATCGGTCTCGTAGGCGGTGATGCCCTCGGCGGCGAGCGCCTCGTTCAGCCCGATCTCCTGGGTGGCCATCGACTTGACCTTGACGACCTCGCTCTCCCCGGTGGCCCGGACCAGGTCGGCGACGATCCGGTTGGCCTCCTCGGCGTCGGCGGCCCAGTGCACGGTGCCGCCGGCAGCCGTGACGGACTCCTCCAACTGCGTCAGGTAGCGGTCGAGGTGGCGCAGCGCGTGGTCCTTGATCGCCGCCCCGGCGGCGCGCAGCTCCGCCCAGTCGGCGAGTTCGGCGACCGCCCGGGCCCGTTTGTCGCGGATGGTGTGGGTGGCGTGCCGCAGGTTGGCGCGCAGCCGCTCGTCCCGGACGGCCCGGGCGGCGGCCTCGGGGAAGGCGGGCAGGCCGAGGAAGGTGCCGGTCACGCGGGCCTCCAGGGGTGTTCCTCGGTGCTGGCCAGGATCTCCGCCAGGTGCAGCGTGCGCAGCGCCTCGCCCCGGCGGCGCAGTGTGCCGTCGAGGTGCAGCAGGCAGGAGTTGTCGGCGCCGCACAGCACCCGGGCGCCGGTGCCCAGGGCGTTCGCGATCTTGTCGGCGGCCATCGCGGCCGAGACCGCCGGGTTCTTGACCGCGAAGGTGCCGCCGAAGCCGCAGCACTCCTCGGCGCCGGGCAGCTCGACCAGCTCCAAGCCCCGGACGGCGCCCAGCAGTCGGCGCGGGCGCTCGCCCAGGCCGAGCAGCCGCAGGCCGTGGCAGGAGGGGTGGTAGGTGACGGTGTGCGGGAAGTGCGCGCCGACGTCCTCGACGCCGAGCACGTCGGTCAGGAACTCGGTCAGCTCGTACACCCGGGGCGCCAGGTCGGCGGCGAGCGCGGCCAGTTCGCCGCCCCGGCCCTCCTCGGCGGCCCGGGCGCCGAGCCGCGGATAGTGGTCGCGGACCATCGCCACGCAGGAACCGGAGGGGGTGACCACGTGGTCGTACCCGGCGAAGGCCCGCGCGGTGCGCCGCACCAGCGGTTCGCAGGCCCTCCGGTAGCCGGTGTTGTACTGCGGCTGGCCGCAGCAGGTCTGTCCGGCGGGGAAGTCCACCGCCACGCCGAGGCGTTCCAGCAGCCGCACGGTGGCGACCGCGGTGGCGGGGAAGAGCGCGTCGTTGACGCAGGTGGCGAACAGCGCGACCCGCATCCGGGCTCCCTCCAGTCGTACGGCACCGGCCCGCTCGCGATCGTAGCGAGCGGACCGGTGCCGTGGGGGGAACTCGCGCTGCCGCGCCGGGAGTCGGCCGGGGGAGCCGGGGGCCACCGGGCCGGCCGCCGGCCCGGGAGCCCCGGGTCAGGCGTCCGGGATCAGGCGCCGAGCCACAGGTCCGGGCCGAACACCTCGTAGTGGATGTCGGCCGCCGGGACGCCCGCCGCCAGCAGCTGTCCGCGGACGGCGCGCAGGAAGGGCAGCGGGCCGCAGAGGTAGGCGGTGGTGCCGGCCGGCACCTCGACGGAGGCGAGGTCCACCAGCCCGGTGCGCTCGGCCGGCCACTCGCCGAGCGGCTGCTCGTAGAAGACGTGGGCGGTGGCGTTCGGCAGCTCGGCGGTGAGCCGCGCCAGTTCGGCGCGGAAGGCGTGGCCGAGCTGGTCGTGGTCGCCGTGCACCGAGACGATCCGGCGGGTGGAGCCGGTGGCGGCCAGGTGGTCGAGCATCGCGGTCATCGGGGTGTTGCCGATGCCGGCGGAGGCGAGCAGCACCGGGCCGTCGCCGTCGGCCAGGAAGATGTCGCCCATCGGGGCCGAGAGCTCGACGGTGTCGCCGGCCCGCAGGTGGTCGTGCAGGTGGCCGGAGACCTCCCCGCCCGCCTCGCGCTTGACGCTGAAGCGCAGGGCGCCATCGGCACCGCCGGAGAGGCTGTACTGGCGGATCTGCCGGGCACCGTCGGGCAGTTCGGTGCGCACGGAGACGTACTGGCCGGGGCGGGAGGCCGGGACGGGTCGGCCGTCGGCCGGGCGGACCAGGTAGCTGGTGACGGTCTCGGTCTCCTGGTGGCGGGCCACCACGGTGTACGGGCGCCACAGGTCGGCCGGGTCGCCGCCGGCGGAGGCCTCGGCGCGCAGCCGGTCCTCGACGGCGATCAGCGCGTTGGCCATCAGCCAGTACACCTCGTCCCAGGCGGCGGCGACCTCGGGGGTGACGGCCTCGCCGAGGACCTCCACGATGGCGGCGAACAGGTGCTCGTGGACGATCTTGTACTGGTCGTTGCTGATGCCGACCGAGACGTGCTTGTGGGCGATCCGCGCGAGCATCGCGTCCGGGCGCTGGTCCGGGTGGGCGATCAGCGCGGAGGCGAAGGCGGCTATCGAGCCGGCCAGCGCCTGGCGCTGGGTGCCGTTGGCCTGGTTGCCCCGGTTGAAGAGGTCGCGCAGCAGCTCGGGGTGGGCCTCGAACATCCGGTCGTAGAAGCGCGGGGTGATGTCGCCGATGGCGGCGCCCACGACGGGCAGGGTGGCCTCGATGACCTCGGCGGACTTCGCGGACAGCATCAGGGGGCTCCTAAGTGGTATTTGAGATTCGTATTAAAGGCCGTGCGGTGGCGCGCGACCCCGATGGGGGCGGATCGGTCGGCGGGGTCGATGCGGGATCGATCGGGCGGTGGTTCGTGCCGGGGGTCAGCCGGAGGATCCGGCGGCGGGACGTCCGGGCGGTCGGGCGGTGAGGCCGAGCAGGACCGGTCCGGTGGGGGCGGCCACCAGATCGTCGATGCACAGCGGGTCGAGCGTGGCGAAGAACGCCTCCTGGGCGTTGCGCAGCACCCCGCGCAGCCGGCACGCGGCCCGCAGCGGGCATGGCGGCTCGTCCTCGCAGCCGACCACGTCGCCGACCCCCTCCAGCTCCCGCAACAGCAGGCCGAGCGAGCCGGTCCGCCCGGCGAAGGTGAGCATCAGCCCGCCGCCGCGACCGCGCCGGGCCTCCACCACCCCCAGGTGCTGCAGGCGGCTGACCACCTTCGCCGCGTGGGTGTACGGCACGCCGACCGACTCGGCCACCTCGCGGGTGGTCGGGTTGTCGCCCTCGCGCAGGACCGCCAGCCGCATGGCGATCCGGAGGGCGATGTCGGTGCTCTTGGTCAGCCTCACGTTCGAAACGCTACCGAATACGACTCCACAACTCCAATTTTCTGCACGACCCCGACCGGGCCGGTCCGAGGAGTGCCCCGACGGGTGCCCCCGAGGAGTGGTCCCGACGGTCGTCCTGGCGGGGGTCCGGACGATCCGGTCGGATCCGACCAGTTGGCGACATCCGTGGTCACCGCCTGACGTACGGTCAGGCCTGCTTCTACGCTTCGTGCGGCTCCGGGCCCGCTCCGCGCGTGCCGCGGCGCACGGCCCGTGCGGCCCGCACGACCCGTACCGCCCCTTGTCGTCGACCGAACGGAGAGACCGTGAGAACACGCCGAGCACCCCGCCGGACCCTGACGGCCGTGACCGCGATAGCCGCGGCCACGGCCGCACTGCTGACCCTGCCCGCCGCCGCCCAGGCCGCCGCGCCGCCGCCGACCGTCGCCGCCCAGGTGCCGGTGGCGCCCTACCCGGCGGGCATCGCGCTGGCGCCGGACGGCGGTCACGCCTACGTGACCAGCCAGAGCAGCGGCACCGTCAGCGTGCTGGACACCGCGAGCGGGACGGTGAGCAGCAGCTTCACGGCCGGCTCCGGCTCCTACGCGGTCGCCCTCTCGCCCGACGGGCACCGCGCCTACCTGACGCACCACCTGGACAACACGGTCAGCGTCGTGGACACCGCGAGCGGCACCGTCACCGCGACCGTCCCGGTCGGCGCCCAGCCCTGGGGCCTGGTCCTCTCGCCGGACGGCGCGCGCGCCTACGTGAGCAACGCCTCCGCCAACACCGTGAGCGTGCTGGACACCTCCTCCGGCACCGTGACCGCGACCGTCCCGGTCGGCGCCGAGCCGCACGGGCTGGCCCTCTCGGCGGACGGCAAGCGGCTGTTCGTCGCGGCCTCCGGCGACAAGGCGGTGAACGTCGTCGACACCGTGGGCAGCACGGTGAGCGCCACCGTTCCCGTCGGCCACAGCGTCTTCGGCCTCGCCCTCAGCCCCGACGGCAGCCGGCTCTGGGCCGCCGACGGCGACGACAGCACGGCCGCCGTGATCGACACCGCGGCGAACGCGCTGGTCGGCACCGTCGCGGTCGGCGCCGGCCCGTACGCCGTCACCCTCGCCCCGGACGGCTCGGCCGCGTACGTGTCCGACTACGCCGACAACACGCTGAGCGTGGTGGACACCGCGAGTCGGACCGTCACCGCGACCGTCCCGGTGGGCGCGAGCCCGTACGCGCTGGCCCTGACCGCCGACGGGCGGCACGGCTACCTCGCCGACTTCACCGGTGGCGCCGTCCAGGTGCTGAACTTCCCGCTGCCCGTGCCGGCCGTGACCGCGGTCACCCCGAACGGCGGCTCCGGGACGGGCGGCACCGCGGTGACCGTCACCGGCACCGGCCTCAACGGCGCCACCGCCGTGACCTTCGGTGCGGCCGGCGCGGCCACCGCGTTCAGCTGCACCAGGACCAGCTGCACCGCGACCGCCCCCGCCACCACCGTGACCGGCCCGGTGGACGTGCGGGTCACCACGCCCGGCGGCACCAGCGCGGCCGTCGCGGCCGACCGCTTCACCTACACCGCGCCCAGCGCCCACCTGGGCGTGGCGCTCACCGCGACCCCGGTGACCCAGCTGCTCGCCAGCCGGGTCGACTACACGATCACGCTCAGCAACCAGGGGCCGGACCCGATCACCGCGGCCACCGTCGCCGCCGGCCTGCCCAGCGGGCTGACCACGACCTCCGGTGACTGCACCGTCGCGGCCGGGAAGCTCACCTGCACGCTGGCCGCCCCGCTCGCCAAGGGGGCGACCGTGACCCGACACTTCTCGGTCAGGGTCGGCCTGCTCTCGCTGGTCCGCAGCTGGGACATCACCGTGGCCCGGACGGCCGGCGCGCCCGTCGACCCGTCGCCCGCCACCAGCCGGGACACCCGCAGCTGCTCCACCGTCCTCGGACTGAACACCACCTGCACGTAGCACCCGCGTCCACCCGGGCGCCGAGGCCTCGCCGGATCCGCCCGGCGGGGCCTTCGCCGTCGGTGCCGTTCGCCGTCGAGGTGCTCTCCGCCGCGCCGTGCTCCGGCGAGGTGCTGGACGAAGTGTCCGATCTGGACGTACAGTCCAGGCATGCCCTCGGAGAACCCCGACCCACGCGTGCGGACCTTCGCCCCGGTCTGCCGCGCAGTGGCCCTGCTGCTCGGCCCGTACGCCGAGGTGGTGCTGCACGACACCGCCACCGACCGGGTGCTCGCCATCTGGAACCCGATGACCCCCCGCGCCCCCGGCGACCCGTCGATGCTCGGCGAACTCGACGAGGTCGACCCCTCCGCCCCCGACGTCTACGGCCCGTACGAGAAGACGCTGCCGGACGGCCGGCGGCTCTCCTCCGTCAGCGCCGTGCTGCGCGACGAGGCCGGCCGGCCCTCGGCGGTGCTCTGCGTCAACCTCGACCGCGGCCCGCTGGAACAGGCCGCCGCCCTGCTGGCCGGCTTCGCCGCTCCCAGCGTGCCCCGCCCCGAACCGCTCTTCGAACGGGACTGGACGGAACGGATGAACGACGTGATCGGCGGCCGCGTCCGCGCCCAGGGCCGCCCGCTGGAGCGTTTCACCCGCGAGGACCGGCTGGCCGTGCTGCGCGAACTGGACGAGGCCGGGGTGTTCGCCGTGCGCCGCGCCGTCCCCGTCGTCGCCACCGCGCTGCGGATCTCCCGCTCCACCGCCTACAGCCTGCTCGCCGAGCTCAAGCACCCCGCCGGACCGTAAGCCCGCCGGACCGTAAGCCCGCCGGACCGTAAGCCGGCCGGACCGTAAGCCGGCCGGACGGTAAGCCCGCCCGACCGTAAGCCCACGGGCCCGCAAGCCTCAGGAAGGAACGCCCCCCATGCCCCAGCTCCCCGATTTCCGGCTCGAAACCCACCTGTCCCGCTGGGAGTTCACCGCCCCCCACCACCTCACCGCCTCCGACGCCCAGACCATGACGATGGCCGAGCTGCTCGCCCTGGCCGGCCCCGAGGACCGCGAGGCCTGGGACACCCTCGCGCTCGGCTACACCGAGACCTACGGCGACCCCGGGCTGCGCCGGGCCGTCGCCGGGATGTACGAGCGGGTCGACGCCGACGACGTGATCTGCTTCGGCGGCGCCCAGGA
The DNA here is from genome assembly GCF_040685975.1 of Kitasatospora sp. NPDC086791. NCBI lineage: Bacteria > Bacillati > Actinomycetota > Actinomycetes > Kitasatosporales > Streptomycetaceae > Kitasatospora > Kitasatospora sp. NPDC086791. The sequence continues at coordinate 53,340 of NZ_JBFBOC010000012.1, read as the reverse complement.
GGGGCTGAACCTCGCCATGCGGGTGCTGCTCGAACCGGACGACCACGCGGTGGTGGTGACCCCCAACTACCAGTCCGCCGAGACCATTCCGCTCTCGCTGTGCGAGGTCACCGGGGTCGCGCTGGACGAGCGGCGGGACTGGGCGCTCGACCTCGCCGCGGTCGAGGCGGCGCTGCGCCCGAACACCAAGCTGGTGTCGGTCAACTTCCCCAACAACCCCACCGGTGCGGTGATCGACGCCGCCGACTTCGCCCGGCTGGTCGAACTCTGCGACGGGCGCGGCATCCGGCTCTTCTCGGACGAGGTCTACCGAGGCCTGGAGCGTGACCCGGCCCGGACCCTCCCGCAGGCCGCCGACCTCTCCGAACGCGCCCTCTCGCTCAACGTCACCTCCAAGTCGCTCGGCCTGCCCGGTCTGCGGATCGGCTGGATCGCCTGCCGGGACCGGGAGTTGCGCTCCCGCCTGGAACGGGCCAAGCACTACACCACGATCTGCAACTCGGCGCCGAGCGAGGTGCTGGCCCGGATCGCGATCACGGCCCGTGAGCGGATCCTGGCGCGCAACCGGGCCGTCATCGCGGAGAACCTGCCGCTCTTCGACGCCTTCTTCGCCGAGTTCGCCGATCTCTTCGAGTGGCGCGCCCCGGACGGCGGCTGCGTCGCGTTCCCGCGCTACCTCGGGGCGGACGGCGTGGAGGACTTCTGTGCCGGGCTGGTCGAGCAGGCGGGCGTCATCCTGCTGCCCGCGAGCATCTTCCGCTCCGAGCTGACGCCCACCCCGACCGACCGGTTCCGGATCGGCCTCGGCCGCCGTGACCCGGCTCCGGCCCTGGAGGCCTTCGCCGCCTGGCTCCGCAAGCGCTGACCCGGCGGGCAGTGGGCGGTGGGCAGTGGGCGGTGGCGACCGCCGGCATGACGACGCGGGGGCGCCGGCCACCGGGTGATCGGTGGCCGGCGCCCCCGCGTCGTCACGGCTGCGCGGGAGCAGTCAGAGCTTCTGCCAGGCCGGCTTGGCCGCGTAGGTGTCGCGGAAGTAGTCGGCGAGCTTGAGGCGGGAGGCGGCGGCCTCGTCGACCACCACGGTGGCGTGCGGGTGCAGCTGGAGCGCCGAGGCGGGGACGACGGCGGACAGCGGGCCCTCGACGGCGAGGGCGACGGCCTCGGCCTTGGCCTCGCCGGTGGCGAGCAGCACCAGGTGGCGGGCCTCCAGGATGGTGCCGATGCCCTGGGTGATGACGTGGTGCGGGACCTCGTCGATGCTGTCAAAGAAGCGCGCGTTGTCCTCGCGGGTCTGCCGGGTCAGGGTCTTGATCCGGGTCCGGGAGGCGAGCGAGGAGCAGGGCTCGTTGAAGCCGATGTGGCCGTCCGTGCCGATGCCGAGCAGCTGCAGGTCGACGCCGCCGGCCTCGGCCAGCACGCGGTCGTAGGCGGTGGCGGCCGCGGCGATGTCGGTCGCGTTGCCGTCCGGGCCCAGGAAGGAGTCCTCGGTCAGACCGAGCGGCTCCACGACCTCGCGCAGCACCACCGAGCGGTAGGACTCCGGGTGACCGGCGGGCAGACCGACGTACTCGTCCAGCTGGCAGATGCGCGCCCGGGAGGCGTCCAGCCGGCCGTCGCCGACCCGGGCGGCGAGGGCCTGGTAGATCGGCAGCGGGGTCGAGCCGGTCGCCACGCCGAGCAGGGCGTCGGGCTTGTCGGTCAGCAGATCGGTGATCGCCGCGGCGATGAGTTCGCCGGCCGCTGGGGCGTCTGGGACGATCACGATTTCCATACTGGGTCCACCGTTCTGAGGCGCGTCTGAGGTCTAGACCTCCGAGGTCTAGACCAGTTTGCCGTGAACGGGTGCCCCAGGTCCACCCGGGGCCTGGTCGGAGCCGGTTCCCCGACCTCCTGGTCGCCCGCTCGACGGGTGCCGCCGGCGGGAGCGGGGCGCCGAGCGCTGGTGCCCGGGCGGTGGTGCGGGGCGCGGACGCGGTGGTGCGGGGCGCGGACGCCGACGGGCCGGCCGTCGGGAACGGGGGTCCCGGCGGCCGGCCCCGAGCGGGGCGGTGCCCCGGCTCGTCCTGCGCCTACCGTCCGGTCGTGCGGACGGCGCGTGTGCTGCCCGTCAAGGGCCCCGCGATCAGAACGGGTTGGTACAGGTGGTGACCTGCTTGGTCGCGTCCAGCGCCGGGCCGGCGGTGGCGCAGATCATGCGCAGGTCGTTGGTGACGACACGCGGGGTGACGGCCTTGGCGGAGCCGATCCGCACGGTGGTGGCCGAGGCGGCGGTCTCCCACGGGCTGCCCCAGGCGGCCTGGGTGCGGACCTCGACCTTGACGATCGTCAACTGGGCCGGGTCGGCGGTGACCTGGGCGACGCCGACGACGCCCTCGCCGTCGGTCTGGTGCGAGATGCAGGGGCGGTTGAGCACCGTGGCGCAGGCCGCGGCGTCGGTCTCGGACGTTGCCGTGGCGGCCATGGCCGGGCCCGCCGTCAGCCCGGCGATCCCTGCCACCGTCATCAACACAGCTGCGATCCGAGTGCGCATGATGTGAACCTCCTTGGAATTTAAGGGAATCTCACTCCTTGGGATGAGTGTTGCACACATTGTGGACGTCGCGTGTGTGTGCTGCGTCACACTCATGGTGACCGTTCAACTACATACCGCAACCGTTCGCCCAGTGTTCGATATCCGGACAGCTGGCGGCCTGACGGGCGATCAGTTCATGGGGGGCGGCACGCAGGCGTTCTCGTGTCGCGCCGGGCTCGCGTCCCGGATTCCCGGCGGTCGGGCGGCGGCGGTGCGGGTGGTGCCGGAGGGGGCGGGGCGGGTCCGGATGCCCCTGGTGTCGTGCTTCGGTGCCGCCGACTTGACCGTTCCTTTGATCATTCTTTTGCTCGCCGTGTCCGCTCCGTCGCCGGGGCGCCGATCCCCGGGTGGCAACTCCCGGCCGCCCGCTCGGGGTTGGCGGCGCGCCGTCACTCGTCCGGGTGGCGGTGTGCGGCCGGGACGAATCGGGCGGATACCATCGATCCGATCCCAGCGGAGGTGGCTGCGTGGACACCGTCATCGTGCAACTTCCCGGCCCGGGGCCCGAGATGGCGCCCGGTGAGGCACCCGCCCTGCTGCGGATGGGCCCGGGCGAGGCCGCGGTGTTCGGGCGTGGCGAGCCCGGCCGACCGCTCGCCATCCCGCTGCCCGACCAGGGCGTCTCCCGCCGCGCGGGCGAGGTGGTCGCGGCCGAGGACTACTGGCGGCTGTCCAACTTCAGCGCCTCCGCCACCTACGTGGTGGAGAACCTGGAGGGCGCGGGCGAGCACGTCAAGGTGGCCCCCGGCCGGGTCGGCGCGCCGGTGCCGTTCGAACTCTCCCGGGTGCTGCTGCCCGCGCTCGGCGAACCCGCCTCCTTCAAGGTGTTCGCCCCGCAGCACGCCTACCTGGACGCCCGGCCCGGCGGCGCCGACGGCGAACGCACCGTGAGCCCCTTCGCCCTGGACCCGACCGCCAAGTACTTCCTGGTGCTGCTCGCGCTCTGCGAGCCCCGGCTGCGCTCGCCCTCCGCGGCCGCCGTCCCCGGGGTGGCCGAGGTGCTGGCCCGGCTGCGCGCCCTGCCCTCCTGCTGCGGGCTGACCCGCTCGGCGGTGAACTACCACATCGACTACCTGGTGGAGACCAAGCTGCGGCTGCGCGAGCCGTACGAGGACGGCCCGGCCGGCGGCAAGCGCGAGGAACTCGCTTCCCTGGCACTGAAGTTCGACCTCGTCCGGGAGGAGCACCTGGCCCTGCTCCCGCCCCGGCGCGCGGCCGCCCGGCCGTGAGGCCCGCCGCCGGGCCCGAGCCGGAGCCGCCGCGGCGGCGGACCCCCGGGGACGACCGGCCGGACGGCCCGTCCCTCGAGGTGCCGGACGGCTACCCCATCGCCGGCTACCGCCTCGGCGCCGCCCTCGGCGCGGGCGCCTGGGGCAGCGTCCACGCCGCCGAGGGCCCGGACGGCACCCAGGCCGCGGTCAAGCTGCTCGCCGCCGCCCGGTTCAGCCCGGGCCAGCGCGCGACGGTGGCCCGGATGGCCCGCAGCGAACAGCGCTTCAGCCGCCGGGCGGACCACCCGCACCTGATCCGCACCCTCGCCGTGGCCACTGTCGAGGACCCGGACCACCCGGCCCTGGACGGCGCCGTCGCCCTGGTGATGGAGCGCGCCGCCCGCAGCCTGCAGGACGTGCTGGCGGCGGCCCGCCCGGGCACCCCGGTGCCCGGCGCCGCGCGCGTCCTCGCCGAGGTCTGCGCCGGGCTGACCCACATGCACCGGGTCGGCTGGGTGCACGGGGACCTGAAACCGGCCAATGTCCTGCTGATGCCCGACGGCACCGCCAAGATCGCCGACTTCGGCCTCACCGCCGAGCTGGAGGGCACCCACGCCTACGCCCCGCCGCTGGGCTCGCCCGACCACGTCCCGCCCGAGTGGTGGTCCCAGCGCACCGGCGCGCGCGGTGTCGCGGTGCGCCCCAGCGCCGACGTCTGGGCCTTCGGGGTGATCGCCCACCAACTGCTCACCGGCGGTCTGCACCCCTTCCTCGGCGCCACCGCCCGGGCCCGCTCGCTGGCCGCCCAGGCGTACGCGCGCGGCGCCGCGCCGCTGCGGTTGGACGAGGCGCTGCCCGCGCGCTGGCGCCCGGTGGTCACCGCCTGCCTCGCGCCCGGCCGGGAGGAGCGGGCCCGGACCGACCTCGCCGCGCTGGTCGCCCGGGCCACCGCCGGTCCGGCCCGGCGCCGCCGCCGCACCGCCGGTCCGGCCCGGCGCCGCCGCACCGCCGTACGGGCCGCGGCCGACCTGCTGGCCTGCGCGTTCGCCGTCCTCGCGCTGACCGGAGGGCCGGAGCCCGCCGGGCCGGGCGCCCACCGGGCCCCGCCGCTGAACGCCGTCCCGCCGTCGTCGGTCCCGCCGTCGAACGTCGTCCCGCCGCCGGGTGCGATCCCGGCCGGCTCGGACGTCCCGGTCGCCTACCGGGACATGATCGTGAACGCCGCCCGCCGGTGCCCCGAACCGGAGATCACCCCGGCACTGCTGGCCGCGATGCTGAAGGCGGAGAGCGGCTTCGACCCGAATGCGGCCCGCCCGGAGACCGGCGAGTACGGCATCGCCATGTGGACGCCCGCCGTCTTCGAGGCTTGGGCCAAGGCGGCCGCCCACCCCGGCCCCACGTCCTACCTGGACCCGGGCGACGCCATCGCCGCGATGGGCAACTACGTCTGCTGGCTGGACCAGCAGCTCAAGCGGGCCGGCTTCGACCGCGACCTGCCCGCCCTGGTCACCGCCGCCTACCGGACCAGCGACAAGTCCGTGGAGGCGGCCCGGGGCGTCCCCGACCGGGTGCGGCCGCACGTCGACACGGTGCTCCGGTACCTCGCCGACTACGGAGGATGAGGGCGCAAACCGGGATGAGTTGTGCCACGTCCATCCGTGTCCCGGCGCGGGTACCCGGGTGACCGACCCCCGGTCTGGGATCCTCGGCGGCATGATCACGAAGCTCCGCGCGGGTGCCGCGCAATGGACCGTCGTCGTTCCGCTGGTGTCGTTCGTCGTCCTCGCCCTGACCTGGCACGAGGACCTGCCCGGCTGGGTGGTGGGCGTGGTGGCCTGTTTCCTGGTGGCCGCCGTGCTGTCCGCCGTGCACCACGCCGAGGTCATCGCGCACTGGTCGGGGGAGCCGTTCGGATCACTGGTGCTCGCGGTGGCGGTCACCGTGATCGAGGTCGCGCTGATCGTGACGTTGATGGCCGACGGCGGGGACAAGTCCGCCACCCTCGCCCGGGACACCGTGTTCGCCGCCGTGATGATCACCTGCAACGGCATCCTCGGCCTGTCCATCCTGGTCACCTCGGTCAAGTACCGCACCGCCGTCTTCAACGCCGAGGGCACCGGCGCCGCGCTCGCCTGCATCGCCACCCTGGCGACCCTCAGCCTGGTGCTGCCGACCTTCACCACCAGCTCGCCCGGCCCGCAGTTCTCCACCACCCAGCTGATCTACGCGGCCACCGCCTCGCTGGTGGTCTACGGACTGTTCGTCGCCACCCAGACCATCCGGCACCGGGACTACTTCCTGGCCGTCACCCCCGAGGGCCGGGTGCTGGACGAGGACGACCACGCGAGCCCGCCCACCGTCCGGGCCGCCGGGGTCAGCCTGCTGCTGCTCGCCGTCGCCCTGGTCTCGGTGGTGGGCCTGGCCAAGGGCGTCTCGCCGACCATCGAGAAGGCGGTGGACGACGCCGGCCTCCCGCACGCCGTCGTCGGCGTGGTGATCGCCATGATGGTGCTGCTGCCGGAGACCATCGCGGCGCTGCGCGCGGCCGCCCGCAACCGGGTGCAGACCAGCCTCAACCTGGCCCTCGGCTCGGCGCTCGCCAGCATCGGCCTCACCATCCCGGCGGTCGCGATCGCCTCGACCTGGCTGTCCGGCCCGCTCGTCCTCGGCCTGGGCCCGGCGCACCTGGTGCTGCTGACCCTGACCATCGTGCTGGGCATCCTTACCGTGATTCCGCGCCGGGCGACGCTGCTGCAGGGCGCGGTGCACCTGACGGTGCTGGCGGGGTACGTGGTGCTGGCGGTGAACCCGTGACGGCGGATCAGCCGTGGAGGAGGGTGGAAGCCCCTGGCCCGTTCCCCCCGTGGCCAGGGGCTTCCGGCGTTCCCGCGCCCGGTCGGCCGGGACCGGTGGGATCTGTGAGGCTCATGGGGTCTGTGATGCCCGTGGGGTTTTCGGTGCGGATGGTGAACCCGGGACGGCCCGCCGACCGTAGACCGGGATGAGGCCCCCGGTTACCCCCGTGGCCGGGGGGCCTCGTCGTCGGCGGCGCCGTCGGCCGTGGCTCTGTGGGACCACGGGCGCCGCCGTACGAACGGGAGCCCCTGGGCCCGCGGCTGCTCGCGGGGCCAGGGGCTCGGTGGTGCCGCGGCCCGGCCGCGGCCGAGCCGCGGTGGGTGTCCGTGCCGACGGCCGGACCTGCCGCACGGGAGCTATGGCCGAAATGCATCGTTGTGAACCGTTGGTCCGGCTAGTTCGTCACAACGATCCGATCAACCGATTGTCATGGGTTCGCGTGCACTTCCGCCGGTACGGCGGTCGGCGGCAGTCAACTCCGGGCCCCGAACCGGCGGGTGAACCCGGGCAGTCGAGGTGGCCGGTATTGACCGGTCCCCGGGGACGCCCTGCGTGTCGGGGCGGCGTGCGGGCGCCAGGTTTCTCTATCGTCCGTCTGGAACCGCCCAGTCCGCCGATTCCGCTGCGTGCGCAGCCGATCCGACCCGTGGGAGAGTGCGATGCCCGGCCCAGAGCAGACCGCCGAGGAGAGCGCCGACGTCATCGTGGTCGGGGCCGGCCCGGCCGGCTCCACCGCCGCCGCCCACCTCGCCCGGACCGGTCTGGACGTCCTGTTGCTGGAGAAATCCGCCTTCCCGCGCGAGAAGGTCTGCGGCGACGGCCTCACCCCGCGCGCCGTCAAGCAGCTGACCGACCTCGGCATCGACGTCTCCGAGGAGGCCGGCTGGCTGCACAACCGGGGCCTGCGGCTGGTCTCCGGGCGCCGCTCGCTGGAGTTCGACTGGCCCGAGCTCTCCGCCTTCCCCGGGTACGGACTCGTCCGCCGCCGCGCCGACTTCGACGAGCTGCTCGCGCGGAAGGCCGCCTCGTGCGGCGCCCGGGTGATCGAACGCGCCAATGTGGCGGGCCCCCTGGTGGACGACCGGACCGGCCGGATCACCGGCGTCACCGCCAAGCTGGGCGAGGACCGCCTGCCCGTCGCCTACCGGGCCCCGATCGTGGTCGCCGCCGACGGCAACTCCACCCGGCTGTCCGTCGCCATGAAGCGCTACCGCCGCACCGACCGCGCGATGGGCGTCGCCTACCGGACCTACTTCCACACCCCGCGCCACGAGGACCGCTACCTGGAGGCCTGGCTCGACCTGCGCGACCCCGACGACCCGGCCCGCCGCCTGCTGCCCGGCTACGCCTGGGTGTTCGGCATGGGCGACGGCACCGCCAACGTCGGCCTCGGCGTCCTCGACACCGCCAACACCGACGTCGACTGGCGCGAACTGCTGCGCCGCTGGTGCGAGGACCTGCCGCCCGCGTACGGCTACACCCCCGACGGCGTCACCGAGCCGATCCGCGGCGCCGCCCTCCCGATGGGCCTCAACCGCCGGCCCCACTACGCGGACGGCCTGCTGCTCGTCGGCGACGCGGGCGGCACGGTCAGCCCGGGCACCGGCGAGGGCATCGCCTACGCGATGGAATCCGGCCGCTTCGCCGCCGAGACCATCGTCCAGGCGCTCGCCCGCCGCACCGACCGCGGCCGCGAACTCGCCCTGCGCGCCTACCCGCAGGCGCTGCGGTCCGCCTACGCCGGCTACTTCGCCCTCGGCCGACTGGCCGCGGACCTGCTCGGCCGGCCCAGGCTGCTCGGCACCGCCGGCGCCGCCGGACTCGGCCACCCGGCGTTGCTGAAGGTGGCGTTCCGGCTCATGGTGAACCTGACCGAGCCGAACTCCAACGACGCCCTCGACCGGCTGCTCCACCTGCTCGGGCGGGTCGCGCCGGGGCGGTGAGCGGCGGGCGGCGGGCCGCCCGTCCTCGGGACGGGGGCGGCGGGGTCGTGGTGCGCAGGGTCTGGCCGAAACTACGGAGTCCGACGGGCCGGCGCCCGGATCATGTTGACGAACGATCAGACGATCCGATTGCCTGGTGTCGAATCAGCCACGGAGGGTGAGCGAACCGCCCCTCCGCGGCTGCTTCCCCGACCGCTGACCCGTTCGACGGAGACACCGTGCGCCTTCGCCTTCGCCTGTTCGCCGCCCCCCTCGCCGCGACCGCCGTCCTGCTCGCCCCGAGCGTCCCCGCCACCGCGGCCACCCCGGCGGCCACCCCCACCGACCAGTGCTCCGCCGCCTACCACCACGACGACGCCCGCCTCGGCCCCCAGGACCTCCCCACCACCGGCCGCGTCGGCCGCCAGCTGATCGGCTACCAGCGCACCGGCGGCACCGCCGACCGGACCTTCCTGGCCACGTACTTCGACGCGGCCGCCAACGGCGGCAAGGGCGGCTGGATCTACCCGCCCGCCGACGGCTACGTCACCCTGCCCGACGGCAGCCCGGTCGAGTTCGAGATCACGCTCCACCCCGACCAGAACATCGACCGCTACGGCAGCGAGTACGGCGCCTTCCTCGCCCCCGAGGGCCTGCCCTACGCCAACCGCGCGATACCGCCGCAGAGCCTGGACGGCAACCCGCCCGCCGCCTGCAACTACCACGACTACAAGGTGGTCAAGCCGTTCACGGTGCACGCCGGCCCGATCGCGCCCTGGTTCGGCCAGCCCGGCTGGGGCCTGCAGTACCAGCTCGACGCGACGCTGCTCCCCGGCGGCCCGGCCAGGCTGAACGTGCTCTGGCTGGTGGAGAACGGCTACCTGGCCCGGATCTGATCCGGCCGCACCGCCCGCCGGCGGACCGGGCACGGCGGGCCCCGACCGCCCCTGCCGCCCGGGCGGCAGGGGCGGTCGGGGCCGGATTATTCGTTGGCGGGAGCGGGGGCACCGAGGATAGGAAGAGCGGGTGACCACCATCAGCGATCCCGGCACCGACCGGCGCGTCTTCCGCCCCGCCGTCCTCGACCTCGGCGACGCCCTGCTGCGCCCCTGGGGGCGCGCCCTCGACCTGCCCGGCGGCGTCGTCCCCGCCCTCGTCGCCGCGGCGACGGACCCGGACATCGCCCACTGGAACCCGCTCAACAGCACCGATCCCGCCACCGCCGAGGCCTACCTGGACCGCTGCGACGCCCACTGGGCCGACGGCACCATGGCCGCCTTCGCCGTCACCGACGCCGCCGACGGCGCACTCCTCGGCAACGCCTTCCTGCGCTGGAGCAACCAGGCCGACGGCATCGCCATGGTCGGCTACTGGCTGCTCGCCGCCGCCCGCGGCCGCGGCCTGGCCACCCGCGCCGCCGACGCCGTCACCCGCTGGGCCGTCGAGACCGCCGACGCCCGCCGCATCGAGCTCTTCCACGCCCTCGGCAACGACCGCTCCTGCCGGGTCGCCGAGCGCGCCGGCTTCCCGTACGAGGGCACCCTGCGCGCCTCCTGGCGCTTCGAGGGACGCGACTACCAGGACGAACACCTGCACGCCCGGCTGGCGACGGACCCGGACCCGGAGCCGTACCGCGGCTGACCCGGCCCGGGCCGGCCCCGGTTCGCCCGCCGAGCAGCACCGCGCCGAGCAGCGCAGCGCCGAGCAGCGCCGCGCCGAACTCGCCCGGCTCGGCACCTACTTCCCGGCAGGCAGCGCGCCGGGCGGGGGAGCGGCCTAACCTGGAAGGGCGCGTACGGTGCGTGGCCCTCCAAGGGAAGCGGTGGCCATGACGGTGATCTCGGCGGCTCTCTTCGGTACCGACTGGCGGCCCGCGCTGCCCGGCGGTGCCGAGTTGCTGCGCGAGTGCGCCGCCCGGGGCTGGACGGTCCTGCTGACCGGGCCCGGGCCCGCCGGGGCCCCGGCCCTGACCGTGGCCGACCCCGGGGGCGATCCGCTGCTGGCCGCGCTGGAACTGGTCGACGGCGGGTCCTCGCACGCGGTGGCCGTCGCCGGGAGCGTGCGCGAGGTACGGGCGGCGCGCCGGGCCGGGGTGCCCTGCGTCGCCCTGGAGGCCGGCGAAGACGCCGGTCCGGAGCTGCGGGCGGCTGGTGCGGCCGAGGTCCACCCCGACGCCGCCGCGCTGCTGCGCGTCCTGGACGACAGCCTGCTCGCCCGTCCCCGGGCCTTCGGACCCGTGGGTGCCGGAACAGGTGGTCCCCGGAACGGTTAGCGCCGGCCCGTGCCGGGCAACCGCCGGGTGCGAGCACGTCACCGGAAGTGTCGGAGGTGACCGAGATGGACGGTCCCGCTTTGAGTGGATGGGAGCGGCGGCTCCTTGCGGAGATCGAGTCCGATCTGCGCCAGGACACGAAGCTCGACCGGAAGCTGAGCACGATGGGTGCCAAGCGGCCCAGCCGGGCCCGGCGGGTGTGCCACGCGGTCGGGCGCCGGGTCACCGCGGGGGTGGTGCTGACGGCCCTGGTGATGACCGCGATCTGCCTCGGCGTGGGCGTACGGACCCCGACCACGGCCGTACTGGCCGCGCTGGGGGTGGTCTGGGCGGCCACCGTGGCCGCCGCGGTCGCCACCTCGGAGCTGCTGCGCCGCCGCAGCGCCTCCCGGGCCGGCCGGGCCGAGGCCGCCGAACTGGAGGAGCCCCGGGAACGCCGCGAACGGCGGCCCTGGGACCGGCCGGAGGCGTGAGCGGACGAGGACGCACCTGATCCCCATCCCCTGACGCCCCTGATCCGATGACGCACCTGACCCATGAGGACGGACGCGACCCGACGAGGACGGACGTGAAGCGATGAGCACCGAGCTGTGGGAGCACCGACCGGGCTCCCATCCCGCCGCCGACCCCGGCCTGGTCGGGTACGAGGTGCAGGCCACCGACGGCCCGGTCGGGCGGGTCGAGCAGGACGGCGGGGACCACCTGCTGGTCGACGCCGGTCCCTGGGTGCCGGGCGCCCGGGTGCTCGTCCCGATGGGCCAGGTCGCCCGGGTCGACCACCTCGACCGCGTCGTCCACCTCGACTGCCCGCGGGCCAGGCTCAGCTCCGCCCCGGCCGCCGCGGTCGACCTGACCGCCCCCCGTCCGGGCTGAGCGGCGGACCCGTGACCTGGCCGTCCACCACGCTCACCGGCCGGACGATCGCCTTCCTGGTCGCGCCGTACGGCGTCGAGCAGGCCGAACTGACCTCCCCCTGGCAGGCGGTCGCCGAGTCCGGCGGCACCCCGCGCCTGCTGTCCACCGCCGAGGGCCGGGTCCAGGCCGTCCGGCACCGCGCCCCGGGCGACACCTTCGCCGTGGACGCCCTGGTCGCCGGAGCGGATCCGGCCGACTACGCGGGCCTGGTCCTCCCCGGCGGCGTCGCCAACCCCGACCGGTTGCGGCTGGACCGCTCGGCGGTCGCCTTCGTGCACGCCTTCTGCACCGCCGGCCGCCCGGTCGCGGCGATCTGCCACGCCGCCTGGACCCTCATCGAGGCCGACGCCGTCCGCGGCCGCACCCTCACCTCCTGGCCCAGCCTGCGCACCGACCTGGTCAACGCCGGCGCCCACTGGGTCGACGAGCCGGTCCACGTCTGCCACGACGGCCCCGGCCCCCTCGTCACCAGCCGCAACCCGGGCGACCTGCCGCTCTTCGAGGACGCCTTCGTGACGGAGTTCGCCCACGCGACGGCGAAGCGGCGCCGGTGAGGACGGGCGGCCCGCGCCCGCCGGTGGAGTGCGCCGTCAGTCGCCCCGAAGACGGACGAAGGTGGCGGTGGGCGGCCGGCCGGTGAGGGTGAGCTCGGCGCGGAGGGGACCGGTGAGGGGGCGGACCCGGCCGTGGTCCGGGTCGGTGGCGGCCGGGCCGAGCAGGGGCCGGGTGAGCTCGGCGACCTCGCGGGACTGGACGGCGGTGAGCCGGGGGGTGGTCAGGAGGACGCGGCCGTCGTCGAGTTCGAGCACCAGCGCGTCGGGGCGGGCGGCCGGACCGGTCACGGCGCGGACGGTGGCGTCCAGGGTGTCGCTGCGGCGGTACTTGACCCAGCTGCGCCCCGCGCCGCGCGGCCGGTAGGGGGAGGCGGCGGCCTTGCAGACCAGGCCCTCCACCCCGGTGTCGGCGAGCCGTTCCATCCACTCCAGCGCCTCTGCCCGGTCGGTGGTGGCCAGCACCGGCTGGATCGGCGGCGGGACGTCGGCCAGGGCGGCGAGCAGCAGGCGGCGGCGGTCGGCGAGCGGGAGCCGGCGGACGTCGCGGCCGGGCAGCGCCAGCAGGTCGAAGGCGATCAGGCCGAGTGCGACGTCCGGGGCGGCGGCGCGGGCCTGCCGGGTGCGCAGCAGCTCCCCGAAGGCGAACCGGCCGCCGCGCCAGGCGACCAGCTCGGCGTCCAGCACCAGCCCCTCGGGCAGCCGGGCGACGGCGGCGGCGATCGGCGGGAACTCGGGGGCGAGGTCACGGCCGGTGCGGGACTGCAGGACCGGCGGGCGGTCGCCGCGCGCGAAGGCGACGCAGCGGAAGCCGTCCAGCTTCAGCTCGTACTGCACACCGCCGCCGCCCAGGCCGTCGGCGGGCGGTACGGCGCCGACGGCGGCGGGGCGCATCACCTCGACGGGCGGGTGCAGGACCTGGCGCGGTCGCGCTGCGGGCTGCTGCTGGGGTGCGCCTTGCCGGGGTGCGTGCTGCCGGGGTGCGGGCTGCTGCTGGGGTGTGTCTTGCCGGGGTGCGTGCTGCCGGGGTGCCTCCGGTCCGGCCGGTCGCGCCGCCGCCGAGGGGGCGGACGGCAGCGGGCGGGCCTGCTCCGGGTCCAGCAGCGGGGCGAGCAGGTCGCCGTGGGCGGCCAGTCGGTCGGGGACCTCGGCGAGCGTGAAGGTCAGCTCCGGCACGCCGTCGGCCCGTTCCAGCTCGGCCCAGGCCAGCGGGGTGGAGACCGTCGGCAGCGGCCGGGCCCGCAGGGTGTACGGCGCGGCGGTGGTCTTCTTGGCGTTGTTCTGCGACCAGTCGACCAGCACCCGGCCCCGGCGCCGGGCCTTGGCCATGGTGTGCACCGCCAGCTCCGGGTGCTCGGCCTCCAGTGCGGCGGCCAGCGCCTTCGCGTAGGCGGAGACCCGGGTGCCGGGCGTGGGCTCGATCGGGACCAGCAGGTGCAGGCCCTTGGAGCCGGAGGTCTTCACCCAGGCGGTGAGGCCGTCCGCCGCGAGCCGTTCGCGCAGCAGCAGCGCGACCGCCCGGCAGGTCAGGAGGTCCGCGCCCTCGCCGGGGTCGAGGTCCAGGACCAGCCGGTCGGCGAGGCCGGGCGCGGCCGCGTGCCACTGCGGGACGTGCAGCTCCAGGCAGCCCAGGTTGACGACGGAGAGCAGTGCCGCGCCGTCCTCCAGCACCACCTGCCGCAGCTCGCCGGTGTTGCTCGGGACCTCGACGGTGCGCACCCAGTCCGGGGTGCCCGGGGGCGGGTTCTTGGCGACGAAGACCTCCGCCTCGACACCGTCCGGACAGCGCAGGAAGGAGACCGGACGGTCGCGCAGGTGAGGGAGCAGGGCGGCGTGGACGGCGGCGTAGTAGCGCAGCACCTCGCCCTTGAGGGTGCCGGTGCGCGGGTAGTACACCTTGTCGAGGTGGGAGAGGGCGAGGGTGCGCCCGTCCACCGTCATCTGCGGCACGGTCCGTCTCCGAAGCCTCCGGTGGGTGGCCCCCGCAGCCAGTCTGCCCCGGTTCGGCGGCCACCGCCCGGGGCCGGGCCCGGGTACCGCGTCACCCGGTGGTCACCCGGTGGTCGGCCGGGGTGCGCCCGGGTAGGTGCCGAAGGACCAGTGGTTGCCCTCCGGGTCGGCGGCGGCGAAGTCGCGCGAGCCGTAGTCCGTCTCGTGCGGCGCGGTGGTGATCCGGGCGCCGGCGGCCACCGCGCGGGCGTGCACGGCGTCCGGGTCGGCGGTGACCACGTAGGCGGTGAAGCCGCCCGGCCTGCCCGCCCAGGGCTCGGCGCCCTCCGGCGTCGGGCGGTCGGAGCCGAGCATCACGCCGCCGCCCTCGGGCCAGGCCAGTTCGGCGTGGGCGACGACCTCGCCCTCACCGTAGGCGACGACCTCCCGGAAGCCGAAGGCCTCGACCAGGAAGCGGATCAGCGCCCGGGCGTCGGTGGCCCGCAGGCTGGGCCAGACCTGCGGGGCGGGGGTCTCGGTGGAGTCCATGGCTCGCTCTCCTCGGGATCGGGATCGGGACCGGTGCTCGGGACCGGGGTTCGGGGCTGGGCGGATGCCCGCTACGCGTCCCACTCTGCGTCCGCCCCGACCGCCCCGCCTTGGACGTTTCGGAACCGCGCCGCCTCCGCCCCCTCCGCCGCCAGCCAGACGCTCGGCGCCGCTCCGGCCAGCGCGCGGAACTCGCGCGCCAGGTGCGCCTGGTCGAAGTACCCGCAGCGCACGGCCAGTTCCGCCAGCCGGGTCGGCGGATCGGCAGCGGCGAGCAGGTGCCGGGCCCGGTCGAAGCGGATCACCCGGGCGGCCGCCTTCGGGGTGAGTCCGGTCTCCCGGCGGAACCGCTCCCGCAGGTACCGGTCGCTCCAGCCGGTCTCCCGGGCCAGCGCCGCCACCGGCAGCGCACCGCCGCTGCGCCGCAGCGCCCGCCACGCCCAGCCGACCTCCGGCGGCACCCGCCCGGACGGCCGGGTGACACGCAGCAGCGCCCCGTCCAGCGCGGCGAACCGCTCCTGCCAGCCGCGCGCGGCCTGCAGCCGCTCCCGCAGCCGCGGGCCCAGCCGCCCGAGCACCGCGTCGGCGGGCACGTCGATCCCGGCCAACTCCCCGGCGGGCAGGCCGAACAGCGCCCGGGCGGCGAGCGGGTGCACGGCGATCTGCACCCCGGACTGGGCACCCTCGTGGGTGATCAGCGCGGGGGCGGTGTGCAGGCCGCCGAGCAGGGTCGGGTAGCTGCCGGGTGGCTGCGCCGGGTCGGGGTGCCCGGCGATCACCAGGGGTTCGTCCAGGGTCAGGATGAACGTCAGGTACGGGGACGGCAGACCGCGGTGGACGGCGGGGGCGAGGCCGCGCTGCCGGTAACCGGAGTACCAGGCCACGTACGGGCGCAGCGCCGCCGCGGGCCGGGCCCGGACGGCCTCGTCGACGGGCTGTGCACCGTGCTCGGCGGCATCCGTGGTCACCCTCCCAGTATCGCCGCTCCCGGCGCCGGCCCTCCCTCGTGCCTCCTCCCCCTCCTCCCTCGCGCGGTCGCGGACCGGCCCGCTGTTGCTTATGGTGAGGGCGCGGTAACCCCCCGTTCGCTCCCCTGTCGAGCGCGTGAGGGGGCGCCGCCCTGGGGGAGACGGGGGGAATCACCGACGAAGGAGTCCCCGTGACCACTGCCCGAGAGATCATGCACACCGGCGCCCAGTGCATCGGCGCCCACCAGACGCTGGCCGAGGCCGCGAAGATGATGCGCGACAACAACGTGGGCGCGCTGCCGATCTGCGGCGACGACCAGAAGCTGAAGGGCATCATCACCGACCGCGACATCGTGCTGCGATGTATCGCCGAGGGCAAGGACCCGGCCGCGATGACGGCGATGGAGCTGTCCGGCCACCTGCACTGCGTGCGCGCCGACGACAGCATGGACATGGTGCTGCGCAAGATGGAACAGCACCAGATCCGGCGCATCCCCGTGATCGACGGCGAGCGACTGGTCGGCATGATCAGCGAAGCCGACCTCGCGATGGGCCACCGCGACGGCCAGCGGCTGACGGACCAGCAGATCATCGACTTCATGGACAGCGTCTACATGAAGCAGTGAACCGACGCGGTGACCGCGCTCGGTCGGCCCCACCCCCGAGCCAAGGCCCCGCCCGCGCGCCCGCCCCACCCTCCCAGGGCGCCGGACGGGGCCGCCACGTTTCTCGACCAGCGCGTGGACCGGTACCAGCCCGCGCGAGCGCCGCAGTTGGCGCCGGGCCCACCGGACGGACGGCTCCCAGCCCGGGCCGCGCACGAACAGGGCGCCGAACTCCCCGTCCGGCACGGCGAACCGGCCGGCCCGGGGCGTCGGCCACCCGATCGGCCGGCGTCCGCGGCCGGGGGCCGGGTGCCGAACTCCCGCCGCCGGCCCGGGTGGGGGCGTCTCAGGGCGTGGATCTTCCTTTCCCGGCGGCCGGGTGGTGGGCAGAATCGCGGACATGGGAAAGCAGTACGAATCCATCGACGGCCGATTGCGCCGGTTCATCGAGTCTCAGCCGGTCTACTTCGTCGCGACGGCGCCGCTGGCGGCCGACGGGCACGTCAACCTCTCGCCCAAGGGCCGCTCCGGCACCCTTGTGGTGATCGACGAACTCACGCTCGCCTACCTTGACTTCGGCGGTTCGCAGGCCGAGACCGTCGCCCATCTGCGGGAGAACGGCCGGATCACCCTGATGTGGTGCGCATTCGAGGGGCCGCCGACCGTGGTGCGGGTGCACGGGCGGGGCGAGGCGGTCTTCCGTGACGATCCGCGTTTCGCCGGGCTGTTGGGGCACTTCGAGCCGACGGTCGACGGGGCGGGTCTGCGGGCGATCGTGCTGGTCAGGGCCGAGCGGGTGAGCGACTCCTGCGGGTACGCGGTGCCGTTCATGGACTACCGCGCCGATCGTGATCTGCACGCCCAGTACTTCGACCGGAAGGGCGAGGAGGAGTTCGGCGCCTACTGCGAGCGCAAGCCGCTCGTCGCGAGCAGCATCGACGGCCTGCCCGGCGTTCCGTTGCCGCTGCCGCCCCGGCCGGCCTGACGGGCGGGTGGGGGTATGACGAAGCCGCCGCACCCGGTCGGGGGTGCGGCGGCAGCGTGGGGTCTGCGGGGTCCTACTTGCCCAGACCGGCCTTGACGGAGCAGATCGGCCAGGCGCCCGGGCCCTGGGCGGCGAGGACCTTCTCGCCGACGGAGATCTGCTGGTCCTTGGTGGCCAGGTCGGCGCGCGGGGCGAACGAGGTGCCGCCGAAGGCCGCCCAGGTGCTGGAGGTGAACTGCAGGCCGCCGTAGAAGCCGTTGCCGGAGTTGATGGCCCAGTTGCCGGTGGCCTCGCAGGAGGCGACCTTGTCCCAGACGGAGGCCGGCGCGGCGGAGGCGCTGGTGGCCGCGACGAGGCCCGCCACCGGGAGCGCGGTGAGCGCCCCGGCCATCAGAGCCATCCGGACGCGGTTGCGGCGCTTCGGGGTGGCAGTGGTGGTGGCAGTGGCGGTCTCGTTGCGGAAGGTCATGGATTTCCTTTCGGAGGGGGTTGCGAGCACGCGGAACCAGGCCCTCGGAAGGCCGTCGGTTTCGGGGACACGTCGCTCACGTGGTCCGGCACCCGTTCCTGCTCGGGGGCGGTGAGGCCCGTCCGGAGCGGATCGCTCGGTGCAACGGGTTCGAAGGTACGGGGGTGGCGGCGGCGGGTTCAAGGATGTGGAGGTTCAGGCACGTCAGAGGGCTGTTACCGGGCGTAAGGATCAAGGAATTGTGGCAATTTGGCTCGATTTGCACCCATTTCCAAGATCAAGTCCGGTGCTGAAGTGGCCCCCGCCACACCGCGAGCCGTGTGAGGCCGCGCACATCGTCGACGGCGCGTGACGACCCGCCAGCCGCCGGTGCCGGATCCGCCGCGCCCGCCGCCGCCCCGGGTGGCCCGCACCACAGGGCTCACCCGGAGTGCCCCCTGCACACACGCACGGTGCCGGGAATAGCCTGTGGATCATGAGCAACGAGAGCGAAGCGGCCGACGCGCCGGAGGTGCCGGACCCGGGAACGGCGGACACCGGCGGGGGAGGGGCCGCCGCGGCTGCGGCCGGGGTGCCGATCGGCACCGGCGAGCACGAGGGCGCGGTCGCGCCCGCGGGCTTCGAGCTGGGGACGGACGGGCCCAAGGTGATCCTGGCGGGGCTGGACGGCTCCGACTCCTCCTGGCGCGCCACCGCCTACGCCGCCGGGTTGGCCCGCCGCCAGGGCGCCGTCCTCGCGGTGGCGTACATCCAACCGATCCTCGGCGCCGCGACCGCCCTGGCCGGGGCCGCGGTGGAGGAGACCACCCAGGAGATCGCCGAGGAACTGCTGTCCGCCCTGCGCGAGGCCGAGGACCGGGTCCGCGAGGTGTGGCAGGTGGAATGGCGCTTCCTGACCATGCGCGGCGACGCCTACGGCGGGCTCGCCAAGCTCGCCGACGAGCTGCGCGCGGACGCCGTGGTGGTCGGGGTCTCCGAGCAGGCCGGGCACAAGGTGATCGGATCGGTCGCGGTCCGGCTGGTGAAGGCGGGCCGCTGGCCGGTGACCGTCGTCCCCTGACGGAGGTGGAGTGACGGAGGCGGAGCGAGACAGGGGTGGAGTGACAGCTGTGGAGGCGGAGGCGGTCGGCCCCGGGGCCGACCACCCGGCGGGCGGGGGCGGGGCGGCGGGTAGGGTGCGTGAACATGACGGACACGCGGGGCGCGCTCCCCTCCGAGCCCGCCCACCCGACCGGCAACGACCTGCACCTCGACCTCCCCGCCGCCGGCGGCCGTCGCGCCGCGCTGATGACGGCCCTGCGCGAGGCGATCCGCAGCGGCCGGCTGGCGCCCGGCACCCGGCTGCCGCCGTACCGCACGCTCGCCGCCGACCTCGGCCTGGCCCGCAACACCGCCGCCGAGGCCTACGCCGAACTCGTCGCCGAGGGCTGGCTGACCGCCCGTCAGGGATCCGGCACCACCGTCGCCGACCGCGCCGAACCCGTCCCGCCCACCCGGGCCCGCCGGCCCCCACCCCGCCCCGGGCCCCGGCACGACCTGCGCCAGGGCCAGCCGGACGCCGCCTCCTTCCCCCGCACCGCCTGGCTGGCCGCCGCCCGCCGGGCCCTCACCACCGCGCCCAACGAAGCCTTCGGGCCCGGCGATCCTCGGGGCCGACGCGAGCTGCGCACCGCCCTCGCCGACTACCTGGCCCGCGCGCGCGGAGTGCGCACCGACCCGGACCGGATCGTGGTCTGCTCCGGCTTCGCCCACGCGCTGCGGCTGCTCTTCGACGGCGCGCGGCCCGTCCTGCCGCCCGCCGAGAACGGGCCGCTGGCCGTCGAGGCGTACGGGCTGGACTTCCACCGCGGGCTGCTGGCCGCCGCCGGGGTCACCGCCGTACCGCTGCCGATCGACGAACAGGGCGCCCTCGTCGACGAATTGGCGCAGCACGCGGACGTCCGGACGGCGCTGCTCACGCCCGCCCACCAGTTCCCCACCGGCGGCCCGCTGCACCCCGGCCGCCGAGCCGCCGTGGTCGACTGGGCGCGCGGCCGCGGCGGACTGGTCCTGGAGGACGACTACGACGGCGAGTTCCGCTACGACCGCCAGCCGGTCGGTGCCCTCCAGGGCCTCGACCCCGAGCGGGTGCTCTACCTCGGCAGCACCAGTAAGAGCCTCACCCCCGCGCTGCGCCTCGGCTGGATGGTGCTGCCCGACCACCTGGTCGACCGGGTGCTCGCCGCCAAGGGCGAACGCGAGGGCTGGGTCAGCGCGTTGGACCAGCTGACCCTCGCCGAGTTCATCGACTCCGGCGGCTACGACCGGCACCTGCGCCGGATGCGCCGCCACTACCGGGACCGCCGCGACCACCTGGTGGCCGCGCTCGCGGCGCGCGCCCCGCAGATCGGGGTCTCGGGCATCGCGGCCGGCCTGCACGCGGTGCTGCGGCTGGAGCCGGGCACCGAGCACGCGGCGCTCCGGGCCGCTGCCGGCCGGAGCCTGGCCGTCGACGGCCTCGCCGACTTCCGGCACCCGGCGGTCGCCCCGGAGGCCATGCCCGCTGTCGACGGGCTGGTGGTCGGCTACGCCACACCGCCCGACCACGCTTACCCGGCGGCGGTCTCGGCGCTCTGCGACATCCTGGCGCCGTCGGTCTGAAGGGGCGCAGGGGCGGCGCGGAAGGCGGCGAAACAGAGCCAAGGGCGTCCGGGACGCACGGGGCACAGGGGACGCAGGGGGCGCAGGCGGTGACGGATCGGTGGACGCGGAGCGGCGGGCGGGTGACCGCGCGGGCGAGCCGCACAGCATAGGCCTCCGGGCGCCTCGACGGAGCCGGAACGAGGCCGAATGGTCCGCGGTGTCCGCTCACCGCTCCTGCGTCGGTACGGAAGCGGGCGGAGGAGGGCAACCGAAGCGGTACCGCCGCCTACGCTCCTTGGTCATGCGCAGAACACATCCGATCCGTGCCGCGCTCGTCGCGTGCCCGGCCCTCGTCGCGGGTCTGCTCCTCTCCTCCGCTCCGGCCCGGGCCGCCGACGCCCCGTTGCCCTTCACGGCCGTCTCCGACAAGCAGACGACCGTCCGGGGCGGCGAGTTCACGCTCACGCTGACGCTCACCAACCCATACGACACCCCGATCCAGTTCGTCTACCAGAGCGTCCAGGAGACCTACGGGACCAGCCTGCAGAGTGGTCTCAAGTTCACCGCGACGGCCTGCGGCACCCAGACCAACGGGTGCAGTGACAACGTCCACGGCGGCATCGCCCGGTACAACGTGCCGCTCGAACCCGGCGCCAGCAGTACCTTCACGGTGACCTACACCGTCGCTCCGGACTCGGCCTGCGGTGCCACCACCCGGATCGACTTCTACTCCTACCTGTACTACGAGTACAACGCAGGGCTGAACAACAACTCGGGCATCATCGGCGTCCCCGGCACCCAGGTCGCCTGCGCCTGACCCGACACCGACCCGGGGCAGGCTCGCGACCGCCCCCGCCGCGCGCCCCCACTGCGCACCCCGTTCCCCCGTCAGGTGCCGGACACCCCCGTTCCGGCACCTGACGGGCCGTCCGCATGCCCGGGCCCGGCCGGATGGCGGGCGCTGCGCGGGCCGGCCGGCCGCTGCTGCCCGTCGGCCCCGAGCCCTGAGCCCCGACCTCGGCGAGGACGTCACCGCCGGGTCCCCGGGCCCCGAGTCCGAGCCCCCGAGCCCCCGGCGGCGCGGGGCGCAGGTGCGAACGGATGTTCCTCCGCTTGTCGAGCCAATGGGGGCGGACCGCGCGAGATTCACCCTATCGGGGGGTACTGAGCGTCCGTACGGGTCAGTCCGGGCTCTGGTGATCTAGGGTTCCGCATGGGTCGCCGGGAGACGGCGGCCGCACCCGCACAACCTCGCCAATGCCCCCACCAGTCTGCGGATCTGATGGTCCGTCATGGCATGCGCCCAGGGGCGTTTCCCACGGCCCTGGCCGCGTGACCCACCACAGGAATGGAGACCCCTGCCGATGCCCGTGGACACGAGCCCGGAGACAGTGCAGGCCAAGCAGCAGAGCCTCGCGACGGCCGCTGCCCGGAACCTTGCCACCACGACCAAGTCCGCACCGCAGATGCAGGAGATCACCTCCCGCTGGCTGCTGAAGGTGCTCCCCTGGGTGCAGGCCGCCGGTGGCGCCTACCGGGTCAACCGCCGGCTCACCTACGCCGTCGGCAACGGCGTGGTGGAGTTCATCAAGACCGGCTCCCAGGTCCGGGTGATCCCGGCCGAGCTGGGTGAGCTGGCGCTGCTGCGCGGCTACGAGGACGACGAGGTGCTCACCGCCCTGGCCGACCGCTGCCAGCAGCGGGACTTCGGCCCCGGCGAGGTGCTCACCACCCAGGGCGAGGCCGCCGACCGGATCTTCCTGATCGCGCACGGCAAGATCAACCAGATCGGCACCGGCAAGTACGGCGACGAGACGGTGGTCGGGGTGGCCGGCGACGGTGACCGCTTCGGCGACGACGCGCTGCTGAACCCGGACGCCGCCTGGGAGTTCACCGCGAAGACGGCCACCGCCGGCGTCGCCCTCACCCTGACCCGGGCCGACTTCGCCGCCATCCGGGACAACGCGCCGAGCCTGCAGGAGCACCTGCAGGCCTTCCTGGCCCTGCCGCTGCAGGCCCAGAACGAGCGCGGCGAGGCCGAGATCGCCATGTCGGCCGGCCACCACGGCGAGTACGAGCTGCCCGGCGCCTTCGTGGACTACGACCTCAGGCCGCGCGAGTACGAGCTGAGCGTCGCGCAGACCATCCTCAAGGTGCACACCCGCGTCGCCGACCTCTACAACGAGCCGATGAACCAGATCGAGCACCAGCTGCGGCTGACCATCGAGGCCCTGCGCGAGCGCCAGGAGCACGAGATCGTCAACAACCCGGAGTTCGGCCTGCTCAACAACGCCGACTTCGACCAGCGGATCCAGACCCACTCCGGCCCGCCCACCCCGGACGACCTGGACGAGCTGCTCAACCGCCGTCGCGACCCCGACTACCTGCTGGCCCACCCGCGGACCATCGCCGCGATCGGCCGCGAGTTCAACGCGCGCGGCTTGTACCCCACCCACGTCGACCTCGGCGGGCAGCAGGTGCCGGCCTGGCGCGGGGTGCCGATCCTGCCCTGCAACAAGATCCCGATCACCAAGGAGAACACGAGCTCGATCCTGGTGATCCGGACCGGTGAGGAGAACCAGGGCGTGATCGGCCTGCACCAGACCGGCATCCCGGACGAGTACCAGCCCTCGCTGTCGGTTCGCTTCATGGGGATCGACGAGAAGGCGATCATCTCGTACCTGGTCAGCGCCTACTACTCGACCGCGATCCTGGTGCCGGACGCGGTCGGCGTGCTGGAGAACGTGGAGATCGCGCACCGCCGCCACTGAGCGCGTGGTACTCGGCGTGCGGAACAGCGAGCGCGGGCCGTAACCCGTGGGCTCGAAGATCGTTTGACCTGATGACGGACGGCTCGCCCCCCGGAGGCGGGCCGTCCGCCTCGGCACGTCCGATCACTTCCGCTCGTGTCCGATCGATCCTCGACCGGGAGCCGACCGATCCCGGCCCTTCCGCCTGTCCTGCGGTGGTCGGTCGGCGGTCGACCCGAGCGCGTCCGGTCCCGTTCCGTCCTTCCCAGTCGACCCGAGAGGTGTGTGGAGCCCGTGTCCCGACGTCGGCAGTCACGACGGATACCACTGCCCGGCGGTGGGGCGGCGGCCTCCGGGCGGCGGGTCCGGCTGATCGGCGCGACGGTCGGCGTGGTCGCGATGTGCGCGCTGGTCACCGGCGCGACCGCGTCCGGGGCCGGGCACTCCGGTGGCCGGCCGCACGGACCGGCTGTGGACATCTGCGTCTGCACCGGGACCGACGTGTCGGTGGCGGTGGGGCCGGGCGGCAGCGTGGGCGTCGGAGTGGGCGTCGACGTCCAGGTCGGCGTCGATGTCGCTCCGAACTCCGGCGCCGGGCACCACGATCACGAGCCCCCGCCTGGGCACCGCCCGTGCCACGAACCCCGGGCCACCCCGCTCCCGGCGGCCCCGTCGGCCCCGTCGGACATCCGGCCCGAGCACGGGCGGCCGGACGACGAGGACGAGGGGGACGGGGGGCACGACTGGCATCACCACCACCCCCGCCCCTGCCCGACGCCGACACCCACCCCGACACCCAGCCGCACGCCCACCCCCACACCGACGCCGACCCCCGCACCGACCCCCACACCCACGGCGTCGCCGACGCCGACCCCCACGCCGTCACCGACCCCGCCTCCGCCGCCGCCGTCGCCCGCGGCCGCACCGCCGCCGCCTCCGGCGGCACCCCCGCCCGCCCCGGTCACCCCGGCGCCCGCTCCGCCCCGGCCGGTGCCCGCTCCGGCCCCGCCGGCCGCCGTCCCGGCGGCTCCGAGCGCCGCGCCGCCGAGCCCGGTGCCGCCGAGGGTGCTGTGGCCGGCTCCTACGGCGCGGCCGACGTTCCGCGTTCCGGCAGCGAAGCCGGTGGCCCTGCCGGAGCGCCACCACAGTGCCCCGATGACCACCACGGTCCTACTGATCATGGTCCCCGGGCTGCTCGCCGCGGTGGCCCTCCGCCCCGGCGGCGGCAGTGGTGGTGGCAGTGGTAGCGGCCGGGGCCGTTCGGGCCGGTCCTGACCCGCTGCGGGCTCCGGCGCGCCCGTCGTCCCGACTCCCGTGTGTCCGGTCCCGGCTTCCGGGTACCCGCCGTCCGGCCCCGGCGCCACCTTCGGCCCGGGGTCGTCCCAGATCTTCCGTTCCGTCACAAGCCAAGCCAGAGAAGGGAGTTCCCATGTCCGAATGGGTGGCGTTGACCATCGCCGTGGCGTCGGCCTGTGCCGTCGTGGTGGCGGTGGTGCTGCTGAGGACCCGCCGGGTGGGTCACGCCGAGGAGAACACGGACGAGACCCCGGACGTCATCGAGTACATCACCATGATGATCGGGGTGGTCTACGCGATCGTCCTCGGTCTCGCCATCGCGGGTGTCTGGGAGGGGCGTGGCGCCGCCCAGGACGACCTGTTCCGCGAGGCGCAGTCGCTGCGCGAGGTGAGCGACCGGGCGGTGGTCTACCCGGTCGAGTTCCGCGACCAGGTCCGCGCCGACGTGGACGCCTACGTCACGTACGTGGTGAACACCGAGTGGGCGTCCATGAAGGAGAACGGCGAGATCACCGAGAAGGGGGACCAGCTGCTGCAGAAGCTGCAGACGGACGTCGCCACCCGCCCGCCGGCCTCCGACCTGGAGTCGCAGGCCTATCAGCCGATCCTGGACCGGATCAGCCAGGCCTCCGACGCCCGTCACGCGCGGGGCGAGAACGCCGGTCCGATGATGCCGGGGATCGTCTGGTTCGGCCTGATCGGTGGCGCGGTGGTAACCGTCGGCATGCTGTTCGCCCTGCAGATCCGGCGCACGCCGCGGGAGTTGGTGCTGGCGCTCTGCTTCAGCGCGTTGATCGCCTTCCTGCTGTTCATGATCTGGGACTTCGACGACCCGTTCTCCCGCAGCGTCTCGGTGACCACCCAGCCGTTCGAGGACCTCTTCCCCTCGCTCGACCTCAAGGGCTGACCCGCCGCCCCGCTCGCCTGCTGCCCCACTGTGCCGCTGCCCTGCTTCGGGGCGGTCCCGGCGCTCGCGGAGGAGGGCCGCCGGCACCCGCCCGCTCCGGTGGGGGCGGAGCGGGCACCGGCGGCCGTCGGCACCGTCGACTGACGATTCGTCAGCGTAGGCTGTTGTCCATCGAGTTGAGCATCGTGCCGGCGGCGTCGTCGTTCTCCAGGGAGAAGGCGAACAGGCCGCCCAGCCCCTTGCCCTTGGCGTAGGCCCCGCGGGCCTGGACGGCCTGCGGGGTGTCACCGGTCCAGAAGTTGGTGCCGTCGTACACCCAGCTGCTCTCGGTGACCGGGTCCCAGTGGGTCTGCGCCGCGGTCGGGTTGAGCTCCTTCCAGGCGGCCAGACCGGCCTCCTGGCTCAGCGGCTTGGCGGCCGTCGGGCCGGTCGCGCTCTGGTACAGGCCGAAGTTCGCGCCGGCCGGCACACCGGTCCAGCCGCGCCAGTAGAACGGGATGCCGAGCACCAGCTTGGCCGCCGGGAAGCCGCCGGGGATGCCGTACTCGGGCAGCCCGGTGGTGTACGCGGCGAGCGTGGTGTCCACGTTGTACTTGCGGGTGCCGGGGGTGATCGGCGTGGTCGGGTCGGCCGGGCTGTCGTGCAGCGGGTCCTGGTGGTTGGTCGGGCCCTTGGCGTCCCACGCGCCGTGCATGTCGTAGGACATCACGTCGGCGTAGTCCAGGTAGGCGCCGATCTTGTCGGTCTCCAGCTGGGCGACCTTGTCCTGCCCGCTGGGCAGCGCGGCGGTCAGCAGGTAGCGCTTGCCCTGCGCGGAGCCGAGGGCGTCCAGCTGGGTGCGGAACTCCTTGAGCAGCAGCGTGTAGTTCTGCTTGTCGGCGGGCGAGTAGTGGTTGCCGGTGTGGCCGCCGGCCGAGCCCGGGTACTCCCAGTCGAGGTCGACGCCGTCGAAGATGCCCGCGGCCGAGGCCTGCCCGCCCGAGGCGTCACCGGCGACACCGGTCGGCAGGTTCCCCTTGAGGAACATGTCGACGCAGGAGGAGACGAAGGCCTTCCGGGAGGCGTCGGTGGCCGCCGCGTCGGAGAAGTACTTGGAGTACGTCCAGCCGCCGATCGAGATGGTGAACCGCAGGTTCGGGTTCTTGGCCTTGAGCTGGCGCAGCTGGTTGAAGTTGCCCTTGAGCGGCTGCTCCCAGGTGTCGCTGCTGCCGTCCACGCTGGTGCCGGAGTTGTAGTCGGCCTGGTAGTCGGCGTAGGCGTCGCCCGCGCCGTCACCGGCGTTGGGGTTGGACTCGTTGGCGGAGTCGGAGGCCTTCACCGCCTGGAAGCAGGTGAACCTGGTGGGGTCGATGTTGGCGAACGCGTAGTGGATGACGTCCAGCTTGGCCGCGGCGCCGCTGGTGACCACGTTCTTCGGGTAGTAGGCGTTCTCGTAGATGCCCCACTGGTCGAAGTAGGCCGAGCGGACCGGCTGTTGCGCCGGGGCGGCCGCGGTCGTGGTGCTCACCGGCGCGGACTGGGCGGAGGCGTGGCTGCCCGAGTAGCCCTGGACGCTGAAGGTGTAGCTCGTGCCCGGCAGCAGGGAGCTGACGGCGACCGAGGTGCCCATCGAGGTGGCGACCAGCTGGCCGTTGGACCACACCTTGTAGGCGACCGGGCCGTCGCCGCTGGTGAGCGTGGACGGCTGCCAGGTGAGCACGACCGCGTTGGAGGTGGTCCTGGTGACCGCGAAGCCGGTCGGGGTGGTGACCTTGCCGTCCCCGGCCGGGCCGCCGGCGGTGGCCGTCGGGGTCGGGGTGCCGGTGGTCGGGGTGCCGGTGGGGCTGGACGTCGGGGTGCCGGTCGCGGTCGGGCTTCCCGTGGCGGTGGGGCTGGAGGTCGGGCTGCCGGTCGCGGTGGGGCTGGAGGAGGCCGTCGGGCTGGCCGTCGCCGTCGGGCTGGTGGAGGAGGTGGGCCCGGCCGGGCCGGTCAGCGTGAGGTCGTCCGCGTAGTACGGGCCGGTGCCGTACCAGCCGTGGGTGAAGACGGTGACGGAGGCCGTCGAGGGGCCGGTGGTGAAGGTGGTGCTCAGCTGGTTCCAGCCCGTCCCGCCGGGCGTCCAGGCCGAGGAGTTGACGCCCGTTCCGGTGGCGCCGAGGTAGACGTAGCTGCCCTGGACCCAGCCGGCCAGGGTGTACGTGGTGTTCGGCCGGACGGTGACGGTCTGCTGGCACTGCGCGGTGTCGGAGGCCGAGGCGGCGCCGCTGAGCGCGTGGGTGCCGCCGTGCACCGGGGTGGTGACGACCGAGCCGTTGGCGCAGGTCCAGCCGGACAGCGTGCCGGTTTCGAAGTCGCCGTTGGCCAGCAGGTTGACCGGGGCGGCGGAGGCGGGGCCGAAGGTGAGGGCGAGGGCGGCGCCGGTGGTGGTGAGTGTGGCGGCCAGGGCCAGCGCGGTGGCCCTTCTGCGCTGGGCGGCCCGGCGCCCGGTGCGCTCCTCGCCGGAGCGGTCGGGCCGTGCGGGCAGGACGCGGTCGTGCATGCGGTGGGTCCTCCGGATGTGTGGGGGTTCCGGCGGTGCGGTGGCCCGGACGGGCCGTGGGGAGCCGGCCCGGGCGCTGTGGGGGCGCGCGGGCGGGTGACGCGTGCTGACGCGGTGCGCGGGCGCGACGGACGGCCGACCCGTCCGCGTCCCGACTGAACAGATTGGACTGGACCAATATTCGCCGTCAAGGGTGTCCGCCCGCTGGACCGTTCCCGGCCCGCGTCGCGGCGGCCCGGTAGGTTGACCGCTACGAGCAGGCCCGTCGAACGGAGGAGGCGCGATGGACAGCCAGGACTGGGACGACCGCTACGCCGCGAGCGAGCTGGTGTGGGGCGCCGCCCCCAACCGGTGGGTGGTCCGCGAACTGACCGGCCGCACCCCCGGCCACGCCCTCGACCTGGCCACCGGCGAGGGCCGCAACGCCATCTGGCTGGCCGCCCGGGGCTGGGAGGTCACCGGACTGGACTTCTCCGCCGTCGCCCTGGAGCGCGCCGAACGGCTCACCGCCGACCTGCCCGACGAGGTCGCCGACCGCCTCACCTGGCGCCACGGCGACGCCCGCACCTTTGAGGGCGCCGCCGCCGGCTACGACCTCGTCCTGGTCGCCTACCTCCAGCTCCCCGCCCGGGACCGTCGTACGGCGCTGCGCCGGGCCGCCGACGCGCTCGCCCCCGGCGGCACCCTGCTGGTGGTCGGGCACGACCTGAGCAACCTCACCGAGGGCGTCGGCGGCCCGCGGGACCCGGCCGTGCTCTTCACCCCGGAGGACGTCCTGGCCGACCTGGCCGGCCTCGGCCTGCGCACCGTCCGCGCCGAGCGGGTGCACCGGGAGGTCGGCGAGCCCGGACACCACGGCGGTCCGGGGGGTGTCGCGGTGGACGCGCTGGTCCGGCTGGAGCGGGGCGCCGCGTGACGGTCCGGCCGCCCACCGAGCCCGCCGGAGTGGTAGGCCCGGCCCGGCCCACCGGGCCGGTCGGCTCGGTCGGACCGGCCCGGCGTGCCCTGTTGACCGGGCTGGCGGGCGTCGCCCCGCTGGTGCTGGCGGGCTGCACCATCGGGCGGCCGCCGCGGCCCGCCGCGACGGAGGAGCCGGGCGACCCGGGCCGCGAGGCCTTCGTGATGGTGATCCGGCACGGCGAGAAGCCCGACGCCGGCCACCCCGGCCGGGACGAGGCCGGGAAACCGGACGGCAAGTCGCTCACCAAACGCGGCTGGGCCCGGGCCGAGGCGCTGCCCTCGCTGTTCACGCCGCCCGCGCCCGGCCTGCGCGCCCCGGTCCGGATCCTGGCCGCCGCCGACCAGGGCCCGTCGGCCGGCGCGCACCGGATGCGGCAGACCGTCACGCCGCTGGCCGGCCGGCTCGGGCTGGCGGTGAACACCGCGTACGCCGAGTCCCAGGAGTCCGCGCTGGCCCGCTCCGTGCTGTCCGGGCCGGGGCCGGTCCTGATCTGCTGGGAGCACTCGCGGATCCCGCGCATCGTCGAGGCCCTCGGCGCCGCCGACTGCGGGGTGCCGCACGTCTGGCCGGACCGGTTCGACCCGGTCTGGGTGCTCTCCCGGCCGGCCGGCGGGGCCTGGACCTTCCACGAGGTCCGGCAGCACCTGCTGGACGGCGACGACTGATCCACCTGGCGGCGTACGACGGTGTGACGAAGCGTCAACTAGCTTGTGGTGCATGAGGAATCGCACGCTCACGGCGGCCCTGCTGGCCGCCGCGCTGCTGCTGGCCGGATGCGGCGGATCCGGGGCCGGGGAGGGGCCGGAGCCCGGGCCCCCGTCGGGCGCGGAGCGCCGCGCGGAGCGCCGCGCGGACGGCGCCGAACTGCTCTACCGCGCGGACGGACGGCACAGCGCGCAGAACCCGGCCTTCGCCCCGGACGGCCGCTCGGTGCTGCTGACCGAGTTCAGCGAGGGCTACAACAAGGGCGAGGCCGGTCTCGGTGTCCTGCCGTTGGACGGGAGCCGCACGCCGCGGACGGTGCTGGCGGACCGCGACCGGGCCGCCGTCAACCTCCCCGGCACCAGCTGGAACGCCGCCGCCGACGCCTTCGCCTTCGCCACCGACCGGGAGTCCGGGCACGACGAGGTCTGGCTGATGAAGCCGGGCGGCGCCCCCGAGCGGGTGACCGCCCACACCGACGACAGCGGGTACAGCGAGCCGAGCTTCTCCCCGGACGGCGAGTGGATCGTCTTCCAGCAGAGCTGGGAGCCGGAGCACCCGGCCGCCGAGGGTGGCGCCGCCGAGGGCGACGAGGCCGAGCGGGACTCGCTGTGGAAGGTCCGGCGCGGCGGCGGCCCGCCCGTGCGGCTGGTGGACGGCCGGGCCACCGGCACCGACAACCGGCAGCCGAACTGGTCCCCGACCGGCGACCGGATCGTCTTCCAGCGGCGTGGCGCGGGCCGCGCGGACTGGGCGCTGTGGACGGTGGACGCGGACGGCGGCGGGCTGCGGATGGTCACCGACGCGCCGGGCGAGCACACCGACCCGAGCTGGTCCCCGGACGGCCGCTTCCTGGTCTTCTCCTCCGACCTGGGCGGCCTGCCGAACGCCCAGGTCTTCGTGGTCCCGGCGGACGGCGGCACCCCCGTCCGGGTGACCCGCGCGGACGCCGCCTACGACGGCGCGCCCAGCTGGTCCCCGGACGGGAAGTGGATCGCCTTCGAGTCCGCCCGCGGCGGCGAGGCCGGCCCCGCCGCCCTCTGGCGGATCCCCGCGCCGACGCTCCGGCCACCGGTGGCGGTCAGTGGCCGATGACGGTCAGCCGCCGGTGACGGTGACGGTCACCACCGAGTACTGGGCGACGGTCAGCGGCACGCTGACCGTTCCGGCGGTGACGGTGTACGGGACGGCCTTGGGGGCCGGGTCGGTGCCGTCCGGGCTCGCGACGGTGACGGCCGTGACGCTCGCCCCGGCCGGGAGGGCGTAGGAGAGCGTGCAGTTGGCCGGCCTGCTGGTGAAGGCCGCCGGGGTGTCGCCGAAGTTGGTGAAGTTCACCAGGTGGACCACGGTGTCGCCGCCGAGCTGCCGGGCGTCCAGGAAGATCCGCCGGTCCCCGGCCAGGGTGACCGAGGGCGGGGCGGACTGCCGGACGGCGGTGAGCAGTTGGTCCGCCGAGGCCTGGTCGGTCCGGGTCAGGTAGCTGAGCCCGACCCGCGCCTTGACGTACCAGCAGGTGCCACTGCCGTAGGAGTTCTGCTTGGTCGCGGGCAGCGGGTCGGCCTTGCGCAGCCCGAGCACGTCGGAGAGGGCGAATTCGGTCCGCTGCGCGCCCAGTTCGTCCAGCGCGGTGGGCGCCGGGCCGGTGATCACGAGCGTGCCGCCGCCCGCGACGAAGGCGCGCAGCACGGCCGCCTCGGCGTCCGACACCGCCTGCAGGTCGGGCAGCAGCAGGACCTTGAAGCGGGCCAGGTCGTCGGCGGTCAGGCCGGGGCTGGACACCGTGTCGAAGGGGACGTGGGCGTAGACCAGCGCCTTCACGGTGCCCCGGAACTCGCCCAGCCACGGCACCTGCGCACAGCTCATCTGCGGGTCGTTGCCGCCCCACCAGTCGGTGATCCCGGCCGGGGCGGTGGCGTTGACGTACATCCCGTTGCCCTCGCCCGGGGCCACGTAGTCCCGGGACGGGGCGGAGTGGTAGACGCCGACCCGGGCGATCGGGACCGGGTCGTAGAGCTTCTGCTGGTTGGTCCGGACGAAGCGGTACATCCGGGTGCGCGTCGCCGCGTCCACGGTGTCGTTCTTGTACGGGGTCTTCACCTCGTACGGGTTGCAGCCGGCCGCGATCAGCTGGGACATCACGAGCGAGGCGTCGTCCGGCTGCCAGCCGTAGGAGAACGCCCAGGCGGGCTTGGTGCCGCTGGCGGCGCGGGCGTACTTGTACATCGAGATCAGGCAGACCCAGTCGGAGGCGGTGGCGTGCCGCATGCCGTCGTAGTTGCCGAGGATGTCCACCTCCCAGACCTGGCCGACGGCGCCGGGGGCCTGGCGCAGGTAGCCGCCGTCGAGGCCGATCGAGGTGGCGTAGCGGTAGTCCATCGAGACGGTCTCGACGAAGGTGACCAGGTCGGGGTTGACCGAGCGGCCGGCGTCGGCGATGTCGAGCTGGAAGCGGAGCAGGTTGCGGTGGCGCCACTCGACGTAGCGGCGGAAGACCGGGTCGGCGAAGTTCGCGGCCTTGGGCAGGGCGAGGCCGGTGTCGGCCTTGAAGGCGGCCGCGCCCCAGGTGGAGGCGTCGCACCAGGAGAGCACGCCGTCGAAGTAGATCGGCACGTCCGGCCAGATGCCGTCCACGCCGGTCGCGGCCACGCCCTTGATCCGCTTGAGGTAGTAGTCCCGCCAGGGCGAGTTGGGGCTCAGCCAGACGCTCTCGTCGCCCGGGTCGACCCAGACCACCACGCTGCCGTAGAACACGTTGGGGTTGCCGGCCAGGTCGCGCTGGACCCAGTTCTTGCCCTGGTCGTTCTTGTAGAAGGAGCGGCCCTTCTCGCCGCCGGGGGAGATCAGTTCCAGCGACGGGTAGTACATGACGACCTTCAGCCCGGCGGCGTGGGCCAGGCCGGTGAAGGTCTTCACCTCGGCCATGTGGGCGGTGAACTCGGCGTCGGTGAGCCAGTTGGAGAGCAGGGTGTCCAGCTCGATGACGCTGACCTCCTGCGCCTTCAGGGCGTCGACGGCGCTCTGCATGTCGGCGGGCTCGTTGAAGGTGCCGTCGGCGATCCGAGCGTAGCGGGCCCAGTCGGGCCAGGCCCGGGCGGCGGCCGGCTGGGCGGCTCTCGCCGAGGCCGTCGGCGTCGGTGCCGGCGCGGGTACGGGTGCGGGGGCCGTCGTGGGCGGCGGCAGGGGCGGTGGGGTGGCGGCCCGGGCCTGGCCGCCGGGCAGCGGGCGGACGGTGGCCAGGGCGCCGCCCGCGCCGAGGCCGGCCCGCAGCAGCCGGCGGCGACCGAGGCGGGAGGCGGTCGCCGCGCTCACGGGCGGCGGTGCGGTGCGTGGCTCGGTTCCGTCGTGCGGTGCGGTTCCTTCGTGCTGCTCGGGCATGGTGGTCCCCCAGCGTGAGTCGGCGTAACCGGGAACGGTGGTGAGCGGAGCGTGGTGGAGGCGGAGCCTGGTGGAGGCGGAATGAGGGGTGCGGAAGCGGTCCGCCGGTGCGGCCGGCGGCGCCCCGGGGCCGACCCTAGACCGTGCGCCGCCCCGGTCGTTCGGTCCCGGTCCACGGCTACGCCAGACGTCGGACCGCCGGTTCCCTCAGTGTGCGGACCGTCCTCGGGGGTGAGGCCCGGGGGAGCGCGGGGTAGGGGGTGTTCGCAGGATGCCGTCGGATGATCAGAAATTTTTCTACAGTGCTGTAGATTCGCGGCACGCGGCGGTGCAGAACGAGGAGGACGCGATGAGCGTTTCGCTGGCCAAGGGGCAGAAGATCAGCCTGGAGAAGCCGGGCGGTGGGCAGTTGAGCCTGGTCCGGATGGGCCTCGGCTGGAAGGCGGCGGAGCGCAAGGGCTTCTTCGCCAAGCTGCTCGCGGCCGGCCGGGAGATCGACCTGGACGCCTCGGCGGTGTTGTTCGCCCAGGGGCGGCCGGTGGACGTGGTCTTCTTCCAGCACCTCACCAGCAACGACGGCT
The DNA here is from genome assembly GCF_040685975.1 of Kitasatospora sp. NPDC086791. Taxonomy (NCBI): domain Bacteria; kingdom Bacillati; phylum Actinomycetota; class Actinomycetes; order Kitasatosporales; family Streptomycetaceae; genus Kitasatospora; species Kitasatospora sp. NPDC086791. The sequence goes on along the minus strand of NZ_JBFBOC010000012.1, from coordinate 19,824 downwards.
CGGTACGGCACAGCGGGGACAACCTGGTCGGCGGCTCCGGCGGCGCGACCGACGACGAGTCGATCACGGTCGACCTGGCGAGGGTGTCGGCCGAGGTCGACCAGATCCTCTTCACCGTCAACTCCTTCACGGGGCAGACGTTCCAGGAGGTCGAGGCGGCGTTCTGCCGGCTCGTGGACGAGACCACCGGCGCCGAGCTGGCCCGCTACACGCTCACCGGCGGCGGCCCGTACACCGCGCAGATCATGGCCAAGGTGCAGCGCACGGCGGCCGGGTGGCAGATGACCGCGATCGGCCAGCCGGCCAGCGGGCGGACCTTCCAGGACCTGATGCCGGAGCTGGTCAAGCACCTCTGAGGCGGCACGGAGTCGGTGCGGGGCGGCGGTCGCGCCCCGGGGCCGGGGCGCGGTTCCCGCACGGGGAACCGCGCCCCTTCACGTCACTTCTTCGCGGCCGGGGCGGCCGACGGCGAGACCGAGGCGCTGGGGGTGGTGCCGGGGGTGCCGGTGGGCGCCGCGCTCGGGGTGTCCGTCGGGGTCGGGGTCGGAGTGGGGGTCGGGCAGCCGGGGGCGCCGGTGGGCGTCGCGGTCGGGGTGCCGGTGGGTGTGGCGGTGGGGGACGGGGTGCCCGTCGGGGTGGGCGTGCCGGTGGGCGTACCGGTCGGGGTGGCCGTGGCCGTGGCCGTCGGGTCCGGGCAGGCCGTGGGCGTACCGGTCGGGGTCGTCGTCGGCGTGCCGGTCGGCGTCGCGGTGGGCGACGGCGAACCGGTGGGCGTGGGCGCCGTGGTGGGGGGCGTGGTCGGCTGCGCGGTCGGCGACGGGTTCGGGGCGGGCGGCACCGGCGTGGTCGGCTCCTGGGTCGGAGTCGGAGTCGGAGTCGGAGTCGGCACCGGAGCCGGGGCCGTGGTCGGCGTACCGCCGCCGCCCGTCCCACCGCTGAGGACCGGGAGGAACGGCGAGGGCAGCGAGGACGACGGCAGCGAGGACGACGGGCGGTTCGGGACGGTGGTCACCGTGCCGCTGCCGTAGTGCGCCATCCAGGTGCGGACGGTCCGCAGGTACTCGCCCGAGTTGTTGTAGCTGAGCACCGCCCGGTCGAGCTGGGCCGGGTCGGCGAGGTCGCGGCCGCCCGCGCACAGGTAGTGCCCGGCGGTCTCGGCGGCGTCGAAGACGTTGTTCGGGTCGGCCTTGCCGTCGCCGTTGGCGTCCACGCCCCAGGAGGCCCACGTGGACGGGATGAACTGCATCGGCCCGACGGCGCGGTCCCAGCGGGCGTCGCCGTCGTAGCGGCCGCCGTCGGTGTCGGGTATCGCGGCGAAGCCGTTGCCGTCCAGCGCCGGGCCGAGGATCGGGGTCAGGGTCGTGCCGGCGGCGTCCACCTGGCCGCCGTTGGCCTGGCCGGACTCGACCTGGCCGATCGCCGCCAGCAACTGCCAGGGGAGGTGGCAGCCGGGAGAGCGCTGCGCCAGCGAGGCCTCGGCCTGGCGGTAGGCGGCGAGCACCGTCGAGGGCAGCGCGGGCCCGGTGGCCGCGAACGGGCCGGCGACGGGCGAGCCGGGCAGCGCGCCGGGCGGCAGCGGGAACTGGAGCGTGCTGCCGCCGTCGGCCGGGACACCCGTGCCGAAGGTGCCGGGGGTGCCGGGCGCGGGGGTGCCGCCGGGCTGGTGGAGGTCGGCGCCCTGGGCGCTGGCGCCGTTCGTCGGACCGGCGTCCGCGACCGCGGCGGGCGCGAGCCCGAGGCCCGTCACCTGGGAGCCGGTCAGGGCGGCCAGCGCCGCGAAGGTCGCCGCCGTCCCCGTGACCCGCTTGCCGATCCGGAGCTTCCGCCCGCCCTCGGTGCTGCCGAACCTCGCCGTCATCCGTGTCCCCTCCCCGTCACCGTCCGGACCCTCCCGGAACGGTTGAGCTGCCGTCATCGTGCCCGTCCACCTGGCGCCGGCACCCGCCGACCGGACGATTAGTATCACGACGATCTGACAGGGACAGGGTGACCGGGAGGGGCCCCGGGGCCCACCGAGGGGTAAACGCGGCACCTCAGCGGGGGTACGGCCGCCCCCGGGGGTGCGGTTCGGCGCCCGTGGCCTGCGACTGCTCCGTCCACTGACGGCGGCATCTCCCGTGCCGGTACCGGGAGTTGACCAAGGCCCCAACGGCAGTGGGACGGGCGCCGCGGGCGCCGGACCGGCGGTCGGGAGCACGGGGGTGGTACGTGCGCGGCGTTTCGGGCTCCCCGGCGGCGCCCGCGCCCGACCCCTCTGACCTGCCGGAACGTCCGGCCTGCGGGCGCGCCTCCCCTAGCAGGACGGGCCCCCGGGCGCCAGGGGCCGTCCCCAACTCCGCCCTGGACGGGTGACGTTCTGGTGAAAGTGGGCATGCCACGGAGCACCGCCCGGCATGCTGTGCCGCGTGATGATGCGGATGGAGGTCCAGACCGTGAGCGCCAACCTGCCGGAGACCGTCGCCGAGGGGGCGGTCGTGCTGCCGGCGCCCCCTCGGGTGGTGGACGACCTGGCCCGTGACCTGACCCAGGCCGCCGCCGCCGTCCGGGCGGTGTCGCGGACCTGTCGCTCCGGTGGGGACGTCGCGGTCGCCGCGTACACCGCCGTGGTGTGCACCGGGCTGTCGGCCGCCCGCGCCCTGGAGGAGGCGGCCGCCTGGTGCCGCCAGGCCCCCGACGCCGAAGTGCACTCGCTGGCCTGGGCCCGGGTGCCGGGGCACCGGGAGGACGTCCACGAGTACCGCGTCACGATGGCCGTCAGCTTCCCCGACGACGAGACCGGCGAGCACCTCGGGGACACCCACCAGGTCCGGCGCTGACGTCGTATCATCGCTGCATGGGTGAGGGGAACACGAACGACGTGGTGAACGAGGCCGCGGGCGGTACGGACGGCGCCGTGCCGGCCGCCGACGACGGCGGTCCGCAGGAGCTTCCGCGGGCCGCCGCGGTCGTGGTCACCGTGCTGGCCGCGCTGTGCGGTTCGGCGGTGCTGCTGGCCGTCTTCCACTGGCTGGGGTGGGCCGTGCCGGGGATCGGCTGGATCGTCGCCAAGGCGGGGATCAAGCTCGCCGTCGGCGGCTTCGCCGGGCTGGCGGTCGGCCTCGCCTGGCTCCGGGCCGGGCTGTCGGGCCGGGCCCGGAGCTGACCGGGGCTGACCGGGGTCGGCCCGACAGGAGGTCGACCGGGGGCCGGCTCAACTCGTCCGCGGCGAAACGCAGGTATGGTCCCGAGCGGGCGCCCGGTCGGCCAGCAGGTAGCGCTCGACCACGCCGGTGACGCAGGAGTCGGGCCCGGGGTACTGGCCGTGGTCACCGTTCCCGGCGACGGTGACCAGCTTCGAGCCGCGCAGCGCGCGATGGGCGCCGAGCGCCGCCTCGTAGTAAGTCGCCGGGTCGTGGACCGAGTTGAGCATCAGCGTGGTCGGCAGGTGGGCGCCGGTGACCTTGACCTCGGGCGCCGGGGCGACCGGCCAGGCGGCGCAGACCGCGCTGAAGGCGAGCGTCCGGGCGCCCACCAGCGGCCAGCGGGCGGTGTTCTCGGCGCCGCGCCGTACCCAGGTGTCCAGGTCCTTGGTCCACGGGGTGTCGTTGCAGGTCACCGAGAAGTACTCGGCGAGGAAGTCCGGGCTGAGGTAGCTGTTGAACGCGGTCGCGGCCGCCGTCCTGGTGGCGGCGTCGGCGGTCTCCCAGTGGTCGACGGTGACCAGGAGCCCGGCGAGGTCCGGGAAGTGGGAGGCCTGGTAGATCGCCCCGATCGCGAGGTTGTCGAGCTGGTTGGGGCCGATCGTCAGCGAGCCCTCGACGATCGGCGCGTCGTGCAGCGCGGCGCGCCGCCGCTCCCAGTGCGCCCGCACCTGCTCCGGCGTCGAGCCCCAGTGGTAGGTGGCGTCCCGGGCGGCCAGCCAGGGCACGAAGTCCTCGTCGAAACGGCGCTGGAAGCTCATCGGCTGGCCCAGTTCGAACGTCTCCCAGGTGCCCTCGAAACCGATGTTGCTGTCCAGCACCATCCGCTCGACCCGGTGCGGGAACAGCGTGCCGTAGTAGGCGCCGATCATCGAGGCGTAGGACGGGCCGTAGTAGCTGAGCTTGCGCTCGCCGAGCAGGGCGCGGAACAGGTCGATGTCGTGGGCGGTCTGCTCGGTGGTCAGGTAGCGGATCAGGTCGCCGCTGCGCTCCTGACAGCCGGCGACCAGCTTCTCGGCGTCGGCGACGACCCGGCCGATCGCGGCGGGGGACTGGTCGCGGTAGTCGCCGGCCAGGAACTCCCGGAACTCCTCCGGCGTCTGGCACACCGCCTTGGTGCTCGCGCCGACCCCGCGCTGGTCGAAGCCCACGATGTCGTACGCGGCGGCGACGGCCGGGGCCGCCTTGGCCAGGCCGGCCGGGCGCAGCAGGCCGGAGGCGCCCGGGCCGCCGGCCGCCATCAGCAGGGTGCCCTTGCGTTCGGCCGGGCCGGTGGCGCGGTGCCGGGAGACGGCGATGGTCAGGTCGGCCCCGGTGCCGGGGTGGTGCCAGTCGCGCGGGGCGGCCATGGTGGCGCAGTCCAGGGCGGGCTGGGCGGCGCAGGGCTGCCAGGTCAGGGTCTGGTGGGTGTAGCGGGCGGGTGCCGGGTCGGCGTCGCCCGGGTCGCGGGCGGTGGCCGCACCGGCGGTGGCCGGTGCGGCGAGGCCGGCGAGGAGGGCGGCGGCCACGGCCAGCGCGGCGCGCCGGACGCGGGGCTCGGCGGTGGCAGCGGTGGCGGTGTTGGCGCCGGTCGATGCGGCAGCGGTGTTGATGTCGGTCGAGGCGGTGTTCGTCACGGGAACGATCCTGTCCGGGGCCGCCCTGACGATCCATCATGCGGACCTCCCTCTTCGGGGTGGTGCTGGATACACCCTCCGTCCGGGGCCGTCGCCCCCGGCCGGTCAGTATCCGGCGGTGAACCGGGTGCGGCGGTGGGCGGGCCGCTCGACCTCGTCGAGCAGGACGACGGCGAGGTCCTCCATGGAGATCGCCGAGTTGCCGTCGGCGTCGACCAGCAGCTCGTCCCGTCCGAGCCGGAACCGGCCGGTGCGCACGCCCGGTTCGAGCAACGCGGCCGGGCTCAGGTACGTCCAGTCGACGGTGGGGCCGGCCGCGCGGTAGAGGTCGAGCTGTTCGTTGCAGGCGAGGGCGATCGGCCGGATCTCGGCGGGGAACCCGGGGGCTTCCGCGAGGGTCGTGCCGCCGGAGCCCGGGACGGTGAGGCTGCCCGCGCCGCCGACGGCCAGCAGCCGTACGCCCGTCCCGGCGATGCCCGTCAGCAGTCCCTCGGTGGCGACGGCCAGTTCGTGCTCGCTGCCGGGCACCGGGCGGGTGGCGGTGATCACCGCGTCCTGTCCGGTGGCGATCCGGGCGACGTCCTCGGGGTCGCGGGCGTCGCCGACCGCGAGGGCGGCGGCGGGCGGCAGGTCGTGCGGCTTGGCCGGGTCCCGGAGGACGGCGGTGACCTGGTGGCCGCGCGCCAGTGCCTCGGCCACGACCCGGCCGCCGACGTTGCCGGTGGCGCCGAACACGGTGATGCGCATGGGGAGTTCTCCTCGAACGAGAGGCGGGCGGACAGGTGTGCGGACGGACGGACGGGGCTCAGGCGTGCTCGCGCACCGGTGGCGCGGCGGCCGACCGGGCCACCGGCGCGGACGGGCCCGTGGTGCCGGGCCGCCGGGTCTGGGCGACGACGAGCGAGCCGAGCACGACCAGCGCGCCGAACGCCTGCAGCGGGCTGAGGTCCTGTCCGAGCGCCAGCCAGCCGATCACGGTGGCGACCACCGGGCTGAGCAGGGCGAGGAAGGAGACCGAGGTCGGCGTCAGCGCCCGCAGCCCGCGGAACCAGAGCGCATAGGTGACGGCCGCGCCGATCAGGCAGAGGTACGCGTAGCCGAGCAGGTTGGCGGCGGTGTAGTGGGTCGGCGGCGCGCCCTCGGTGAGCAGCGTGGCCGGCACCAGCAGCAGCCCGCCGGCGGTGAGCTGCCAGCCGGTGGTGGCGAGCAGCGGGGCGGGGGACACCCAGCGCTTGGAGAGCACGACGCCGACGGCCATCACCACCGCGCCGCCGAGCGCGGCGGCCAGCCCGAGGGCGTCCAGCTTCGCGCCGGCCCGCAGGACCAGCAGGCTGACGCCCGCCACGCCCGCGATGCCGGAGAGCACGGTGCGCAGGGTGAGCCGGTCGCCGAGGACCGCGGCCGAGAGCCCGGCGGTGATCAGCGGCTGGACGGCGCCGACGGTGGCCGCGATGCCGCCCGGCAGGCGGTAGGCGGCGATGAAGAGCAGGGCCTGGAACGCCCCGATGTTGAGCGCGCCGAGGATCAGCGCGCGCCACCACCAGGTGCCCTGCGGCAGCCGTCTGGTGAGGGCGATCAGCAGCAGCCCGGCGGGCAGGCAGCGGAGGACGGCGGCGAGGAGTGGACGGTGGGGCGGGAGCAACTCGGTGGTGACCAGGTAGGTCGTCCCCCAGACGGCGGGGGCGAGGGCCGTCACCAGCACGACGGCGAGACGATGTCTTAGCACTAAGCCAATGTATCTCAGCGCTAAGACATCCTTCACCGGTGCCAGTGGTGATGTGGCTCACGGTTACCTCACCGCTAAGGGATCCGGCCCCGATCGCCTACCCTGGAGCCGTGGCAGATCATGTGGACCGCGTCGTCGCGCAGTGGGCCGCCGAGCGGCCCGACCTGGACGTCTCCCCGATGGAGGTGTTCGGCCGGCTCAAGCGCCTCTACCGCTTGGTGGACGCGGCGCTCAACCGCACCTTCGCCGAACACGGCCTGGACGCCGCCTCCTTCGACGTCCTCGCCACCCTGAAGCGCAGCGGCCCGCCCTACCGCCTCACCCCCACCGGCCTGATGCAGTCCGCCATGGTCACCTCCGGCGCCATCACCCAGCGCCTCGACCGCCTGGAGGCCCGCGGTCTGGTCACCCGGACCCGCAGCGACCACGACGGTCGCAGCCGCGAGGTCGCCCTCACCCCCGAGGGCCACACCCTGATCGAGCGCGCCCTGCCCGACCACCTCGCCACCGAGTTCGGCCTCCTCGAAGGCCTGGACGACGCCCGGACCGCCGCCCTGGTCGACGCGATGCGCACCCTGCTGGCGACCCTTGGCGACGGTACGGACTGACGCCGACCCGGGGCCGATGCCGCCCGGCCCGCCTGTGCCGCCCGGCCCGCCTGCGCCGCCGGCCGGTCCCGGGCCGAGCGGACGTGCTCGGCAGCACCGGCCTCACGGGTTGACCGCGACCGCCTTGAAGAAGGTGTAGTGGAAGGTCCCGCCCGGCTCGGCCGTGCGGCGCAGGTCCGCGATGCCCCGGTCGAAGGCCTCCGGCGTGGTCAGCCCGGCGGCCAGCGCCTCCGCCCGGACGGCCTCGACCATCGCGACGAAGGTCCGCAGGGTGAAGCCCTCCGCCAGGGCCGGGCGGCCGCCGTCGGCGTAGACCGTCCGGGGGCGGACCGCCACGTCCGTGAACCCGGCCGCCGTCAGCAGCGGGTGGAGGCGGCGGCCGAGCAGTCCGTCGCCGCCCGCCGCGGCCTGCAGGTGGACCAGGTGGTCGATCGTCCGCCGGGCGGCCGGGCTCTGCGGGTGGAAGAAGGCCGAACCGTGGTCGCCCTCGATCACCGTGATCGTCCCGCCCGGCCGCAGCACCCGCCGCAGCGCGGCCAACCCGGCCGCCGGATCGGGCAGGTGCTCCAGCACGAAGCAGAGGAAGACGTGGTCGAACGCGCCGTCCGGGAAGGGCATCCGGTGCAGGTCGCCGTGGTGCCAGGTGACGTCCGCGCCGGGTGCCTGCGCCGCGACCCGGGCGCGGGCGTGGGCGAGCGACTCCGCCGAGAGGTCCATCGCGGTGAGCAGCACGCCCGGTCCGGCGGCCAGCAGGTGCACCGTCTGGGCCCCCACCCCGCAGCCCGCCTCCAGCACCCGGCTGCCGTCCGGGTACGCCGTGCCCGCGTGCAGCAGTTCGGCGAGGGTGTCCGCCTGGTCGCCGAGGCGCCGCGCCTCGGTGTCCGCATAGCCGTGGACGTAGCCGGGGTTCTCGGAGCGTGCCGTTTCCGTGGTCATGGCCCCACCCTCGCGCCACTATGGTCCGGTGAACAGGTCCAAAGCCACGGTGTCCGACCGGTCCAAAGAGACCGGCGCCGACTTCCTCCAGCTCGACACCGCCGACGCCCCGCCCGGCGGCCTCACCGACTGGCTCGCCCGCCGGCTGCGCGAGGCCGTCGCCGACGGCCGGCTGCCGGCCGGCAGCCGACTGCCCGCCAGCCGGGTGCTGGCGGCCGACCTCGGGGTCTCCCGCGGGGTGGTGACCGACGCCTACGGGCGCCTCGCCGAGGAAGGACAGCTCGCCGGGCGCGGGCGCGGCGGCACCGTCGTGGTCGGGGTCCCGGTCCCGGGTCCGGCCGTGCCCGCCGTCGCCGTCGCACCCGAGCCGCCCCGCCCCGGGCCGGCGGTGCCCGCGCTGTTCCGGGACGACCCCGACTCCGAGGTGTTCGACCGGCTGCGCGGCACCCCTGCCCGGATCGACCTCACCCCCGGCGTGCCCGACCTCGCCGCCTTCCCCCGCGCCGCCTGGCTGCGCGCCGAACGCGCCGTCCTCGACGGCCTCGCCGCGCACGACCTCGGCTACGGCGACATCCGCGGCACCCCCGCCCTGCGCCGGGCCGTCGCCCACTGGCTCGCCCGCAACCGGGGCATCCGCGCCGATCCCGACGAGGTGCTGATCGTCGCCGGGGCGGCCCAGGCCCTCGCCCTGCTCGGCCGCGCCCTCGACCGGACCGGCATCACCGAGGTCGCGGTCGAGGACCCGGGCTCGCTCGGCGCCCGCCGGCACCTCGCCCACTGGCTCACCGCCACCCCGCCCGTCCCGGTCGACGCCGAGGGCATCCGGGTCGACGCCCTGCGCGCCACCGGCGCCCCGGCGGTCCTGCTCACCCCCGCGCACCAGTACCCGACCGGCGTCGTCCTCGGCGGTGACCGCCGCCGCGAGCTGCTGCGCTGGGCAGTGGAGGGCGGCCTGGTCATCGAGGACGACTACGACGCCGAGCACCGCTACGACCGGCCGCCGGTCCCGGCGCTGCGGGCCGCCCTGCCGGACCGGGTCTGCTACGCGGGCAGCATCTCCAAGCTGCTCGCCCCCGCCCTGCGCACCGGCTGGCTGCTGGTGCCGGCCCGCCTCCGGGAGGCCGTCCTCGACGCCAAGCGCTTCGCCGACCTGGGCAACCCGGTCCTGCCCCAGCTGGTCCTCGCCCGCCTGATGGAATCCGGCGAACTCGACCGCCACCTCCGGCTGCTGCGCCGCCGCCACCGTCGCCGCCGGGACGCCATGATCGAGGCCGTCCGCAGCCACCTCCCCGGCGCCACCGTCCACGGCGCGGCGGCCGGCCTCCACCTGATGCTCACCCTGCCGGAGGACCTCGGCTGTACCGACACCGAGCTGGCCACCGCCGCACTGGCCCGGGGCGTGAAGGTCCAGCCGCTCTCCTGGCACACCCGGCTGCCGTCCCCGCCCGGTCTGGTCCTCGGCTACGCGGCGGGCTCGCCACCGGAGATCGCCGAAGGCATCGCCGTCCTGGGGCGGTTGGTCCGCCACGCGGGCTGAGCACGGCCACAGGGCCCCGCCGGACGCCCGTTCTCGTACGCGCCCTCGGGGCGGGGCCGGACGGTCACCCGGTCGGCGGCCGAGGGTGAACGGCGGGACGCGGGCCGCTCACGATGACCCGGCGGACGTCGAGGTCGAGAGGGAAACCGCAGCGCCGGTCCGGCCTCAGCGTTCCGGTGCGGCTCCGTCAGCGGTGACCGCCCCGGCGGTCCGGTCCCGGTCGGCGGCGTGCCACCAGGGGTCGGCCGCCTCGGCCACCGGGTCCTCGCCGTTGGCCCGGACCCGCGGCTCGGCGGCGGTGCGCGGGCCCGGTGGCAGGATCCTGATCTCCAGCCGGTCGAACATCCGGCCACCCTAGGTCCGCCCGGCGCAGTGCAAGTCGGATTATCGGAGGAATCTGGTGCGGGACTCGACTGGCGGAACCGGGCCGTGGGTACGCTGACGGGCCGTAGTCCGCTGTCGACCCAGGAGGCGTGATGGCTCCCTTCCGGCGAGTCGCCCAGTTCGGGGCGGTGCTGACGGTCCTGGGGGCCGCACTCGGGCCCGTACCGACCGGGGCCGCCTCCGAGTCGCGCCGCACCCACCCCGAGAGGACCGTCGCGATGACCGCCCAGGACCAGGAGGACTCCCGCGTGCTCGCCGGACGGCGGATCGTCCTCTCGTACCCGGGCCCGACGCCGCCGCCCGAGGTGCTGCGGACGATCCGGGAGGGCCGGGCGGCCGGGGTGATCCTGTTCGGCGAGAACGTCATCAGTCCGGAACAACTCGCCGCAGCAGTAGGCGAGTTGACGCATGCGGCGGCCGAGGCGCCGAATCCGCGCGCGCTGCTGCTGATGACCGACCAGGAGGGCGGCAAGGTCCGCCGGCTGCCCGGTGCGCCCGAACTCTCCGCCCGCCGCACCGGATCGGCCGCGAACCCGCGGGCCGCCGCGGTGGACTCCGGCGTCGGCGCCGCCCGGACCCTCGCCGACGCCGGGCTCAACGTCAACCTCGCCCCGGTGCTCGACGTCTACGACACCCCGGACAACTTCATCGACCACTCCGAGCGCTCCTACAGCCAGGACCCCTCCACCGTCGGGCAGTTGGGCAGCGCCTTCCTCGCCGCCCAGCAGAGCCTCGGGGTGGCCGCCACCGCCAAGCACTTCCCGGGTCTGGGTGCCGCCGCCCGCGACGGCAACACCGACGAGCGCCCGGTCACCCTCGACATCCCGCTGGAACGGATCCGGGCCCGGGAGGAGGCGCCCTACCGGGCCGCCATCGCGGCGGGCGTCCGGCTCGTGATGGCCTCCTGGGCGGTGTACCCGGCGCTGGACCCGGACCGCCCGGCCGGGTTCTCGCCCGCCGTCATCCAGGGCGAGCTCCGCGGCCGGCTCGGCTTCGACGGCGTGACCGTCACCGATGCCATGGAGGCCGGCGCGCTCGACCCGTACGGCGACACCGGCGACCGCGCGATCGCCGCCGCGGAGGCCGGCATGGACCTGATGCTCTGCTCCGGCCGCGACCCGCGGCAGGCCGAGGACGCCGCCGAGGCCCTGGCCGCCGCCCTCGACTCAGGCCGCCTCGACCGTCAGGCCTTCACCGCCGCCGTCTCCCGCGTCGACGCCCTGCGCGCCTCGCTCGACTGACCGCCTTGCTCGACTGACCGCCTTGCTCGGCCGGCCGGCCGAACGCGGCGCGGGTGGGTGCCGGTCGGCTGATGCCTGGGCGGAGGACGCTCGCGGCTGCGGTGCGGAAGCGGTTCACCTGGGGTCAATGCGGACGTCGCCCGGGAGGTTGCGGGCGTTCGGCCGGTCGAGGGTGATCAAGCCATCGAAGGCCTGGTTTCGGTCGAGGCAATGGTTCCAAGGGCGAAAGCCGCTCTGGGTGCAGGAATCGCATGGCAGGATTCCTGTCGTGGACCTATGAAATGTCATATGTGCCACGCCACCTGTTCCTGATCGTCCTGATCGTCCTCAATGCCTCCCAAGGAGGAACCGATGAACCGCATTGCCAGGATCGCGGCCGGTGCCGCCGGTGCCGTCGCCCTGTTCGCGGCGCCCGTGCCGGCGTTCGCCTCGGCCCCGACCGCTGCCGCCACCACCACGGTGACCACGTGCGGGTGGTCCGGGCTGCAGGCCGGACTGTCCACCAAGGTCTGCGCCGACGTCACCGGCGACAGCGTCGTGCTGTACGGGCAGATCGGGCTGGCCGGCCCGCCGTCCCCGGGCACTCCGTGGCCGCCGGCGCCGCAGGAGCTGCTCACCCGGCTGTCGGCCGACGTGGTCGGCGGCAACTCGCTCGGCTCGGTGAGCGGCCGCACCGTGTTCACGGTCAGCACCGTGCGGGTCGACGGGATCGCCGCGACCGTGCCGTGCGGTTCGACCGTGCACGCCTCCTTCTCCGTCGAGGCGATCTGGCGGGGACCGGCCCCGGTGACGGTCGATGTGCCTGTAGTCTGCTGACGGCTCGTCACCGTGACTGCCGAGCCCGGGAGTTGGCAGCGTCCTGGGCTCGGCGTCGGCGTGCCCGGACGCGGCCGCAGGCGTGACGTGGGTCACTCGTGCGCGTCGGCGGGAGGCCGCCGAGCTGTGACGACTTGAAGAAATCTTCATCTGTCCGCGATGATGCCTACCGACCGCGGCACGGACCCGCCCGGTCAGGACGACCACCGAGCCGGTTCCGACCCGGATCCGAGGGAGGCGCGCGGACGATGCCGATCCCGCTGTACCAGGCCAAGGCGGACTTCTTCCGCACCCTCGGCCACCCCGTGCGGATCCGGGTCCTGGAACTGCTCCAGGACGGGCCCCGACCGGTGCGCGAGCTGCTGGCGGAGATCGAGGTCGAACCGTCCAACCTCTCCCAGCAGCTCGCGGTGCTGCGGCGCACCCAGCTGGTCACCGCCACCCGTGAGGGCAACACGGTGGTGTACGCGCTCAGCACACCGGACGTCGCAGACCTGCTGCGCGCGGCCCGCCGGATCCTGACCGAGCTGATCACCGACCAGGGCGCGCTGCTCACCGAGCTGCGCGCATCCGGTGGCCGGCCGCCCCGCTGAGCCGCGACCGGCCCGTCCGCACGACCCGAGGGAGAACCGTCCGCCATGAGCGACAGCACGAGCGAGGAGAAGAGACGCCGCAAGGCGATGCTGATCCGCGCCGGCATCTACATCTTCGCCACGCACCTGTTCGCCGGCTTCGTGCTGCTGCTGTTCGCGCTCGGCGGCCGGAAGTAGCGCGACCGGGGTTGATGCGACCAGGGCGCGGCCGGGCCCACCGGGGGCGGCCGGCTCGGCTGCGGGGCCCGACCGCTCACCGGCGCCGCTGCCCGTCCTCCGGCACCAGGTAGCGGTCGCTGGTGCTGGTCCAGGCCTGCACGCCCGCGACGAGCTCCCGGGTGCCGTCCAGGTACCAGCGTCCCGCCGGGTGGCGGCGCTGCAGGTCGCGGCGCAGCTCCTCGCTCTCCCGGCGCAGCAGTGCGACCCGGTCGCGCACCGCGCGGACGGCCCGGCTGCGGGTGCAGCCGCGGGCCCGCTGCAGGGTGAGCACGGTGTTGAAGGCGGCCGCGGCCTGCCGTTCCTCCCGTTCCAGCGAGTAGAGGTCGTTGATCAGCGTGGCGGCGTCGGCGGTGTTGGCCCGCAGGCGGTGCAGCGCGGGCTCCGCGTGCAGGGCGGCGGGAGCGTCGGCGCCGTGGACCCGTTCCAGTATGTTCATGAACGGGTACAGGCAGCTGCCGTGTCGGCGCAGCCGCATGGTGTCGGCCAGGGCGAGGCCGCGGGCGGGTACGGTGCCGCGGGCGCGGTGGTCGGCCTCGGCGGGGAAGGTGGCCAGACACGCCCGCCACTCGCGGGCCGCCCGGGCGCGCCAGTCGGGGGACATCGACGCGGTCTGACGGTTCCACAGTTCCCGCCAGGGGGGCAGGAGTTGGAAGTCCGGCGAGGCTTCCTCGCCGTCGAGGACCGCGATCAGCGGGTCGACCAGGGCGTGGGCCTCGGCCGGGCGGTGGCCGGGGGTGCCGTCGAAGCGGTCGTCCAGGATGGTGAACCAGCCCAGCATGTCCACCAGCAGGTCGAGTTCGGTGCCCCGGGCGCGGGGGAAGGCATGGCCGATCAGCTCGTGTAGCGCGTAGGCCCGGTAGCCGGGCAGCTCCGCGGGGGTGAGCAGGCCGTGGCGGACCGCCCAGTCGGCGTGCCGGTCGGCGGCGGCGCGCAGCTCGCCGGGTGGCCGTGGTGGCAGGGCCGGCGCTGGGGCGCTGCCGGTGAACGGGCAGCCGCCCGGTGCCGCCGCGGGTGACGGCCGCTCCGCGTCGGCGGCGTGAGCCCCGTCGGCGGCCGGTGCCCCGCCGGCTGCCCGCTGCTCGCGCGGTGCCAGCCGGACGCGCAGGCCCTGCGCCTGGACCGTGGTCCAGACCACCTCCCGGGCCCGTACCCCCGGCAGGGCCACCGGCCGCCAGCGGCGCAGGATGGCGGCCGCCGCGACGGTCAGCTCCGCCCAGGCGAAGGCCTCCCCGACGCACTTGTGCTTGCCCGCGCCGAAGGGCAGGAAGGAGGGCCGTCCGGCGCCGCCGCCGTCCTGCCAGCGCTCGGGGCGGAAGTCGAGCGGTTCGGGGTGGCGCACGGGGTCGCGGTGCAGCGCGGTCAGGCTGTACAGCAGCTCGGTGCCGGCCGGGATCCGGTACGGGCCGAGCTCGACCGGCGCCTGGGCGGTGCGCATCAGGAAGGCGTTGGGCGCGTGCAGCCGCACCACCTCCTGGGTGACGCAGCGGGTGTACGTGAGCCGGGCCAGCGCCTCGGGGGTGGGGACGGCCCCGGCGGGCAGGTGCTCGTCCAGCTCGGCCAGCACCCGGGCCTCCACCTCGGGGTGGCGCAGCAGTTCGTCGAGCAGCCAGGTCAGCGTGGTGGAGACGGTCTCGGTGCCCGCGCCGAACATGGTGATCGCCTCGGACCGGACGTCGGCCTCGGTGAGCGGGCGACCGGTGGCCGGGTCGGTCGCGGCGCGCAGCAGGGCGGGAAGGGTGCTCCGGCCGTCCTGCCCGTCCCGGTTGTCCTGCCCGTCCCGGTTGTCCTGGCCGTCCTGGCGGTCGGTGGAACGCGCCTTCGCCGCGGGGCCGTTGACGGCCTGGTCGACGACCCGGTTGAGCACCCGCACGGCGGCGTCGAAGCGCCGGTTGACTGGCAGGGGCAGCCGGGCGAGCGCCGGGTGGGGGTAGAGGGACTGGACGATCTGACCCTTCACCAGGTCCGGCAGCGCCCGGTGGAAGGCGAGGGTGGCGTCCTCGCTGAGCCGGGCGTCGAACAGCGAGCGGGTGACGATCTCCAGGGCCAGGTGGTTCATCTCCTTGGCGACGTCGAGGACTTGACCGGGACGCCAGCGTCCGGCCCGTTCCTCGGTGACCTGGTGCATCACGGTCAGGTACCCGGCCATCCGGTCCGGGCCGAAGGCGGGCTGGATGATCCGGCGCCGGTCGCGGTGGGCCTGGCCCTCGGACATCAGCAGGCCGTCGCCGAAGGCCGTCCTGAGGGTGGACTGGACGGCCCCGCGCGGGCAGTCGTAGGCGAGCGCGACGAGCAGGGTGTGGACCAGCCGGGCGTCGGTGACCACGCAGACGGTGCGCGGTCCGAGCCGGATCCGGACCACGCCGCCGTGGCGGGCGAGGGACCCGAGGAAGCCGAGCGGGTCGCGCAGCAGGGCGGCTGCGTGCCCGAGGCCGGGGAGGGCGCCGGGGGCGAGCGGCGGGACGGCCGAGCGGGCCAGGGGGGACGGGCGCGGGTCGGTTCTCGGAGGGACGATCCGCTTTCGGGTCACAGTCATCAGGTTCATGACACTACCTCTCACAGGAGGCCGGCGCGGACGGTACCGGGAGGGGCACCGGCGGGTCGGCCGCGAGGCTGGGGGACCGGCCGGCCGGTCCCCGCGCGCACCCTCGCTGGAGGGGCGCACGCCATGGCAAACGCGCCGTTTCCGCGGGCGTTGCGCCGAACGCGCGGGGATCACTCCAACGGCCGATCGCCCTGACCCGTCCGTGCTCGCCCGGAGAGCCGGGTTGACCTGCGCCGATGTCCTGGGCCGGAAGGTCCGCGGCCGGGATCGACCGCAGGGTCTTTGGACCCTCGCCGCGCGGCCGTCGGAGGGCCAGCATGGTGGCGGAGAAGGAGGAGTCCGATGACTCGTTTGCGCCACCGGCCCGCGCTCGATGTCCGGGTGGAGATCCGCGGTGAACTACCGCGCGAGGACGCCGAGTACGTCAGGGCCCGGGCGCTGGCCACGGCCACGGCGCTCGGGCCGGACACGCACGCGTTGCGGCTGCGGCTGACCCGGATGTCGAGCCCGGACCGGTGGCTCAGCCGCCCGGCGCTCGCCCAGGCGGACGTCGAGCTGGAGGACGCCGGACCGGTGCGGGTGCAACTGGCCACCGGGACCGCGCGGGAGTCCGTCGACCTGGTGCTGGGGACGCTCGCGGGGCGGGTCGTCCGGCTGCGCGAGCAGGGCGACATCGGCTTCGCCGCCACCTACGAGAGCGCCTATCGCCCGCAGTTCGTGGACCGCCCGCTGGCCGGGCGGCGGATCGCCCGGCACAAGACGGTGGTGCTCGCGGTCCGCACCCCGAGGCAGGCCGCGCACGAACTGCTCGTGCTGGACCGGCGGTTCCACCTCTTCACGGACGCCGAGACAGGGCGGGACGGCCTGGTGCACCGCTGCCCGCTGAGCGGCGCGGTGGAGCAGCACGCCGTCGGCGGCGCGGCCGTACCGCGGCTCCACCTCGCCGAGGCGGCCCGCCGGCTCTGGCTCACCGGCCGCCCCTTCCTCGGGTACACCGAACCCGGCGGCGACCGGCTGCGGGTGCTCTACCGCCGCTATGACGGCCATTACGGCTTGATCGAACCGGTGTCGGACGGCCGGATCGGGGCAGGAACCCTGTCGGCACGGGACTGACACGGCGACGGCACGACCGCACACGGATGCTCCACGAATTCCGGCGCCCCGGCACGTCCGGTGCTTCGGTGCCCCGGTACGTCCGGTGCTCGGGCACGTCGGTGCTCCGGCGCGCCAGTGCGCCAGTGCGCTTCACGAAACTCCAGTACTCCACGAACTCCACGACGAGGGGCCGGGACCATGGACTGCGACGAGGTCATGCTGACCGTCCGGATCACCGCAGCCGAGCGGGCGCTGCTGCGCGAACTCGCGCGCGGGCACGGCGGCGACGTGTCCGACGTGGCGGTGGACGGCCTGCTGGAGGTCATCCCCGCCCTGCATGACGACGCGTCCGTGCTGCCGCTGCAGCGGGTGCTGGCCCGGCCCGCGCCCTTCGCCCTCACCCTGTGGCTGCCTGCCGCGGTCGCCGACCTGCTGCCGCTGCTCGGCGAGCGGCTGGCCCGCACCGGCGGGCCGTCGGCCGGACCGGCCAGCGCCGCGCTCTCCGCCGCCCTGCGGCTCTGGCTGGCCGGGGACCGCCTCGCTCTGGCGAGCGCGCTGGCCCGACTGCACGGCGGCTGCGGTGCCGCCGGTGTGCCGGCCTCCTTCGGGGCGGGGGCCGTGAAGGCCGCGGCCTGAGCGCCGCCTCTCGCTGACGGCCCGACAGGCGCCGGGGAGCGCACCCGGAGGCGGGTGCGCTCCCCGGTGCACTCCTGCGCCGTCCCGGGCCGTCCCGGGCTGCTCCTGGGCGGTCCTTTCGGGTGCGGACGGTCCCCCCGAGCCGTCGGCTGCGAAGCCCGATCGAAAAAGTCGAAAGTTTTCGCAAGAGGTTTCTGTTATTCCCTGAGGTCCCGTCCGCTCTCCGGAGTGTCGGAAGGCCTGCGTCCCCTTCACTACGGGGCGCGGGTCGTCGCACGAGGAAAGGAACGCGATGGGACACCGGAGCAGCGAGCTGCGGCGGCGGAAGCGCCGCAGGCTCACCCGCAGGAGCGCCCTGGTCGCCGCCGTGGTGGCGGCCGGGCTGGTGGCGGGGACGCTCGGCATCCGCACCGCGCTTGAGTCGACCGCCGGGCACGGCGCCGTCACGGCCGCGGCGGACGCGGCCGGCGACTCGGGGTCGCAGGCCGGGTCGGTCGGCGACGGGCCGGGGGAGACCGGCACCGCCGAGGGCGCCACCCAGGCGCCCGCCCCGAAGCGGGACGAGAAGGCCGTGCCGCTCAAGGCGATACCCAAGGACCAGCCCGAACGCGGTCTGGTCTACGCCGGATTGAGCCTGCCGGGCAGCGACCGCTGCGGCGGCACGCTGGAGGTCACCGGCAGCACCCAGTGCAGCCACGGCCCGGACGTGCCGCCCAAGGGCGTGGACATCCACCAGGACGTCGCGCCGGTCGCGGCCCCGGCCGCGCAGGCGCCCGCGCTCACCCCGGCTGCCGGTGCCCAGCCGCCCGCCGCCGCCGACCTGCTGAAGGGCTCCGCGCCCGTCCTGGACGCCACGCAGAAGGCGCTGCTCGGCGGCACCGGCACCGGCAGCGCCGCCGCCGAACCCGCCGCGGCCGCGCCCGCCGGATCGAAGCTGGTCTGCGAGGGCGACGGCAGCAGCGGCAATCGCGTCCAGGTGGTGTACGTGCACACCCCGGGCAACGACCGGTTCGCCCAGTACCTGCCCTCGTTCAAGAAGTGGGCCGCCGACGTCGACGTCATCTACAACGCGAGCGCCGCGGAGACCGGCGGCGAGCGGCACGTGCGCTTCGTCACCGAAGGCGACTGCAGCGCCTCGGTGCTGAACGTGCAGATCTCCGACTCCGAGATCCAGGACTTCAACGCGAGCAACCGGGCCCTCGCCGCGCAGGGGTTCAACCGCAAGGACCGCAAGTACATGATGTTCACCGACGCCAAGGTGTACTGCGGGATCGGCACCTTCGCCGGCGACGAGCGCCCCGGCCAGGACAACCTGAGCAACTTCGGCCCCTCGTACGGCCGGACCGACTCCGGCTGCTGGAGCGGCAGCACCGCCGCCCACGAACTCGGTCACAACCTGGGTGCGGTGAACAACAGCGCGCCCAACTCCAGCAAGGCCGGGCACTGCACCGACGAGTGGGACATCATGTGCTACTCGGACGCACCCAACTACCCGCAGATGCGGACCGTCTGCCCGGACCGCGCCCATGACGACCGGCTCGACTGCAACCACGACGACTACTACAACACCGCTCCGGCGCCGGGCAGTTACCTCACCACCCACTGGAACGTCGCGAACAACCGCTTCCTCATCGCGGGCGGTGGCAACGGCCCGAACCCCACGCCGACCCCGACCCCGACTCCGACTCCGACCGGGACCCCGACCGCGACGGCCTCGCCCACCCGCACGCCCTCGCCGTCCCCGACGCCCTCCGGCAGCCCCACCGCCACGCCGACCGGCTCCCCGTCGCCGACCGCGACCCCGACTTCGGGCAGCACGGCTCCTGAGGTGACGGTCAGTCAGATCACCCAGAACTCGGTCATGCTGAGCTGGAAGGCCGCTCCCTCGGCGGCCGGCTACGACGTCCTGCTGAACGGCCAGGCGATCGGCACCGTCCGCTCGACCGTGGTCGGCCTGGTCCGCCTCGCCCCCGGCACCTCGTACACCGTGGCCGTCGCCGTCCGCGACGCCGCCGGTGCGGTCGGCAAGCCCGGCCGCGCCGCCACCTTCCGTACCGTCTCCGACGCCGGACGCCCGCAGCCGGGCGCGAACTACACCATGGTCAACGGCCTCACCGGCCAGGCGGCCGACCTGTGGGGCAGCTCGATGAACGACGGCACGGTCGCCATCGCCTACCAGCGCACCGGTTACGCCAACCAGAAGTGGCAGTTCGAGGACGCCGGCAACGGCGCGGTGCGGATCAAGTCGGCGCGCTCCGGCAAGTGCCTGCAACTCGGCGGCGCCCCGGTCGCCGGGCAGTACGTGGCCCAGCAGCCGTGCTCCGACTCGGCCGCGCAGGCGTGGCAGCTCACCGCCGCCGAGGGCGGGTTCACCGTCACGGCGAACGGTGGCTCGCTGGTGCTGGGGCTCAGCGACCGCTGGTACTACGGTGGCTGGCTGCTGGAGCTGCAGCAGGCGAACGGTCGGCCCTACCAGAACTGGTCGCTGCTGAAGACCTCGTGAGCCGGTAGGCCCGCGAGTCCGCGAGCCGCCGCAGCCGTCGGCCGCCACGAGCGCGAGCCGCTCCGACTGCCACGCGCCACGACCGCGAGCCACCACGACCACGAGCCCGTACGGCAAGCCGTTCGGCCCCACGCCGGGCGCGGGCGCGCCACGCCCCCGCGGCCAGAGCGCCGCGGCCCCCCGGGGCGGGGCC